>BBEG01000126.1 GCA_001312645.1 Rhodococcus sp. JCM 9791
CAAGGAATACGGCAGCGGAGATTTCACCCACCGCAGCGATCGCGGCGACCGTGGTGGCCGCGGCGGTTACCGCGACTGACAGTTCACGGAGTATCGATCGACGCGCCTCCGCCAGCACATCTGCGGTGGCGCCGTCGATCGATTCCCGGATGATGTCGGCGTGGCCCGCATGCCGGGCCCACTCCTCGATCTGATGCAGGACCAGGAACTGCACGGTGAACGGCACGCCCTGATCGAGCCAGACCACGGCCCCCGCGGGAATTTCGACGACGCGATCGAGGTCGGGTTCCGCGCGTAGCGTCGCCGCGAAACGGTCGGCGGTGGCGTCGAGGCGGGCAATCTGGTCGGCGACCGCCTCGTCGGCTACCTCCCATCCGGCCATCCACGCGGCGACCGGATCGGCGGCGCGGCTCTGCTCACCGGAGATCCGATCGATGGTCGCCGCGAGCCCGTCGATCAGGTGGTTCAGTAGCGAAGCCAAACTCATCGCCGACGCGCTCGGGACGCTGCGCGCCTGTTCTGCCGTCAGACCGGACAACGATCCGCGCAGTCCGGCGAACTGGTTTCCGAGAATTGTCAACAGCAGTTCGGTTTCCTGGGTGCTCTGTGTCGTCATGGCTGAAGTATCGGCATATTCGCGGACGACTTCGGTCCGGAATCGGCGAATTGGGTTCGATACAGCTCGGCGTAGCGTCCGCCGGCCGCAAGCAACTCCTGATGCCCGCCGCGCTCGACTATGCGTCCTGCCTCGACCACCAGAATTTGATCGGCGGCCCGGATCGTCGACAAGCGATGCGCGATCACAATGGATGTGCGAGCCGCGAGTGCCTCGGTGAGCGCTTCCTGCACGGCGGCTTCGGATGTCGAATCCAGATGTGCGGTCGCTTCGTCGAGGATCACCACACGCGGTTGCGCCAGCAGGAGGCGTGCGATGGTCAGTCGCTGACGTTCGCCACCCGACAGGCGGTAACCGCGTTCTCCGACGACCGTGTCCAGACCGGTCGGCAGGCTGCGGATCAGTTCATCGAGCCGGGCACGGCGCAGCGCGTCCCAGACCTGCTCCTCGGTGGCTTCGGGCCGTGCCAGCAGAAGATTCCCGCGGACCGTGTCGTGGAACAGGTGCCCGTCCTGCGTGACGAGTCCGACGGTGGCCCGGATCGAATCCGCCGTCAGCGTGCGCACGTCCGTGTCGCTGAGCAGTACGGTGCCCGTGTCGACGTCGTACAACCGCGGAATCAATTGCGCAATGGTCGATTTCCCCGCTCCGGAGGATCCGACGAGCGCGACCATCTCGCCCGGCTCGACGCGGAACGACACGTCGTGCAGCACCGTCTCGCCGCCACGCGAGTCGAGCACCGCGACCTCCTCGAGCGATGCGAGCGACACCTTGTCGGCCGACGGATATGCGAAACCCACATCGCGCACTTCCACCGCAACAGGGCCGTCCGGAACGGGCTTCGCATCGGGGATCTCGCGGATCAGCGGTGTCAGGTCGAGGATTTCGAAGACCCGCTCGAAACTCACCAGCGCACTCATCACGTCCATCCGCGCGCTGGCAAGTGCGGTCAGAGGGGCGTACAGGCGGGTGAGCAACATGGCCATCGCGACGACCGAACCCGGATCGAGCTGTCCACGTAGCGCATAGAAGCCGCCGAGGCCGTAGACCAGGGCCAGCGCGAGCGCGGAGACGAGCGTCAAGGCGGTCACGAACACGGTCTGCAGCATCGCGGTGCGAACCCCGATGTTGCGGACGCGCGTGCGCGCACGGCGAACTCGGACGATTCGTGGGCGGGGCGTCCGAACAGCTTGACGAGCGTGGCGCCGGGCGCCGAGAACCGCTCCGTCATCTGCGTGTTCATCACCGAATTGTGGTTGGCGGCTTCGCGGCTCAGCTGAGCGAGCTTCGTGCCCATCGTGCGAGCGGGAATGATGAAGATCGGCAACAGTAGCAGTGTCAGCAGGGTGATCTGCCACGAGATGCCGAACATGACGACGAGAGTGATCACGAGTGTGACGACGTTTCCGGCGACACCGGACAGCGTGTCGCTGAACGCGCGCTGCGCGCCTATCACGTCGTTGTTCAGTCGCGAGACCAGCGCACCGGTGCGGGTGCGGGTGAAGAACGCGATCGGCATGCGCTGCACATGATCGAAGACCGTCGTGCGCAGATCGAGAATCAGATCTTCGCCGATGCTGGACGACAGCCATCGATTGGCGATGCCCAGCCCCGCCTCGACCAGCGCGATCGCGGCGATGACGACCGCCAGCCAGACGACGACCGACAGTGCGGCGTTGTCGACGATCGCGTCGACGACGCGGCCGGCGAGGACCGGTGTGGCCACCCCGAGTGCTGCGATGAGCACACTCAGGATCAGGTACGCGATGATGTTGCGTCGATGTGGCCGCGCGAATGCACCGATCCTGCGCATGGTTGCGCGGGAGAACGGGCGTCGATCGCTCTCGGCGTGCATCGCGTTGTACATCGCGTTCCACGCCGTGACTTCCATGCTCATGGGGGAGCCCTCCTTGTGTCGCGCTCGACGTTAGAACCTCGAGCGCGCTCGAGGTCAAGCGTAGGCGCGGGGGAGGACTAGTTCGCCACGTCGATCACCAAGCGAGTGGGATCAGTGAGGGAAGAGACGGAGAACGGGGTGTCCGGGTCGGCCACTCCGATGAACGACTGCGTCACGCCCTCGAACACACCCGATCCGTTGACTTCGACGACGGATCCGCCAGGTGACCCGAGAACCGGGTTGGGACCCGAATACGGTTCGACGCCGATGTCGAACGGATACGCCGATCCGTCGATGAGGACCTGGATCACGGCGCCACCGGCGACGGGGATCTCGTTGCCGCTGCCGTCCTGGATCGCGCTGTCGACGTAGCCGACCCGCCACCCGGGGATGCCTTCACCGGCGAGTTCGTACACGACGCGGTCGAAACCGTCGTGCTGCCCGGTGCGGATGTCGGTGACCGTGAGCTTCGCGCTGTCGCCCGCGGAGGAGACCTTGTCGGCCGCGTCGGTGGGCAGCGTTGCCGGTGCGTCCGGTGTCGTGGCCTGCGTTTCGATCGATGCCGCAGACTCGGGTACGGGGTCGCCGTTGGCGGTGCATCCCGCGAGAACCAACGCGGCGGCGGTGATGGCGAGGGCGTGACGGGTGCGAAGCATGAGCTCATGATACGGCGCCGATGCGTCGGACAGAGGGAGATGCGGTGCGGGTCTTGACGGGCGAGGATCCGAGTTGCAGAATTCAACACACGATGATTTCAACACTCGATGAATTGAGTGGACCATGAACGTCAGATCCGAATCTCTCGCCGTCGACGTCCGTGACCTGGAGGTCCGACGCGGCACCCATCGAGCACTCGACGGCGTGACCGTGCAGGTCTCCAGGGGCTCCATCACCGGACTGCTCGGACCCTCCGGCTGTGGAAAGACCACGTTGATGCGGTCGATCGTCGGCACTCAGATCGTCGAATCGGGCAGCGTCACCGTGCTCGGGAAACCTGCGGGATCCGCAGACCTACGCCGGCGTGTCGGCTACGTGACCCAAGCGCCGAGCGTGTATCTCGACCTGTCGGTCACCGACAACGTCTCCTACTTCGCGGCGCTCTACGGCCGGCGAGGCTCTGCCGTCGCCGACACGATCGCCGCAGTCGGACTGACCGACCACGCGCGTAATGCTGCGAGTGCCCTGTCCGGTGGTCAGCTCGGGCGCCTGTCGCTCGCCTGTTCACTCGTCGGCGACCCCGAGCTTCTCGTGCTCGACGAACCCACCGTCGGCCTCGACCCGGTGCTGCGCGCCGAACTGTGGGACCACTTCCGGGCATTGGCCGGTCGAGGCACGACACTTCTCGTGTCCAGCCACGTCATGGATGAAGCCGACCACTGCGACCAACTGCTTCTGCTGCGGGAAGGCCGGTTGATCGCGCAACTCACCCCCGGTGAACTGCGCGACCGGACCGGCGAGCCGAGCCTCGAGGATGCGTTCCTCAACCTGATCCGAACCTCGACGGGAGCATGATCATGAGCGCCGTCATCTACGCCTCCACCACCACGCGAATTCTTCGCCAGCTCAGATCCGACCACCGCACCGTCGCGATGATCGTGTTCGTGCCGAGCCTGCTGATGATCCTGCTGTACTTCATGTACCAGAACGCACCCGTCGGGCCGGGCGGCTTCTCGCTGTTCGACCGGATCGCCGTGACGATGCTCGGGATCCTGCCGTTCGTCGTGATGTTCCTCGTCACGTCCATCGCCATGCAGCGCGAACGAAGCTCAGGAACCCTCGAACGCCTGCTCACGACACCTCTGACGAAACTCGACCTCCTTGCCGGCTACGGCAGCGCGTTCTCCGTCGCGGCCGCACTCCAGGCCGGGCTTGCATGCGCCGTGGCATTCTGGCTGCTCGGCGTCACCAGCGCCGGATCGGTGGCGTGGGTACTCGTGACGGCAGTGCTCGTCGCTGTACTCGGCGTCTCTCTGGGACTGTTGTGCAGTGCATTCGCCCGCACCGAATTCCAAGCGGTGCAGTTCATGCCGGTACTTGTCATCCCACAGTTCCTGTTGTGCGGTCTGCTCGTCCCACGCGACCAATTGCCGGACTGGTTGCGCTGGATCAGTAATGTATTGCCGCTCAGCTATGCGGTGGAGGCACTGCAGGAGATCACGACACACCCGGGGACCACTGCTGTCATGGTTCGTGATCTCATCGTCGTTGCCGTATTCGCTGCGGCAGCCCTCGCGCTCGGCGCTGCGACCCTGCGCCGCAGGACACCGTGACCACCGAATCGCGGAGCCCTCGGCGTTCGGGCCGGCGCCCCGGCAACTCGGGTGCACGCGAAGCGATCCTCGTATCCGCGCGGGAACTGTTTGCTGCCAACGGGTTCGACAAGACGACGGTGCGTGCAGTGGCGGCACGTGCACGAGTGGATGCAGCGCTCGTCCATCACTACTTCGGTACGAAGATGGAATTGTTCACCGCATCCATCGCGCTGCCCGTCGACCCCAGAGAAGTCCTCGCACCGGTGTACGAGACACCGTCGCGGACCTCGGTCACGCACTTGCCTCCGCCCTGATCGGAATATGGGAGTCCCCGCACCGCGATGCGGCGGTGGCGATGTTCCGAGCCCAGATCAGCGGTGGCGAGAGCGGACTGATCCGAACATTCCTGCTCGAGGTGGCGCTCGAACCGTTGCTGGGCAGGATCGATCAACCTGAGGGCACTGGTCGGTTGCGGGCCGAGTTGGTAGCGACCCAGATGGCGGGGGTGATGCTCGTGCGTTACATCCTGGCACTCGAGCCCCTGGCGTCGCTGCCCCCGGGACAACTCGTCGAGATTATCGCGCCGACACTGCAGCGCTATCTCACCGGCGGGATCACCACGCACCGGACCGCGACGGTCGATGAACATTCCCGCTGGTGAAGGTGCGGTGCATGCCTCGACGATCGCAGCGGTGCCTTCTTCGACCGATTGGGTGCCGGAGAAGCCGTTGAGTGCGGTCGCCGTGTAACCGGGGTCGACAGCCACGACGCGAATATCCGGAAGTGCCTTGGCGTACATGGTGGTCACCATGTTCAAAGCCGCTTTCGACGATGGATACACAAGGCCGTGCAACGTGGATTCGATGCGCGTGGAATCGGTCGTCACGCCGAACGAACCCATTCCGCTCGACACCATCACCAACCGCGGCGACACGGACTGCGTGAGCAACGGCAGGAAGGCATGGGTCACGCGGACAGGTCCGAGCAGGTTCACTCCGAAGACCGGCAGGAAATCGGTGGGGACGGTGTCGGTGGGAGCGGCGAGTCTGCCCGCGATACCGGCGTTGTTGACGAGGACATCGAGACCTGTGCCCGACTCCGACACTGTCTGATAGGCAGCCGTGGCGGAGTCGTCGCTGGTGACATCGAGTTCGACGACGCGAACATCGGAGCGGGGGCTGTCGACTCGGATCTTCGCGGCAATCTCATTGCCGGCGTCGACGTTGCGCACGCCCATCCAGATGGTGTGTCCGGAAGCGGCGAGACGGCGGCAGGTTTCGGCGCCGAGCCCTCCGGTGGCGCCGGTGACGAGAACTGTGGATCCATGTTGTGTGGTCATGCCACCACTGTCATCGCTCGATCCACTCGGGACCAGGACCGGACGATCGTGGGATCGGCAGTACTACCCATGCGGCGCACAAGGTTGTCATGCTGGAGGAATGGCGATCGATCGCACCGAACTGGCGGCCGCGCTGCGGCACGCTCGTCAACGAATCACGCCTGGCGAGGTCGGTCTGCCGTCGGGTTCGCACCGCCGCACCCCCGGGCTGCGTCGGGAGGAGGTCGCGATGCTGGCGGGGATCAGCGTCGACTACGTCGTCCGCCTCGAACAGGGACGCGGACCCGTTCCGTCGGCGCAGGTTCTCGGTGCCCTGGCCAGGGCGCTGCGACTCGACCTCGACGGTCGTAATCAGCTGTTCCACCTGGCAGGGGTCTCGCCTCCCGGCCCGGGCACGATCGACATGCACGTGCGGCCGAGCGTATTGCGCCTGATCGACCGGTTCGCAGACCTGCCCGTCGTGGTGATGAGTGCGAAAGGTGATGTCCTCGCCTGGAACGCGATGGCCTCTGCGCTGCATGGCGATTGGTCGGCGTTGCCCCCGCACCGTCGCAACATCAACCGACTGCGCTTCCTTCCCGACCCGGCCGATCCTCCGATGAGCACGGTCGGTACAACCGATGAAGAATTCGAGCGACGGCGGAACAATCGGTCGGGAGTCTTCGCGCCGCGTCGGCCCGCTATCCGAGCGACTCCGGCTTGAGCGCACTTGTCGATGAACTGCGCAGCAGATCGGAGCAGTTCGCGACCTTGTGGAATAGCGGCACGGTCGGTGGGTGGCGGACACACACGAAGACGGTGAACCACCGGGCGTTGGGGCCGATCGTCCTCGAGTGCGACGCGTTGCACATCCCGGACGTCGACCAATCGGTCATGGTGTATTCGGCAGCGCCCGGCACGCCGGCGGCCGAGTTGCTCGCGTTGCTTACAGTGGTGGGAATTCACGAGTGGGACGGCGACTCGGCTCGGTCATGACGGCTCGGCCGTGACAGCGGTCGGGCACGAGCGAACTATTTGTCGTCGGTGTCCTCCAGGTAGACCAGACCGTTGCCATCGGGGTCGGTGAAGGAGAACATCGCCGGCACACCCTCCATGCGGATCAGGTCGTCGTTGTGCAGGGTCGTCCCGGACGCGCGGATCGTGTCGTGCGCGGCACGAGCGTCGGAGGTGCCCAAGCGGATCGCGACCGGTATCTCGCCGACGGGCGGTAGAAGTAGCAGGGAGACCTCCGAACCGGACGGCACGACCTCGATCAACCGTGCGCCCGGCCAGATCTCCACGTCGGCGCGGAGTTCGCACCCCAGCGTCTCGGTGTAGAACTTCAGTGCGGCATCCTGGTCGGCCACCGGAACCGACACGCTCAGTACTTTCGTCGTCATCGTCATACCTGGGTCGACCGCGCAGCAGGCCGAAACTCATCACGGCAGCAGGGAGCGTCGCCCCCACCCGCGACAGCTTCGGCGGATTCACCAGGCGGTGTTCGCGGTCCTCGCGTTGGAATCGGAGCCGGTCGACCCCCGACTATGAGGCAGCCGAGCCGGACCGGATAACCACCGCTCAGGACGTCTGCTCACGCAGATAGGCGATGTCGTCGGCCAGCCCCTCGGCGGGCGTCTCCAGAATCACCGGCGCATTCGCCTTCAACGCGACCTCGGCGAGCAACTGCGGGTCGATCGTGCCGTCGGCGAGATTCGCGTGGCGGTCGCGGGCGGAATCGAACTCGTCGCGGGAGTTGTTCAAATGCACCAGATCGATGCGGCCGGTCAGCGCCCGCACCCGTTCGACGGCGTCGACGAGGTCTTCACCCGCCGCCCACGCATGGCATGTATCGAGCAGAATCCGACGTCGTAGTCGCCGATCGCGTCCCACAGCCGGCCGATGGCATCGATGTAGCGGGCCATCGCGAAATCCCCGCCGGCGGTGTTCTCGACGAGGATCGGCACCGCGAACCCGCCCTTGTCCTCCTGCCGTTCGAACAGTTTGCGCCAGTTCTGGACGCCGGAGGCCACGCTCTCGCCGTCGCGGACGTGCCCGCCGTGTACGACGAGTCCGAACGCGCCGATCTTCGCCGCAGCGTCGGCGTGATCGGCGACGGCTTTACGTGACGGCATCCGAAGCCTGTTGTTCAGGCTCGCCACGTTGATGACGTACGGCGAGTGCACCACGACATCGATCTCAGAGGCGAGAATCTGCTCGGTACGAGGTGCTCACCCGGCGTATGCCACTTCTGCGGGTCCGACAGGAACAGCTGCACGAGATCTGCGCCGAGCCGTTTGCCCTGGCCGATGGGATCGTCGTCCTGCCTGACATGCGCACCTATCCGCATGCCGTACAGACTAGCCCTGGATCGTGGTGTCCCGAGTGGGTTACGCCCGAGTGATCACGCCACCAGGGTTACGCTTCGGGCTGTCCCACAGGGATGTCCGCACCCAGGTCGCCCGCATCCTCGCCGCCGTGGCCGCAGGTGCAGCCTTCACCACAACCGCCACCACCGCACGGTCCGGCATATGACGTGTCGTCGGCATCGCAGTCGAGGACACCACCGAATCGTGCTGCGAAGTCGTCGTCGAGTTCGTGCGTGAGGTCGTGGATCTCGTCGATCAGGTTGATCAGGTGCTGCGGCGCGAAGGGATCTGCATCGAGGATCGTCGAGACGAGCAGGTGCCCGTCCTGGATGGTGAAACGCAGGCGCGCCCACTCGCTCGACAGGTCTGCCAGCTGATCGGCAGCCTTGGAGCGGTCGGCGAGATCACCGAGCAGCGACGACCAGATGTGCAGCTGCGGGCCGTCCTCCGCGACCGTCACGTACACACCGAATCCGTGGACGGGAATCGCGATGTCGCCGTCCTCGTCGGGCTCCGGCGCGCTGCCGAGCAGGTCGGTGAGCGCGTGGATCGCCAGGTCGCGGAGCTGCGTGTACTCCTCGGTCGCGACGGCCAACGCGCCGTCGATCCGGAGGGGCTCGGCGGCAGCGTTGCCCTGGCCGTGATCGTGGCCGTCGTGGTTGTGCTCGCTCATGCTGCCCTCGCTTGTGGTGCCTGCGGACCGAGGTGGTCCGGTGTCGAGTAGAGCCTAGCCCGTGTCGCCACGACGTAACTCCTGCGGAGTGCGGGGCATTCCGGTGAGCAGGACCGGCGAGTGCTCGGAAACGGTGGGGTCTGCTTCCATGCGGGGGCCGAGACAGGGAGGTCGCCGCATGGGCGCAATGGATGGCAAGGTCGCGTTGATCACCGGAGCAGGCCAGGGGGTGGGGCAGGGCATCGCCTTCGCGCTCGCCCGCGAAGGGGCTGCGATCGCGGTGACGGGACGGACCGAATCGAAACTCGTCGACACGGTCGAGCAGATCCGCGGGTTCGGTGGTACCGCCGAGCCGATTACCTGCGACATCTCCGATACCGCGCAGATCACCGCGGCGGTGGACAAGACCGTCGAGGCGTTCGGAGGAGTGGACGTCCTCGTCAACAACGCGAGCCTGAATCCGCTCGGTCCGGTGCTCGATCTGACTCCCGAGCTGATGACGAAGGCGTACGCATCCGGTCCCATCGCGTCGCTCCATGCGATGCAGTCGGTGTATCCGATCATGAAGCAGCGTGGCGGTGGATCGATCGTCAACATGGTCTCGTCGGCTGCGGTGCGGTGGGACATGAGCGGCTACGGGGGATACGCCTCCGTCAAGGAAGCGCTGCGCAGCCTGACGCGGGCCGCGGCCGCAGAATGGGGTGTCGACGGCATCCGCGTCAACGCGGTCGCCCCGCACGCGCTCTCACCCGGACTGAAATGGTGGACCGAGAACCGGCCCGACGAGGCAGCGGAGTTCGTCAGGAGCATCCCGCTCGGCCGCATCGGCGACTGTGAAGAAGACATCGGACGGGCCGTTCTGTGGATCGTCGGCGACGGCGCGCGCTATCTCACGGGCGCCACCATTCCTCTCGATGGTGGGCAGGCACGCTGGAGCTGACACCCTGACCACCCTGATCACGAATCAGGGTGGTCCCCGATGGTGCGATTAGGCATCACCGGGAAAGATGGTGCGCATGCCTTCGCATTCGGCCCCGGCCGCTCGATCCCAGGACCTGAAGAAAATCTACGGAACCGGCGAAACCGCAGTTCACGCACTCGACGGCGTGACGGTGGAGTTCGCCGCCGGTGAGTTCACCGCGATCATGGGCCCGTCCGGATCCGGTAAGTCGACACTGATGCACTGCCTCGCAGGCCTCGACAGTGCGACCTCGGGCGCGGTGCTCATCGGCGACACCGACCTGACGACCCTGTCCGACAAGGCGATGACCCAGCTCCGGCGTGACCGCATCGGCTTCGTCTTCCAGGCGTTCAACCTCGTCCCCACACTCACAGCGCTCGAGAACATCACGCTGCCGCTCGACATCGCCGGGCGCAAAGTCGACACCGAATGGCTCGACACCGTGGTCGGCAGGCTCGGGCTGGGGGACCGTCTGGACCACAAACCCGGCGAACTGTCCGGTGGCCAGCAGCAACGTGTCGCGTGTGCTCGTGCATTGGCAGGTAGGCCGGAGATCATCTTCGGCGACGAACCGACCGGCAACCTCGACTCGCACTCATCCGGTGAGGTGCTGGCGATTCTGCGCGCCGCGGTCGACGAGTTCGAGCAGACCGTTGTGATCGTCACCCACGATCCGCGTGCTGCCGGGTACGCCGATCGCGTCGTGTTCCTGTCCGATGGCCGCATCGTCGAGAGATGCGCGAGCCGACCGCGACTCGGTGCTCGACCGCATGAAGCAGTTCGACACCGCTGCCGCTGCTCCTACAGCCACTGCCCCTACGGCGCAGTAGGAGTCGGCGACCATGAGTGGAAATCCCATCCGCAAGGTTGCGCTGCGCAACCTCGCTGCACACAAGGTGCGGCTCGCCCTGACGGTGCTGTCGGTGGTGCTCGGCACGGCCTTCATCACCGGGTCGTTCGTGTTCACCGACACCCTCCAGCGCACGTTCGACGATATCTTCGGTGACGTCGCCAAGGGCGTCGACGTCGCGTCAGCAGCGAAGAGTTCGGCTCGAGCGGTGTACCGATCGACGACATCACCCGTGTCGATTCACTCGACGGCGTCGCACGCACGGCACCGACGATCGGTGGCGGACTCATCGTGCTCGGCTCCGACGGCGCCGCGATCCAGACCGGCGGTGCACCCGCCGAGGGGTACGCGTGGTTCCCGCCGGAACAATCGGTCGGAGAGCCCGAGGTGTTCGCCGAAGGCACCCCGCCCACGGCGCCCGGGCAGATCGCGCTCAACACGAGCGCAGCCGAGCGTGGCGACCTTGCGATCGGCGACGAGACCAAGGTCCTCACGATGTCCCAGGGCATGGTTCCCGTCACCGTGAGCGGCATCTACGACCTCGACACCGACACCGGCGGATACATCGGTGTCCTGTTCACCGAGCAGCAGGCGAGCCAGTTGTTCACCGACGGTCAGCACGTCCAGTTCCTCGATATCGTCGGCGACGGGTCGATGACCCCGGAAGCGCTGCGTGACGAGGTGGCCGGCGCGTTGCCCGACATGAAGGTGCAGACGGGCGCCGAAGTCACTGAGGAAACCCAGAATCAGGTGTCGGAAGCGTTGAGCTTCCTCAACTATTTCCTGCTCGCATTCGGTGCCATAGCACTGCTGGTCGGCACCTTCATCATCTACAACACGTTCTCGATGATCGTGGCTCAGCGCCTGCGCGAACTCGCCCTGCTGCGTGCCATCGGTGCGAGCCGCAAGCAGGTCGGCCGGTCGGTCACCCTCGAAGCGCTCGTCGTCGGTGTCATCGGCAGCGTGATCGGGATCGCGGCGGGTGTCGCGCTCGCCTACGGGCTGCGCGCGGCGCTCAATGCCGCGGATCTCGGACTGCCGTCCGGCCCGCTCCAATTGTCGCCGCGGACGGTGATCGTCGCGTTGCTCGTCGGCATCATCGTCACCGTCGTCAGTGCGTACGCGCCTGCCCGGCGTGCCATGCATGTGCCGCCGGTCGCTGCGATGCGTGAGGAATCCACGGCGTCCGTCGAGTCTCTGAAGATCCGCACGATCGCCGGTGCGGTCGCTGCTGTCGTCGGTGCCGTGCTCGTCGCGGTCGGTTCCCAGAGCACCGGAGGTGGCGCTGCCGCGACCGTCGGAGCAGGCGCGTTGGCGCTGATCCTCGCCGTGTTGTTCGCGGCTCCCGCTCTGTCTCGACCGGTCGTGAAGGTCCTCGGTGCAGTATTCGCACGACCCTTCGGTGCGGTCGGACGATTGGCCCGCACCAACGCGACCCGCAATCCGCGTCGCACCGCGGCAACTGCCTTCGCGCTCACTCTCGGCCTCATGCTCGTGTCCGTCATCGGCGTGTTCGGTTCGTCCGCGAAGGCCAGCGTCGACGCGCTCGTCGACACCGGCGTCAAGTCCGAGTTCGTGCTCACAGGGCCGCCGATGTTCGGACTGCCGATTGCGGCCGAGGACGCTGCGCGTGGCGTCGACGGCGTCGTGGAAGTGGTGTCCTCCCATGGTGTGCAGGCGACGATCGACGACGAGCCTGCATTCGGCACGGCGGTGACAGGTGGCTCCATCGACGACGTCCTCTCGCTGGAGATGAAGGAAGGAACCGACACCGTCACGGGCGACCAGATGGTCGTGTCGGAGACTGCCGCGTCGGACAACGGTTGGCAGCTCGGTGCCACCGTGCCGCTCACGAGCAAGGACGGTGAGACGGTCGACACCAGCGTCGTCGGGATCTATGCGGACAACCAGCTCATCGGTCCGTGGATCGTCTCGAACGAACTGTACGAACAGTTCACCCCGGCGGCGTCGCGGTCGGCGCAGGTCGTGCTCGTCAATACCGCCGACGGTGCTGATGCGGAGGCGGTCCGGACGGGACTCGAGGACGCCACCAAGGACCTCGTGATCGTCCAGGTCATGGACCGCGAGCAGTTCAAGGGGCAGCAGGCCCAGCAGATCGACATGCTCCTCGCGATCCTCTACGGATTGCTCGCACTCGCTGTCGTCATCGCGATCCTCGGCATCGTGAACACGCTCGCGTTGTCGGTCGTCGAGAGGCGACGCGAGATCGGCATGCTCCGCGCCGTCGGGATGCAACGCGCACAGGTCAGACGCACCATCTACATCGAGTCGCTGCTCATTGCGGTGTTCGGTGCGGTCGTCGGCCTCGCGCTGGGGCTGGTGTTCGGCTGGGCGTTCGTGAGCACCCTCGCCGATCAGGGACTCGACCGGATCTCGGTGCCGTGGGGTCAGGTCGTGGGGATGCTCATCGGTTCCGGTGTGGTGGGTGTGCTGGCTGCGCTGTGGCCGGGGCATCGGGCTGCGAAGACCCCGCCGCTGGAGGCCATCTCCGACATGTAGAGGCAGCACCGCGTCAACGAGCGGTGGGAGCGGAATCGACGGGATACGAAGGCAATTCGTACTCGTCGGTTCCGCTCATCATTTTTCTCATCATCGGGCGCAGCGGTCGCGAGACCATGACTCGGGCCATGGCGCGGGTGAGTATCGAGCCGATCCTGGTGGCCGGCAGCATCATCTTGACGCCCCCGCCGGGGAGTTCCTTCGCTTTGTCGAGGAACGGCGTCACCGTGGATTCGTAGCGGGCCAGAGCCGCCACCGGGTCGGTCGGGTCGGCGGCGAGTTCCCCGGCGAGCACATACGCACCGACGAGTGCCATGGCGGTGCCCATCCCACTCAGGGGTGACCCGCAGTAGCCGGCGTCACCGAGTAGGGTCACCCGTCCCGCCGACAGGTGCGGCACATCGATGCGGGTGAGTTCGTCGAAGTAGAAATCGGGGGTGGCGGCCATCGCTTCGAGGATCTGAGGGGCCAGCCAGCCCGCGTCGGCCAGCATCCGACGGACGAACCGTTGCTGTGCATCGACGTCGCGCCGCAGGGCAGGGTCGGCGTCGACGCGCAGCATGACGAGGGCTTTGGACGTGTCCGGATCGACGTCGGTACGGAGCCCGATCGCGGCGCCCCGCATCGGGTGCATCGTCATCCAGTCGGGTTCGATCCCCGAAGGGGTCGGGACGGAGAAGTGGGCCATGTATGCGCCGAGATAGGTAGCGAACTGTGCTTCGGGACCGAAGGCAAGTTGTCGGGTCGCCGAGTGGACGCCGTCTGCTGCGATGACGAGATCGAACCGTTCGACGCTGCGCGACGCGAGGACGACCTCGACGCCATCCGCGTCCTGTGTCATCGATTCGATCCATTCGCCGTAGCGGTAGTCGAGCCCTTCTCCGACCGAGGCCAGCTCGTCCAGCAGTACCTGGTTCAGATCGCCGCGGGCGATCTCGATATCGGCCACCGGGCCATTGCCGTCGAACATGTCTGCGGGCATCCGGCTGTACGGCTGTCCGTCGCGGTCGACGTAGACCATCCCCTGCTCGTGCAACCGGTGTGCGCGGATGCCCGGCATCAGGCCCATGCGCTGCGCAACCTCACGGCTCGGCCCCCGCAGGTCGACGGCTT
>BBEG01000127.1 GCA_001312645.1 Rhodococcus sp. JCM 9791
ATGCCGAGTCCGAGACCTGCCGATCCGCCGGTCACCAGAGCCCTTCTACCGGTCAGATCGAACATGCCGCTCCCCATGCGTGACCTCGCTACCTGAACTCGGCAGCGATGTCACGGCCGATGATTTCCTTCATGACCTCGGTGGTGCCGCCGTAGATGGTTTGGATCCGTGCGTCCCGGTAGGCGCGACCGATCGGGTACTCCATCATGAAGCCGTAGCCGCCGTGCAACTGCACGCCCCGGTCGACGACACGCTTCTGCAGCTCGCTGGCCCACCACTTGGCCTTCGACGCATCGACCGCGGTCAGTTCGCCGGCGTTGAGCGCGAGAATGCACCGGTCGACGTGCGACTCGGTCACCTCGATCTCCGTGAGCATCTCGGCGAGCACGAAACGGGTGTTCTGCAGGTCGCCGATCGGCTTTCCGAATGCCTTGCGCTCGAACACGTACTGCTTGGTCCACTCGTAGGCCGCACGCGCCGACGTGATGGCGCTGACGGCAATGCCGATCCGCTCGAGCGGCAGGTTCTCCATGAGATGGATGAAACCGCGTCCTTCGGTGCCGAGCAGGTTCTCGGCGGGCACCCGTGCATCCTCGAACACCAGCTCGGCGGTGTCCTGGGCGGCGAGACCGACCTTGTCGAGCTTGCGTCCGCGACTGAATCCGGGGGTGTCACGCTCGACGACGATGAGCGAGAACCCCTTCGATCCGGCACTCGGATCGGTACGGCACACCACGATCACGAGATCGGAGTGAATACCGTTGGTGATGAAAGTCTTCTGGCCGTTGATGACCCAGTCGTCGCCGTCACGGACAGCCGTGGCCTTGACGCCCTGCAGGTCTGAACCGGCACCCGGTTCGGTCATCGCGATGGCGCCGATGATCTCGCCGGAAGCCATACGCGGCAGCCAGCGGGCCTTCTGCTCCTCGGTTCCGAGGTGCAGGAGGTACGGGATGGCGATGTCGTCCTGCAGTGCCAGGGTCGCCCCGAACGACGTGGTGTTCGTGCGGGCAGTCTCTTCCTGGACGATCTGACGGAACCGATAGTCGGTGACGCCCGATCCACCGAATTCCTCGGGGACTCCGAGTCCCAGTATCCCCGCCTTGCCGGCAGCCAGGTACACAGACCTGTCGATGAGCCGTTCCTCTTCCCAGCGTTCGTAGTTCGGTACGACTTCGCGGGTGTAGAACTCGCGCACCGTTTCCCGGTACGCTTCGTGATCACTGTCGAAATGGGTGCGCTTCATGGGTTCTCCTGATGAGAGACGTGTCAGGCGTTCACGCGGTTGATCATGCCCGCGAGCCGCTCCGAGATCAGAGCCTCCGCGTCAGCGACGATGCGCTCGACAAGGTCACCGGCGGTGGGAATGTCGTGGATGATGCCCTGCACGGTACCGACGGTCCAGATGCCGGCCTCCGGGTCGCCGTTCTCGTACACCAGACGACCACGCGCACCTGCAACAAGTTCCTGCACATCCGGGAACTGGCCGCCACGCTCGAGGATCTCGACGACCTCGCGGCTGACGGTGTTGCTGGCCACGCGCGCGGTGTTGCGCAGCGGGCGGAAGATCAGCTCGGTGTCGGTCTCGTCGGCCGCGACGATCGCTTCCTTGATCTTCTGGTGGATCGGCGACTCGACGGTGCACATGAAGCGGGTGCCCATGTTGATGCCGTCGGCGCCGAGCGCGAGAGCGGCGACGAGCCCGCGACCGTCACCGAAGCCGCCCGAGGCGATCATCGGGATGGTGATCTTCTCTGCCGCCGCCGCGATCAGCACGAGGCCGGGGATATCGTCCTCACCGGGGTGGCCGGCGCATTCGAATCCGTCGATGCTGATGCCGTCGACGCCGACATCCTGTGCCTTCACGGCGTGGCGGACGCTGGTGCACTTGTGCAGCACCTTGATTCCGGCAGCGTGGAAGTCGGGCAGGTGCGGCGCGGGGTTCGATCCCGCGGTTTCGACGATCTTGATGCCGGAGTCGATGATGACCTGTCGGTACTCGTCGTAGGGCGGCGGAGTGATCGACGGCAGGATCGTGAGGTTGACACCGAACGGCTGATCGGTGAGCTCGCGAGTGCGGGCGATCTCCTTCGCGAGATCTTCGGGGGTGGGCTGGGTGAGCGCTGTGATCATGCCGAGCGCACCGGCGTTGGCAACGGCGGCGACCAGTTCGGCGCGGCCGACCCACTGCATTCCGCCCTGCACGATGGGGTGACGAACTCCGAAGGTTTCGGTGAAAGCTGTGGACAGCACTAAAGATCTCCTCGCAGTGAGACGTTCAGGTGGTGGCGTGGTTGCCCACAATGCGCAGGGCGATCACGATGTAGCGGTCGGCGACCTGCGCCGGGGTGAGTGGTCCGTCGAGTTGGTACCAGCGGGCGATGGATTGGAGCATGCCGAGCATGGCCCGCACGGTCTCCTCGGCATCGTCGACGTCGAAGACTCCGGCCTCCGCACCTTCGCGGACGAGGTCGAGCATGATGAGTTCGAGTCGTTTCCGCGTCGCGGCGTAGGTGCGGCGGTTCTCGAAAGAGACGTGTCGCAGTTCGGAATCCAGTCCGGAACGCATGGCGCGGAACGTCATGTTGAGCACGATCGCCTCGACGGCATTGGAGAATCGGGCGACCGGGTCGGCGCCACCGTCCGCGACCGCGGCCAGGACACGGTCGATGAGGTCGAGGACGGCGGCGTCGAGCAGGGTCACGAGAACGGCTTCCTTGTTCTCGAAGTGGTAGTACAGCGCGGGAACCGTCACACCCACCCGCCGGGCCAGGTCGCGCACGGTGGTTCCGTGGAAGCCGTTCTCGCTGAAGGCTTCCAGTGCATGCTCGAGAATGGGATCGTACCGCAGCTGCTCGAATACCCGCCAATCCGCGGCCTTGATCTCCGGTTGTGCGGTCATCGATCCCATCCTCTCGCGTGTGCGTCGTGCGGTGTCTAGCGCGGTGCCATGCGGATGGCACCGTCGAGGCGGATGACCTCGCCGTTGAGCATCGCGTTCGACACGATGTGCGCGGCCAGAGCGCCGTACTCGGCGGGATCACCGAGGCGGGCCGGGTGCGGAACCTGCTGGCCGAGCGAGGCTTGTGCTTCTTCCGGCAGCGAACCGAGCAGTGGCGTCTTGAACAGGCCGGGAGCGATGGTCACGACGCGGATGAGCAGCGACGCGAGGTCGCGGGCGATCGGCAGGGTCATGCCGACGACGCCACCCTTGGACGCAGAGTACGCGGCCTGGCCGATCTGGCCGTCGAATGCGGCGACGGAGGCGGTGTTGATGATGACGCCGCGCTCACCGTCGACCGGCTCGGTCTTGGAGATGCGCTCGGCCGCCAGGCGGATCACGTTGAACGTGCCGATCAGGTTGACGTCGATGACCTTCTTGAAGCCGTCGAGCGGGAATGCACCCTTCTTGCTGACGGTCTTGACCGCGTTGCCGATGCCGGCGCAGTTCACCGCGACACGCAGCGGCCCGAGAGACTCGGCCAGATCGAGTGCGGCGACGACGGCCGCCTCGTCGGTGACGTCGGCCGGCGCGAAGCGCGCACGGTCGCCGAGTTCCTTGGCAACAGCTTCACCGTTGGAGGAGGGGAGGTCGATGATGACGACGGTGGCACCGTCGGCGATCAGCGCCTTGGTGGTGGCGAGGCCGAGACCCGAGCGCCTCCGGTGACGACGGCAACGCTGTCATTGACGATCATTGAATGTCCTTCCGAATAGTGTTGTGTGTCAGATACGTTCGATGATGGTTGCGTTGGCCATGCCCGCGCCCTCACACATCGTCTGCAGACCGTAACGGCCGCCGGTCGCTTCGAGGTGGTTGACGAGCGTGCTCAGCAGGCGGGTGCCCGACGACCCGAGCGCGTGGCCCAGCGAGATCGCGCCACCCCACGGATTGAGCTTGGCCGGGTCGGCACCGAACTCGTGGGCCCATGCGAGCGGCACGGGCGCGAACGCCTCGTTGACCTCGTAGGCGTCGATGTCGTCGATGCTCAGACCCGACTTGGCGAGGACCTTCTGGGTGGCGGGGATCGGCGCGGTGAGCATGAAGACCGGGTCGTCGCCTGCGACGGAGAACGAGTGGAAACGGGCGCGCGGCGTGAGACCGAGCTTGTTCGCGAGCTCCTCGCTCATGATCAGCGCCGCGGAGGCCCCGTCGGTGAGCGGCGACGAGTTGCCGGGGGTGATGATCCACTGCGCCTCGGGGAAGCGGGCAGCGTAGTCCTCCGTGTAGAACGACGGCTTCAGGCCGGCGAGGCCCTCTGCGGTGGTGGCGGCACGCACGGTCTCGTCGACCGTGTGCTGCACCTGCTCGCCCGCGGCGTTGGTGACCTCGATCGGCACGATTTCCTTGTCGAAGTGGCCGGCGGCGATCGCGGCGGCAGCGCGCTGGTGCGACTGCGCGGAGAACGCGTCGAGGGCGTCGCGGTCGAACTTCCACTTCGCGGAGATCAACTCGGCGGAGATGCCCTGGTTGACCAGACCCTCCGGGTAGCGGGCGCGGATGCTCGGGCCGTGCGTGTCCTTACCCATCGAGGAGGTGCCCATCGGAATGCGGCTCATCGACTCGACGCCACATGCGATGACCATGTCGTATGCACCGGCGATGACGCCCTGCGCGGCGAAGTGCGCGGCCTGCTGGCTCGAACCGCACTGGCGGTCGATGGTGGTGGCGGGCACGGATTCGGGGAAGCCGGCCGCGAGCAGCGCAGTGCGGGAGATGTTGAGCGACTGTTCGGACGCCTGGTTGACGCACCCGCCGATGACATCGTCGACCTGGGCGGGGTCGATTCCGTTGCGCTCGACGAGCGAGCGCAGCACGTGCGCGAGAAGCTCGACGGGGTGAGTACCCGAGAGTGCGCCTCCGGGCTTACCTTTGCCGACCGCGGTGCGGACGACGTCGACGATGACTGCGTTGGTCATGGTGACTCCTGATGTCGAGAGGTTTCGAGTGGTTGGTGCGACCCGGTGTCACAGGAGTGGTCGCCGCGACACCGGGCCGGGATTCTCGGCCGGGCGCTTCCGGGTCAGCGGCCCTTCCACACGGGTTGGCGCTTCTCAGCGAACGCGGTGGGGCCTTCCTTGGCGTCCTCGCTGGTGAAGACGATCTTCAGCGCTTCGTTGTTGGCGTCCCACGCGGCGGTTTCCCAGTCGGGAAGGTTCGCGGTGCGGTAGATCATCGCCTTCGATTCGCGGACCGACAGCGGCGCGTTTGCGGCGATGGTCTCGGCGATCTCGAGTGCGACCTCGAGGCGGTGCCGGCGGGAGCGACGCGGTTGACCAGGCCCAGTTCCTTGCCCTGCGCCGCGGAGATGGGTTCACCGGTGAGAGCGAGTTCGAGCGCGACCTTGCGGGGGATCTGCTGCTGCATGCGGATTACGCCACCTGCGGCGGCGAACAGTCCGCGCTTGACCTCGGGCAGTCCGAGCTTGGCTTCCTCGTCGACGACGGCGAGGTCGCTGGCGAGTACGAGTTCGGTGCCGCCGCCGAGGGCGAATCCGTTGACCGCGGCGATCGTGGGCTTGTTGATCCAGTGCTGGACGTACCCCGCGAAGCCCCACTCCGGGTGGCCGTCGGCGGACGTGGCCTCGCCGGCGGCAAGAGCCTTGAGGTCGGCGCCCGCGCAGAACGCGCGACCGGATCCGGTGATGACGATGACGCGGACGTCGTCGTCGTTCTCGGCCTGTTCGAGCAACGTGCCGACGGCGGTCGACAATGCACTGTTGACCGCGTTGAGCGCCTTGGGCCGGTTGAGAGTGATGATCGCAACCCCACCGCGCTGTTCGTACAGTGCTGCGGGTTCGGTGGCGCTCGTGTCGTCGGCCATGCGTGTCCCTCTCGAATCCGGAAATCATTACTTATCGATCGCTAAAGGAGTATCACGGAACGAGCGCTCGGGCAATAGCCCGGCTTTATCTAGCGCCCGATCAGTTTCGTCTGGTAATGATTGGCCGTGAGCGCGGATACCCATTCGGCGACCACACGGCGGGAGACCCATGCATGCTGCACATCTGACCGAGAACACCGGCCCCGACGGTGTACACGCTGTCGAGATACCGGAACCCACGCCCGGGGCCGGCGATGTCGTAGTCGACCTGCACGCGGCCGGTGTCTCGTTCCCCGATCTCCTCCAGACCAGCGCGGGCTACCAGGTGGTCCGCCCACTCCCCTGCGTCCTCGGGTCCGAAGCGCCGGAATCGTCCGCTCCGCACCCGAAGGCAGTGGGTTCACCGCCGGCCAGCGGGTCGCGGTCCTCGCCAACACCGGTTCGTGGCAGCAGACGGTTGCCGTCCATCCCCGCTCGGTGTTCCCCCTTCCAGACGGTGTGTCACTCACAGCGGCGGCCGGCATGCCCCTGAACTATCTGACGGCCCACTTCGCACTCGAGGAACGCGCACGGTTCCGTCCCGGCGAGACCGTGCTCGTCCACGGCGCCGCAGGCGGCCTTCGGCGTCGCCGCGCTCCAGGTTGCCGCGGCGCTCGGCCTCGAGACCATCGCCGTGGTCAGCACCGACGAGAAGGCGGCAGTAGCCAAGGCCAACAGGGCAACCCACACCGTCGCCGTCGACGGATTCAAGGACAAGGCACTCGAACTCACCCGGGGCCGTGGCGTCGACATCGTGCTCGACCCCGTCGGCGGGGACCGGTTCACCGACAGTCTCCGCAGCCTCGCGCCGGGCGGTCGCGCGTGGTGCTCGGCTTCACCGGCGGTGGGATCCCCACGGTCAAGGTCAATCGCCTTCTCTTGAAGAACATCTCGGTGGTCGGTGCGGGATGGGGTGAACACATCCGCATGCTCCCCGACTACCCTGCCCAGCAGTGGAACACACTCGAACCCCTGTTGCGCTCGGGTGAACTGCAGATCCCCGAACCCACCGTCTACCCCCTGAGCGAAGCCGCAGGCGCGCTCCGCTCACTCGCAACACGTTCTGCGACAGGCAAAGTCGCACTCGCACTGCGCCCCTGACACCGACCGACGAATCCGAAGGACACCCATGACAGAGAACCTGCCCGGCGATCGACCCGAGGTCGATGTCGCCGTCACCGACGGCATCCTGCGCGTGACGATCAACCGTCCCGCCAGGATGAATGCAGTGAAGGCCGACACCCTCAACGCTATCGGCGATGCCTTCGAGAAGCATGCGGACGACGACTCCATCCGCGTCGCCATCCTCACCGGCACGGGCCGGGCGTTCTGCTCTGGCGCCGACATCGCCGGTCGCGACCTGTCTGCACCGCCGAACAGCGAGACCATCGACGCCGGCAACCGGCTCGCCGCACTGCTGCGCGCGTTCCCCCGGCCCGTCATCGGTGCCGTGAACGGTGCCGCAGCCGGAATCGGTGTGTCGCTGGCACTGTCGTGCGATCTCACCGTCGCGAAGGAGTCCTCCTACTTCCTCCTCGCGTTCACGAAGATCGGCCTGATGCCCGACGGCGGTGCCACAGCCCTGGTCGCCGCGTCCGTCGGACGCGCCCGCGCGCTGAAGATGGCGTTGCTCGCCGAGCGCCTCCCTGCTCCCGAAGCGCTCGCAGCGGGACTCATCGCCGACACCTACCCGGACGACGAATTCGACAGCAAGGTCGAGGAACTCGCGAAACGACTCGGGGACGGCCCGACGCCTGCGTTCGCATCCACCAAACATGCCATCAACGACGCGACGCTCACCGAGCTCGACAACGCCTTCACCCGCGAATGGGACGGGCAGATGAAGTTGCTCGCCGGTCCGGACTTCAAGGAAGGCGTTTCCGCGTTCCAGGAGAAGCGGCCTGCGAATTTCCGCGCGCACTGAGCACGTCACGGACCGTTGTCGCGGCGACGACAACGGTCCGTCAGGTGCGGGGCGAAGCCCCGACCATCTTGAGCGCGATCTTCACGTACTTCTTCGCGACTTCCTGCGGGCTCAGTGTTCCCTCGGAGTGGTACCAGCGGGGAATCGACTGGCACATCCCCAGTAGTGCGCGAGTGGTCTCGGCCGAATCCTCGACGTCGAACGCTCCCGACTCGGTTCCTTCCTCGACGATCTGCCGCACGATCTGTTCGATCCCCTTGCGAACCGCTCGGTATCGCTGACGATTCTCCGGGCTCAGGTATCGCGCCTCACCTTCGAGCGCGGCGAGACGCGCGCGCATCGTCATCCGCAGCACGATCGCCTCGATGACATTCGACAGGCGTTGCACCGGGTCGGTGCCACCGTCGGCGTCGGCGGCGTCCGAGCGCCAGAGCACGTCGCTCGTCGACAACTCGAGCAGCGCGATGAGCAGGCCTTCTTTGTTCTCGTGGTGGTAGTAGAGGGCCGGCACGGTCACGCCGACCCGCCTCGCGATCTCCCGCACGGACGTGCCGTGGAAGCCGGTTTCGTAGAACGCATCGAGACTCGCCGACAGGATCGGGGTGAGCTCCATCGGCTCGAGTGTGCGCCAGTCCGGAGCCGCCGTTTCTTCCGCGGCGACTGTGTCGTCGGTGGAACTCCCCATGAACGCATCCAACCTATCGATCGCTATACCCGGACGGCTCGAGGATACCCGTGCGTGCGCCCGGAGATGACGGACTGCCGCTGCCCCGGACGCCACGCCGCGCAATCGGGTGGCCTGCACGCGCATCAGGGGCGCCGTGCACGTCCCACGTGAAAAAGCTTTGCCATTCAATGGCACGTGACCTGCCCCCGACGTGTTGCCCGGCTCACACTCTTGCCAGATGACGTTCCAGGCCACGCGGTCACGGATACACGAACGGCAGGTAACAATGACCACAACCATGTACGACACAGGTCGCAGTGATGCGGGGCGCGACCCCGCCGAACCCGACGATGGCGGCACCAGCGGCCAGCACACCGCCGGGAAGAAGGCCGCCACCGCGGCCTTCTTGGGCAGCATGCTCGAGTACTACGACTTCGTGATCTACGGGTCCGCGGCGGCTCTCGTGTTCCCCGCCCTGTTCTTCCCTGGCGACAACGCCACCGTCGCCACGATCGCGGCCCTCGCCACGTTCGGTGTCGGTTACGTGGCGCGGCCGGTCGGCGGCATCGTGCTCGGACACTACGGTGACCGGATCGGACGCAAGCGCGTCCTGCTCATCACACTGATCCTGATGGGCGTCTGTTCGATAGGGATCGGCTTGCTCCCGACCTATCAGCAGGCAGGCATGCTCGCGCCGATCCTGCTGGTTCTCATGCGGCTGGGCCAAGGTTTCTCGGCCGGCGGCGAAGCGGCCGGCGCGAGCACCCTGACTCTCGAACATTCCCCCGAAGGTAAGCGCGGACTATTCACCTCCTTCACCATGTCCGGCTGCCAGGCGGGCACGTTGCTGGCAACCCTGGTGTTCATTCCGATCGCGGCAATGCCCGACGACTTCCTCATGTCGTGGGGCTGGCGCATCCCGTTCTGGAGCAGTGTGGTCGTGCTGCTGCTTGCATATGTCGTCCGCTCCCGACTCGACGAGACCCCGGTCTTCCAGGAAGAAGTCGAGCATGGAGAGGTCAAGTCGCTGCCGGTCGTGGAGCTGATGCGCACCCAGTGGCGCGACGTACTGAAGGTGGTGTTCGCCTCCGTCTTCGCGATCTTCCAGACCGTCATCACGGTGTTCGGCGTGGCCTACGCGACCTCCGACAATGTGGGCATCTCCCGGCCAGATATACTGTGGGTCACCGTCATTGCGAACATCGTCGCGGTCGTTGCGATCCCGATTGCAGCGATGTTCTCCGATCGGGTCGGCCGTCGACCGGTGTGGATCACATCCATCGCCGTGTGTTCGGGACTGGTCTTCGTCTACTTCTGGGCTGTCTCGACGACGTCGCTGCCGTTGATCTACGTCGTCGGTTCGCTGTTGCTCGGATTCTTCTACTCCGGAGTCAACGCCCTGTGGCCGGCATACTTCTCCGAGCTGTTCGCGGCGCCCGTCCGCTATTCGGGATTCGCGATCGGCAGCCAGTTCGGCTTCCTGCTTGCAGGATTCGCACCGGCGATCGGCTACGCGATCATGAGTGACGGACCACCGGCTGGGTCCCTGTGGCGATCTTCGCGTGCGTGTGCGGACTGGCATCGGCAATCGCCGTGTTCACCGCCAGGGAGACCCACCTCGTGCCACTCGACGAACTCGGTCCCGTCAACCGCTGACCTTCCGACAGGACATCCATGAACTCCGACATCCTGCTCGTCACCGGCGGCGCATCCGGCCTCGGCCACGACATCGCTTCCGCAGCCATCACCGCCGGCCGAGCCGTCGCACTCCTCGACCGCGACGCCGATGCCGTCCGGAATGCCGCCGACCGAGTCGGCGGCATTCCGGTCACTGCCGACGTCACCCGACCCGACCAACTCGACCGGGCCGTCGCGCAGCTCGTGTCCGAACACGGACCGATCGGCGGAGTGGTCAACAGTGCGGGACTGACCCGTCCTGCTCCCGCCGCCACGATGGACGTCGACGACTGGCGGCTCGTCGTCGACGTCGATCTCAACGGCACCTACTTCGTGTGCCGGTCCGTGTTCCCGCATCTCTCCCCGGACAGCGGAGCTATCGTCAACGTCGCCTCGATAGCCGCGGCCCGGGGACTTCCGGGTCGTGTCGCCTACAGCGCAGCAAAGGCCGGGGTCGTCGGCCTTACGAGAGCGCTGGCAACGGAGTGGGCACCACACGGCGTCCGCGTGAATGCTGTGGGTCCGTCCTGGGTGGACACACCCCTGATCCGGACGATGGTCGCCGATGGCGCCCTCGACGGCGACGAACTGAGCTCACGGGCACCGCTGGGCCGCATGTGCACGACCGCCGACGTCGCATCGACGACCCTGTACCTGCTGTCCGACGCGGCGGCGTTCGTGACCGGTCAAACGATCTACGTCGACGGAGGCTACGTGTGGGGTGGGTGATCCGTCGTACGCTGCGACTCGGAGAGAGGAGCGAACGATGGCTCGATCACAGTCCGGCGAGTCGGTCATGGAACGAGTGTTGCGCATCCTCGAGGCGTTCGACGCGCACAACCCCGTTCTGACGGCCTCCGACATAGCTCGTCGCGCCGATCTACCGGTGACAACCGCGTACCGGCTGGTCTCGGAACTACTCGAACTGCGACTCCTCGAACGCACCGAGGGCCGCGGTATCCGCGTGGGGGTCCGAATCTGGGAGCTGGCAACCAGGTCGTCGCGGGTGATGCGGCTGCGTGACGTCGCGCTTCCTTTCATGGACGACCTGCATGCCGTCGTACGGCAGCACACTCAGCTCGGTGTGCTCGACGGCGACGAAGTGCTGCACATCGAACGCCTGTCGGTACCCGGCTCGATGATCAACGCCACCCATGTCGGCGGCCGGCTGCCCGCGCACGCATGCTCGGCCGCTGGTGCTCCTGGCGTATGCACCGGAAGACGCCCGTGAAGCGTTCCTCGCCGGCTCACTCGACCGGTATACGGCCGATACGATCGTCGATCCCGACCGGCTCCGAAAGATCTTCACGGACATCCGCTCGAAAGGGCACTGCATCGCCGAGGGAATGGTGATTCCCTCGGCGACCGGCGCTGCCGCGCCGATCTTCGACGCGAACGGCGATGTGGTTGCCGCTCTCACCATCGTGCTGCCTTCCGAGGCAGGACGGATCGTCGGACACGTTCCCGCTCTTATGACCGCGGCCCGGGGCATCTCGCGCGCGATGGGCGTGTCCGCCTCCCTCGTCGATTCTTCTGCGCCGGTGAGCGATCCGAGGTTCTTTGCCATTCATCGGGAAAAAACGCCGCCACCACGAGTGATTCAGGCACTCTCGATCCCGTACAGCGACACGGTTCACTCCCGGACCGTCTCTCTCGGAATCGGAGGAATCGACGTGCCCGACAGCACAGTTCCAGCACTCGATATCAGCGGATCAGACGTCGTCGTCGTTGGTGGCGGCGGCTCCGGACTGGCCGCGGCCATCTCGGCAGCCGAACACGGCGCTCGCGTCGTCGTCCTGGAGAAGGGCAGCGAACTCCGCGGCAGCACAGGACGATCGGTCGGCTCGATCGCGGCTTCGGGGACGCCCGACCAAGAACGAAAGGGAATCGTCGACGACGCTGACGCGCACCTGCGCGACTACCGGACGCTGTCCGTTCCCTCACCGACACCGAGGACATCGCACTCGCCCGACTCCTCACCCACAACGTCACGGACACGCTGGTGTGGCTGCGCGAGATGGGCATGGAATTCTTCGGCCCGGTCGGGGAACCCCCGCACTCCGCCCCTCGGCTGCACAACGTTCTTCCCGGGTCACGCTCGTACATCTACCATCTCGAGCGACGGGCACGCGTGCTCGGCGTCCGGATAGTGCTCGACTGCCCTGTCACGCGGCTGGAGGTGGAGGATGGACGGGTAACCGGCGTCGTCGCGCATCACGGAGGCAGGGAGATGCAGGTGCAGGCATCGCGCGGTGTCATCCTCGCGGCCGGTGATTTCTCCGCAGGACGGGATCTCAAGGCCCGCTGGATCAACGAGCAGGTCGCCGAATTCGTGCCGGTCAACCCGCACGCGACCGGTGACGCCCAGACGATGGCGCTCGAACTCGGCGGACAGGTCCTCAACGCGGACGTGTTCGATGTGCCGAGCATGCGCCTCGCACCTCCCCCGTCGGACGGGCTTTTCGGTCTCCTTCAGAAGTTGCCGCCGCGACGGATCCTCACACGGACGGTCCGATGGGGATTGGATCACCTGCCCGACCGCATGATTCGCACACTGATGATGGGATTCGTCACGACCTATCTGTCACCACGCGAAGTAATGTTCGATGAAGGTGCACTGCTCGTGGACGCTTCCGGTGATCTACGGTCGGGAACCGACGAGAACATCAACCTGACGGTCGCCTCGCTCGGCGAGGCAGGCGGCTATATCATCGGCGACCGGGCATTGTACGAGAAGTTCTCGACCGACCCATATCACGTCGCCACTGCCCCCGGTGTTGCGTTCGCATACATGCCCGATTTCCGTCGGGCTCGACCCGACGTGTACGCGGAAGCTCCGACTCTGGAATCGCTCGCTGACCGAATCGGTGTTCCCGCAGAACACCTCACGAAATCGGCTGCCGCTGCCGGAACCTTGAACGGCCAGGCTCCCTACTTCGCCCTCGGGCCCGTCCGCGCGTATCTACTGCAGACCAACGGCGGACTCGCGATCGACAGCGAACTGCGAGTGGTCGGCTCCGACGGCACCTCGATCCCCGGGCTGTTCGCCGTCGGCAACGCCGGACAGGGCGGGCTGGCCCTGTTCGGCCACGGTCATCACCTGGCTGGGCATTCACATCCGGCAGACTCGCCGGACGCATCGCTGCCGGCGCGCAGACCGGATCCGTCGCCTCTGCAACCCGCTCCTGAAACCTGAACGTCCTGACTCACGAAAGGCACATTTCCATGGGAATTTTCGCACTCACGTACATCTACACCGACGACGACGCGGGTCGCGACGAGCATCGCCCCGCGCACAAGGACCACATTTCCGGCCTTGCCGCGAACGATGTCGTGCTGATGTCCGGCCCACTCGGCCCCGACGAGGCTCCGGGCGCACTGATCGTCGTGCGCGCCGACGACAAAGCGTCCGCACTCGCCCACACCGACGCGACCCGTTCCGCGTGCACGGGCTCGTCGCAACCGTGACCGCCACCGAATGGATTCCGATGCTCGGCCGCCTGACGCAGGAGATCTGAGATGCGCACCTATGACACCGATGTCCTCGTCGTCGGGTCCGGCGCAGCCGGGCTGTCCGCTGCGATCTCGGCACACAAACACGGCCACCGGGTGCTCGTCGTCGAGAAGGACGACCACCTGGGCGGCACCAGCGCCATCTCCGGCGGTTGGCTGTGGGCTCCCGGAAACAAACAGGGTGTCGCGGAAGGCGACACCCGCGCCGATGCCGAAACCTACATTCGGGCATTGGCGGGCGACGCTTTCGACCAGGCCGCCGTCGACGCGTTCCTCGACGAGGTGCCGGAGGCGCTCGACTTCTTCGAACGTGAGACCGCCGTCGACTTCGTGTACCCGGAGACCGCACCCGACTACCGGATGGAAGCGCCCGGCGCGCGCCGATCCGGAAGGCACTCACGGTAGAACGCACCGATGCAAGGATTCTCGGCGCCGACAGGCTCCGGCTGCAACCGTATCTGTACACCTACACCGTGTTCGGGTACATGCCGGAGATCGGCAAAGACCTCGCGACGTTCCTCGACGTGAATCGCTCACCGCGAGCATTCGCCTACGTCACGAAGCGTCTGCTGCGCACCTGGTACGAGAGTTCGGCGCACAAGCGGTCGTTCACCCGCACCAACGGTAACGCGCTGATGACCCGGTTGGTCGCGACCGCACGCGAACTCGGGATCCCGATGTGGACGTCCTCGCCGGCCATCGAACTGCTCCGCGACGACGACGGCACCGTCTCGGGGGCCCGGCTCGGTGGACCCGTATCCACCGTGGTGACCGCTGACAAGGGAGTTGTGCTGGCCGCCGGCGGATTCGGTGGAGATCCGACACTGCGTCGCACCGTGTTCACACACGACGGTGGCGGC
>BBEG01000128.1 GCA_001312645.1 Rhodococcus sp. JCM 9791
TCCGTTCGTGCACACGCCCCGTGAGCAGGCCACGGTCGGTGCCCTGCGCGCACGCGCCAAGGACGTCGACATCAGCGAAACCTCCAAGGAGGAATACCGTCGGCGCTACGAACTCGCTCACTCGTAGACCGATACGACGGCGCTTCCGGACTCCGGAGAGTTCGGAAGCGCCGTCGTTCTGTCGGTAAGGTCAAGCCTTCAGGATCTTGCTCACGGCGACACACTGTTCGTCGAAGAACTCTCGCGCGACACCGCTGCGCGAGGAGACGAGGTCGAAGCCGTGGAAAGCCCCCGATATCGAACGGAACTCGCACGGCACCCCGGCTTCGACGAGCCGGTCGGCATACTCACGATCCTCACTCGCAAACAGATCGTTGGATCCCACACCGATCCACGCCGGCGGTAGCCCCGCCAGGTCTGTTCGACGTCCTGGCGCCGCAATCAAAGCATCGGCATCGCCGAGGAAACTCGCCCACCCGAAGCGGTTGCAGTCCTCGTCCCACATGCGCATGTGCTCGGGTCCGGACACAGTCCGGTCGTCGAGCATCGGATAGACCAGAAGCTGAAACACCGGCTCCGTGAGGTCGCTGTCGCGGATGGCGAACGCAGTGCGGCGGCGAGACCTCCACCAGCACTGGCACCACCGATCACAATCTTCGACGCGTCCACCTCCGGCCGATGCACGAGCCACCGATAGGCCTGGAAGCAGTCGTTCACCGGGATCGGATAGGGGAACTCCGGCGCGAGCCGGTAGTCGACCGACGCGACGACGGCACCGAGTCGGTCGGCGAAACGCTGACACAGGGCATCGTCCTGAGCAGCCCGGCCGAACACATAGCCGCCGCCGTGGATCCACAGCAGCGCCGGGCGCGGCTCCGCCCGTGACATTCCCGACTCCCGCCCGTCGATGAGTGTATGCGGTCGGAAATACCGTACCGCCACACCGGGTTCCAGGACGTGGACGTCGGGGTCGGTCCCCTTGATCGCCTTTGTGAGTCGGCGCAACACCGGGAGAGTTCTCGGTGTCACCGCGCGCCGCGGCGCCACCAGCGCCGCGACCCGCAGATCAGGATGAAAATTTGCCAGCGACCTCATACGGCCGAGCATGTGTCCGTCAGCTCTTGCCAGCGGTCAGACGCGCGATGTTGTTCTGGAAGTCGTCGCTCTGGAACGTCATCTCCTCGGCGGACAGCGCGAAGTCGATGGCGGCGAGCACCGTGCGCTCGAGCTGGATGTTGATCAGGCGCTTCGTCGCCTCGATCGCCTTCTGCGGCTGATCCAGGATGTTCTTGGCCGCCGCGAGGGCCTCGCTGAACGGATCTTCGACCACATGATTGGCCAAACCCAGTTCCAGTGCCCGCTGCGCGGGGATCCGCTGGCCGGTGAAAGCGAACTCCTTCGCCTGCAACAGACTGATCTGCAGCGGCCAGGTGAGCGCACCGCCATCGGCCGCGACCAGACCGACCTGCACGTGCGGATCGGCGAGATACGTCTTCTCCCCCATGTAGACCATGTCGCTGAGCGCCACGATGCTGCAGCCGAGCCCCACTGCGGGCCCGTTCACGGCGGCGATCACGGGGATTCGGCACCGGGTCATCCCGAGCACGAGTTCACGCCCGTCGCGATCGACTTCGCACGCAGGTCCGGGTCCTTCGCGAGTTCCTGGAGATAGGTGAAGTCGCCGCCGGCCGAGAAGGCCCTGCCGGCACCCGTGATCACCGCGACACGCGCATCGCGGTCCGCACTGAGACGCGTCCACAGTCGCGAGAGGCCCTCGTGCAGTGCATCGTTGACCGCATTGAGATCGTCGGGGCGGTTCAGGGTGATGATCCGCAGCGGACCGTCGGCCTGAACGTCGATTTCGTCGGGCATGTCGTACATGTCAGACCCCCAATCCGAGGATTCGTGAAGCGATGATGTTCTTCTGGATCTGCGACGTACCGCCCATCACCGACTGCGCGCGGCTGTACATGTACGAGCCGAGCAGTTCGGTGTCGCGGGTGCCGGCCACTGCCAATGCGGCGTGACCGACCGATTGATCCACCCAGGTCATGAGCAACTTGTCGAGCGAGCCTCGGACCCGTGGTTCACGCCGTCGAGCTGTTCCGACAGCCGGCGGCGCACGTGCAGGCGCAGCATCTCCGACTGCACCGCTGCCCACGCCAGATCTTCCGGCGGTCTGCCTTCGGTACGCGCGGCGAGCTGACGGACGAGTTTGCCGTAGCGCGCGGCGAATCCGAGTGTGGAGGGCTCCCGTTCATGTCCGACCACCGTCATCGCGATGCGCCAGCCGTCGCCGGGGTTGCCGACCATCTGATCCGCGGAGACCCGCGCACCGTCGAACAGTACCTGGCCGAATTCTTTGGTGACACCACTGATCATCTTCAGCGGCCGCTGCTCGATACCCGACTGCTTCATCGGCACGATGAACGCCGAGATACCGCGGTGCCGCGGCGCATCCGGGTCGGTGCGCGCGAGCAGCAGGCACCAATCGGCGACATCGGAGTAGCTCGTCCACACCTTGTGACCGTGGATGACGTACTCGTCACCGTCGCGGGTCGCGGTGGTGGTGAGCGACGCGAGGTCGGAGCCGGCATCGGGCTCGCTGAATCCCTGGCACCACCGTTCGGTGCCGTTGATCATCCCTGGCAGGAAACGCTGCTGCAGCTCCTTGCTGCCGTGGTGTCCGAGGCCCACCACGAGATAGCCGAGGCTGGGCCGCGGCGGAGCACCGGCGATTGCGAGTTCCTCGTCGAGGATCACATCGAATACAGGTGGGAGTTCCTGGCCGCCGTATTCCTTGGGCCAGGACAATCCGAAGAATCCCGCTCCGTACAGAGCCTGATGCCATTCGCCCTGCTTGGCCCAGTACTCGTCGCCCGATGTGGGGAATTTTCCTGCTATCTCTGCGAGCCAGGTGCGCAGCCGCGTCCGGAACGCGGCTTCTTCCGGCGAGTCACGAAAGTCCAAGGTCGATCTCCTCCAGGCTCACGGGGAACAGTTCGGTGGACGTCAGCGCCCGCCGAAGGTAGACGTGTTCGATGCATTCCCAGGTGTTTCCGATGCCGCCGTGCACCTGGATGGCGGTCTCGCACACGGTGCGTGCGGCACGGGCGCAGTAGACCTTCGCGATCCGCGCGGCGCGCACGGCCTCTACGGGTGCCAACTCGTCGACGGCCCACGCCGCGTGCCGCAGCACGCTGATGGATCCTTCGATGAGCGCTTCACTCTCGGCGAGCAGGTGCGCGACCGCCTGGTACGAGCCGATCGTGTTGCCGTACTGCTCGCGGATCTTGGCGTAGTCGACCGCGGCCGCCTGGGCGCCACGCGAGGTTCCCACGAGGTCGGCACACGTCGCGACGAGCGCCAATGCGTATCCGCGCTCGACCTGCTCGGCCGACAGGTCGCCGATCTGCTCGTACGGTTCCACCAGCGTGGCGAACGCGCGGGTCAGGTCTGCGCCCTCTGCGGGCCCTCCGACATCTGCCGCAAGAATGCTGTTGTCGCGCACCACGAGCGCGCGAGTGAGGCCTGTCGCGTCGAACGCATCATCGCCGACGCCGATGGCCCAGGTCTGCTGATCGTCGGCGAGATGCCGTCGCAGGTCGTCGGCCAGGACCGGCCCGAGGAACGGGACATCTACGAGTCCTCGGCCGAATTCTTCTGCCACGATGGCTACCTCGACGGCGGAGGCGCCGTCGGAGCGCAGTTCGCGCCAGCCCGCCGCGGCGACCGTCTTCTCCAGCCGCGCGACACGTGTCGCGTCGTCGAGGTCTTGAACCGAGCCCGGCCCCAGATCGTCGGCGAGTTTTGCGGCTGCGTCGCGCAATTGCTGCTGTTCATTGGTCAGACGTACGTCCATGGCGCTCCTCGAGTATTCGGCGCAACACCTTGCCGGAGGGCAGGCGCGGGATTTCGGGCACGAAGACCACTCGGCTCGGTCGTTTGTACGAGGCGAGTGTGCTTCCGACGAGGTCGATGATCTCGTCGGCTTCGATCGGTGCGGTGGTCGTGACCGCCGCGACGACGGCTTCACCGGTGGATGGGTCGTCGACGCCGAACACCGCACAGTCGGCGATGTCGGGATGTGAGAACAGGACGGTTTCGATCTCGGCGGGCGCCACCTGGAAGCCCTTGACCTTGATCATGTCCTTGGATCTGTCGGTGATGCGCACCCAGCCGTCGGCGTCGACGCTGCCGACGTCGCCGGTACGGTACCAGCCGTCGTCGAATGCCTCGGCTGTCGTGGCGCTGGGCAGGTAGCCGGCCATCATCGACGCGGAACGCACCTGGAGCTCGCCAGTGCCGCCCGGTACGAGCGTCTCTCCCGTCTCGAGCGACACGACGCGCATCTCGACGCCGGGTACGACGCGACCCACGCTGTCGAGGCGTGCACCGTCGATCGGGCTGCAGGCGATCACGGGGATTTCACTCGCGCCGTACGCGGGCACCCACGGCACGCCGGTGCGGCGAGTCACCGTCTCGGCGACGCTCGGTGTGACGGGTGTGGCGCCCCACATGATGTACCGCAGCGACGACAGGTCGAAGGATTCGAGATCCGGGTGCGACGCGATGGTCAGGGCGATCGGTGCGACCGCCATCTCGACGGTGATGCGGTCGCTCTCGATGTGGCTCAGCATCGCGTCGAGGTCGAAGCGCCGGTGCAGCCGCATCCAGGCGCCGACGTCGAGTGCGGTTGCGATGTTGAGCAGGCCGAGGATGTGCGACGGGGGCGTGACGATCTGGATGCGATCACTCGCCGTGAGTTTCAGGGCGTCGCGCCAGTGCTCGACCGAGGCGGCGAACGACATGTGGGTGTGCCGGACCGCTTTCGGGAGTCCGGTGGTGCCGGAGCTGAAGACCAGAACAGCGTCGGCATCCGGCTCGCCGGTGTCGGCGGCCGGAATCCCTCCTCGATCTGATCGTCGAGGCAGAGCATGGGCATCAGGTCGGCCAGTACCGAATTGTCGCCGACCGCATGGGCCGCCTCGCCGACTTCGAGCGCGTGCTCGACTTCAGCGCGTTTCCACGCGGGACTGATCAGGACGACGACTGCACCGACCTGCCAGATGGCCAGCACGGCGATGACGAACTCCGGCCGGTTCGACGACATGAGGGCCACCCGGTCGCCGGGTGCGACGCCGCGATGCTCGAGGGACGCAGCCATACCGGCAGCCAGCGCGTCGAGTTGCGCGCGGCTGTATTCCTGCTGGTCGAAGGCCAGCACGGTGCGGTCGGCCATGTCCTCGTTCCTTACGATCCCGTCTCATCCTGCGAATATCTCGGTCGGGAGCTTTCGCTCTCACTGGCGAGAATAGTACTCTCCTAGTAGCAGAATATCGATACCAGGAGGAGACGGTCCATGGCGAGACCACCTTTGTTCCAACGCGCGACCGTTACCCGGATCGTGAAGGAGACCGACGACGCCCGCACCTACGTGCTCGCCCCTGTGGACGGGCCGTTCACCTACCAGGCAGGCCAGTTCTGCACCTTCAAGGTCAACGTCGACGGCACCGACCTGTACCGGTCGTACTCGATGTCGAGCTCCCCCGAGACCGACACCGAGATGATGACCACCATCAAGAGAGTGCCCGGAGGCAAGGTCTCCAACTGGCTGCACGACAACGTGGCCGAGGGCGATCAGGTGGAGATCACCCGCCCCGCGGGCACATTCCTGCTGCGCGAGGGCGAAGGCCCGTCATCGGGTTCGCCGGCGGCAGCGGCATCACCCCGCTTCTGTCGATCGCGAAGAGCACGCTCGCCACCACCGATCGGGACGTCCGTCTGCTCATCGCCGATCGCGACCGCAATGCAGCGATCTTCGACGCCGTGACCGACGAACTCGTCGAGAAATACGCCGGACGCCTCACGGTCCTTCGTCACTTCGACGACGACTTGGGTCTGCTCACCCCCGCGAGCGCGCTGGAGTTCATCGGCGCCGACACCGCGTCCGACGCGTACCTGTGCGGCCCCGAGGCGTTCATGGACATGATCGAGTCCGCACACACCGGTCCCGGCACGGTGTACAGCGAACGCTTCGGCGCGGCTGCGGAACCCGTGAAAGCCGCCGAAGAGGAGATCCCCGCCCCGGCCGCACCGATCGAGGGCACGGTGTCGATTCGTCTGGGCAGCCAGCGGGTGTCGGTGCCGCTGCAAGCAGGTGAGACACTCCTCGAGAGTGCGCGTCGCGCAGGTCTGGCGCCGCCGTTCTCGTGCGAGGCGGGCAACTGCGCGACCTGCATTGCGAAGATCACCGACGGCAGCGCCACCATGCGCGTCAACGATGCGCTCAGCGACGACGAGATCGCCGACGGCTACACCCTCACCTGCCAGGCCGTACCGGACTGCTCGATCAAGGTGCGGTACGAGTAGCACCGTATGGTATGCCGATGGCTCCAACGGAATTCTATTGGAGGCATCGGGTGTTGCGCGTGTTACGACCGTCGGCTCCTCTCAGCCGACGGGAAGCGTGCCGTGCTCACCCAGCCGCGGTGGCGCCCCGTATTCGCTCGTAGCCGTCGATTCGGATGGGGCTTCCGACGAGCCGGAAGTCGCCGGCCTCCACGACCATCGACGGTGTGGCCCCGAGAGCGTCCGGAAGCGACCGGACCGCGGCGGCGGGCACACCCAAGGGACGCAACCGCGATTCCCACCCGGCAGCGGTGTCGCCGGCGAGCACCTCGGTGACAACGGCAAGAACCTCGTCTCGATTCGCCGCACGCTCGGCCATCGTCGCGAAACCCTCGACATCGGCTTCGGCAGCGAAGGTCCGCCAGAATCCATCGTGCGTGATGAACAGTGCCAATGTGCCGTCGGACGTCGGGAAGAGCTGCGCCGGAACATAGTACGAGTGCGCACCGTTCGGCATACGACGCGGCGCTGCTCCCTCGTTGAGATATGCCGAGGCACGGTAGTTGAGCTGCGAGAGCATGACATCGCGCAGCGACACCTCGACCTGGCCACCGCGACCCGACACGATCTGGGCGAGCAGTCCGAGCGCCGCCGTCAGTCCGGTCGAGTTATCGGCTGCCGAATACCCGGGCAGGGTCGGCGGGCCGGCGGGGTCGCCGGTGAGATCGGCGCCCGTCACCGCCTGGATGACGTAGTCGAATGCCGGGTCGTCGCCCTCGTCGAGGCCGTACCCCGTGAGCGCGACACACACGATCTTGTCGTTGAACCGGCGCAATGCGTCGTAGGTCAGACCGTACTTGCGGATCGCCGATGGCTTGAGATTGACCAGCAGAGCGTGTGATTCGGCGGCGAGCTCGCCGAGTCGGCGCTGACCGTCCTCGGTTGTCAGATCGAGCAGATACTCCGCTTGCCCCGGTTGAGGCTCGCGAAGTACGCGTCGCTGACCTGCCGCGACAGGTCGCCGGTCGGTGGTTCGATCTTCGTGACCTCGGCTCCGAGGTCGGCGAGCATCATCGTTGCGTACGGTCCGGCAAGGATGTGGCCGACCTCGAGAATCCGGATACCCGCGAGTGGACCCGCGTGCGGTCCATCGTCACCGCAGTTCCTTCGCGAGCTCGGCGACGACCTCGCGGGTGCGGTACTTCGACGCGACCAGTTCGTCGCGGTTGTTGCCGATGGGCAGCAACCGCATCGACAGGTCGGTCACGCCGGCGTCGCGGTAGCGGCGGAACCCGGCGAGGATCGCTTCTTCGTCGCCGACGATGGCCATCTGTCCGATGTCCTTCGCTTCACCCTGCTCGAGCAGACGCTGGTAGTTCGGCGAGATCTCGGCCTCGGCCAGGATCCGGTTGGCTCGCTCACGCGCAGTGTCCTCTTCACCCGGCGCACACAGGCACACCGGGACGCCCGCAACGATCCGAGGGTCGGGACGTCCGGCTTCTGCGGCGGCCTTGGTGATGCGCGGAACGATGTGCTCGCCGATGGCGCGTTCATCGGCCATCCACAGGATTGTTCCGTCGGCACGTTCACCGGCGATCTTCAGCATGACGGGCCCCAGCGCGGCGACCAGGATAGCATCGGTGCCACAGGTCCGATATCGAGCGGGTTGTGCACGGTGAACGTGTCGTTCTCGACGTCGATCGAACCGGGAAGATCCTTGATGGCGCCGAGGACGTCGAGGTAGTCCCGGGTGAACTTGGCGGGCTTCTCGTAGGGCAGGCCGAGCATGTCCTGCACGATCCAATGGTGCGACGGGCCGACACCGAGCGCGAGTCGTCCGTTCAGCGCGGCGTGGGTGGACAGTGCCTGGCGCACCAGATGCACCGGGTGCTGTGCCTGGAGAGGCACGACTGCGGTGCCGATCTCGATTCGGGTCGTCCTCGTGCTCATGAGGGCGATGGCCGTCAATGCGTCGAAGTCGGTGGGGATCTGCGGAACCCACACGGTGTCGAATCCGGCGGCCTCCGCCCATTCGACATCTTTCAACATCCGGTCGACCTTGCGGGCTGTGTCGCCCTGCTCAGGTCCGACCATCACTCCGATCCGCACGATACCTCCAAGTTTCCGACGAAGTTCTGTCCTCTGCGCGGCCCGGTGACGCGCTCGATGACCGGGCTCGGGAACGGCCTACGCGCGGTCCGCGTTCTCGGTCAGTTTGCGTACCCCGGTGACCAGAACGTCGAGTGGCGTACTGGTCGGGAACACCGCGGCGGCCCCGGCATCGAGAAGCTTGGGAACGTCGGACTGAGGGATGGTGCCACCGACGATCACATCGATGTCGCCGCCATCCGCCGCCCGCAGGGCCTCGACGACCTTCGTCGTCAGTGCGACGTGCGCGCCCGAGAGGATGCTCAGACCCACCACGTCGACGTCCTCCTGGACGGCGATGGACACGATGTCCTCGACCTTCTGGCGGATCCCTGTGTAGATCACTTCGAAGCCGGCATCACGCAATGCGCGCGCGACGATCTTGGCGCCACGGTCATGGCCGTCGAGTCCGGGCTTGGCGACGAGAACGCGGGCGGTCATCAGAACACCACCGGCTGCTGGAACTCGCCCCACACGGACTTGAGTGTGGACACCATTTCGCCGACCGTGCAATAGGCATTGGCGCAGTCGATCAGGGAGTGCATGAGATTGTCGGTTCCTTCCGCTGCGCGGGACAAGGCTGTGAGGGTGCGGCGCACGGCCTCGGGATCACGCTCTGCCTTCACTTTCGCGAGACGCTTCAGTTGCATCTCGCGGCCTTCGGCGTCGAGTTCGTAGGTGGAGATCTCCGGTGCGGGCTCGTCGGAGACGAACTTGTTGACGCCGACGATGGGGCGCTCGCCGGCTTCCATCTCCTTGTGGAGCTTGTACGCCTCGTCGGCGATGAGGCCCTGGAGATAGCCGTCCTCGATGGCACGCACCATGCCGCCGTGTTGTTCGAGATCGGTCATGATCTCGACAATGCGCTCTTCGGTGCGGTCGGTGAGTGCTTCGACGAAGTAGGATCCACCGAGCGGGTCGGCCACCCGGGTCACGCCGGTCTCGTAGGCGAGGACCTGCTGCGTGCGCAGCGCGAGCGTCGCGGATTCCTCACTCGGCAGGGCGAACGGCTCGTCCCACGCCGCGGTGAACATCGACTGGACGCCCCCGAGCACGGAGGCCATGGACTCGTAGGCCACACGCACGAGGTTGTTCTGCGCCTGCGGGGCATAGAGCGAGGCGCCACCGGCGACGCAACCGAACCGGAACATCGATGCCTTGTCGGTGGTCGCGCCGTAGCGCTCACGGACGATGGTCGCCCAACGGCGACGTCCGGCGCGATATTTGGCGATCTCCTCGAAGAAGTCACCGTGGGTGTAGAAGAAGAACGAGATCTGCGGTGCGAACTGATCGATGGTCATGCGGCCGCGCTCGACCACGGTGTCGCAATATGTGACACCGTCGGCGAGGGTGAAGGCCATCTCCTGGACCGCATTGGCGCCGGCGTCGCGGAAATGCGCACCGGCCACCGAGATCGCGTTGAACCGCGGGACCTCTGCGGCACAGAACTCGATCGTGTCGGCGATCAGTCGTAGGGACGGCTCGGGCGGCCAGATCCACGTACCGCGGGACGCGTATTCCTTGAGGATGTCGTTCTGAATGGTGCCGGTGAGCTTCTCACGCGGTACACCCTTGCGTTCGGCTGCGGCCACATAGAAGGCCAACAGGATCGCGGCGGTTCCGTTGATCGTGAAGCTCGTACTGATCTTGTCGAGGGGAATGCTGTCGAACAGGATCTCGGCGTCCGCCAGAGTGTCGACGGCGACGCGACGCGCCCCACCTCTTCGGTGACCTCGGGATCGTCGGAGTCGTAGCCGCACTGAGTGGGCAGGTCCAACGCGACCGAGAGCCCGGTGCCGCCCTGGTCGAGCAGATAACGGTAGCGGCGGTTGGATTCTTCGGCGGTGCCGAAGCCCGAGTACTGACGGAATGTCCACAGCCGGCCCCGGTAACCGGAGGCGAAGTTTCCACGGGTGAAGGGGAACTTGCCCGGTAGGGGCAGTTCGCGCTCTTGATCCCCCGACCCGTACACCGGATCGAGCGGGATCCCGGACGAGGTTTCCACGATATCGCTCACGCCGGATACCTTACTTGCAGAAAATGAGAATGCCAATATCATCGGTGAGAACGAACGAGCAGCATGAAATCCGATCAGGGAGAACGATGACAAGCCAGCATGCACTTCGCGACCGCACGATGGTTGTGTCCGGCGCCAGCCGCGGCATCGGACTTGCGATCGCCGTCGCAGCCGCCGCACAGGGCGCGAACGTAGTGCTCCTGGCCAAAACCGCCGAACCCCATCCCAAGTTGAAGGGCACGGTCCACACGGCCGTCGCGACATCGAGGCAGCCGGCGGTAAGGCCGTCGCCATCGTCGGCGACGTACGCAAAGAAGAGGACGTGCAGCGCGCCGTCGACACCGCCGTCGAGCGATTCGGCGGCATCGATATGTGCGTCAACAATGCAAGCGCGATCGGAACCGAACCGACCGAGAAGCTGTCGGCGAAGAAGTACGACCTCATGCAAGAGATCAACTGCCGCGGCACCTTCCTCCTCACGAAGGCAGCACTGCCGCATCTGCGCAAGTCCGAGAACGGGCACATCCTCACGATCGCACCCCCGATCAACATGAACCCGTACTGGCTGGGTGCACATCCCGCGTACACGCTGTCCAAATACGGAATGTCTTTGTTGACACTGGGTTTTGCGGCCGAGTACGCCGAGGCCGGCATTGCTGCGAACTGCCTCTGGCCGGAGACCTACATCGCGACCTCCGCGGTAGCGAACATGCAGGACGGCGACGATCTGCTGTCATCGTCACGTAGCCCCGAGATCATGGCCGACGCCGCAGTCACGATCCTGTCGAGCCCCGCGAAGACCACCAGCGGCAAGTGCTTCATCGACGCCGATGTCCTCACGGCTGCGGGCATCACGGATCTGTCGCGCTACGGCGGTGGCGACAACCCGCAGCGGGATCTGTTCCTCGACGCCTGATCACCGCACACGTACAACGGCACCGAGTGACATCACTCGGTGCCGTTGCAGTTCGGGAGCGCTACCGAACCACACGCCTCCTGCGTGCAGCCTTCCGTTCCTCTTCGGTCATGCCGCCCCAGACCCCGTATCGTTCACCGGATTCCAAGGCGTAGCTCAAGCACGGCATACGCACCGGGCACATCTGACAGATCCGCTTCGCAGCCGCCACCCGTTCCTCACGCAGCTCGCCGCGCTCGTTGTCGGGGTGGAAGAAGTTCGCGCCGTCGACGTCGCGGCATGCGGCATCCATCTGCCAGTCCCACGACTCCGCCACCGGCGGGGGAAGTTTGAGGAGTTTCAGAGCGGGCACGGGTCACTCTCCCTTCGACATCTCTCGATAGATTCGGATGAGCGCGTCGGTGGAGGCATCACCGGTCGCCGGATCGCCGGAGCCGGACAACGCCGGCTGCAGTTGCGTTGCCTGCACCTTCCCCAGTTCAACGCCCCACTGGTCGAACGAGTCGATCCCCCACACCACGCCCTGCACGAACACCTGATGCTCGTACAGCGCGATCAGCTGACCGAGGGTCGACGGTGTCAGTTTCGGCGCAAGGACGGTCGTCGAGGCTGATTGCCGGGCATCACCTTGTGCGCCACCAGCTCTTCGGGTGTGCCATCGGACCGCACCTGGTCTGCGGTGCGTCCGAACGCCATCACCTTCGACTGCGCGAAGCAGTTCGCCATGAGCACGTCGTGCATGCTTCCGGTTCCGTCAGCGGTAGGCAGATCGTCTGTCGACGTGACGAATCCGATGAAATCCGCCGGCACCAGGTGCGTTCCCTGGTGCAGTAGTTGATAGAACGCGTGCTGCCCGTTCGTTCCCGGCTCCCCCCAGAAGATCTCACCGGTCGCGCATCCGACCGGAGCGCCGTCGGCACGTACCGACTTACCGTTCGACTCCATGGTGAGTTGCTGCAGATAGGCCGGGAAACGTACGAGGTCATTGGAATAGGGCAACACGGCACGCGACTGCGCGCCGAGGAAGCTCGTGTACCACACGCCGAGCAGACCGAGCAGGAGTGGAGCGTTCTCCTCGAGGGGTGCGGTGCGGAAATGGGTGTCGACACGGTGGAACCCGTCGAGCAGTTCGGCGAATCGCTCCCGGCCGATCGCGCACATCACCGACAGCCCGATCGCCGAGCCGACCGAGTACCGGCCACCGACCCAGTCCCAGAAACCGAACATGTTTGCCGGGTCGATCCCGAACTCCGCGACCCGCTGTGCGTGTGTGGATACTGCAACGAAATGTGCCGCGACAGCACCCTCTCCCAGCGCCGCGACGAGCCAGCGCCGCGCAGCAGTCGCGTTCGTCAACGTCTCGACCGTCGAGAACGTCTTCGACGCCACGATGAACAACGTCGTGGCCGGATTCAGTCCGTGGAGGGCAGCCGTCAGATCGGCCGGGTCGACGTTCGACACGAACCGAACCTGCGGGCCGTCGTGATAATGCCGCAGGGCACGCGTCACCATCACCGGGCCCAGATCAGATCCGCCGATCCCGAGATTGACCACGGTCGTGATCTTCTCCCCGGTCGCTCCGCGCCACCGGCCGTCCCGGACCCGGTCGGTGAAAGCACCCATCGCCCCGAGGACCTCGTGCACGTCGGCGACCACGTCCCGGCCGTCGACCCTCAATTGCGCGGTCGCCGGGAGCCGCAGTGCGGTGTGGAGGACCGCCCGGTCCTCCGTGGCGTTGATGTGTTCACCGGCGAACATCCGGTCGCGTGCACCCTCGACCCCGGTCGCGCGAGCGAGGTCGAGTAGCAGTTCCTTGGTGCGGGTGGTGATCCGGTGTTTGCTGTAGTCGACCGTCAGGTCCGCGGCGGTGACGGTCATCGCGGCGTTCCGGGCGGGATCTGCCGCGAACAGTTCTCGTAGGTGCACCGGCTCGATGTCGATGCGATGGGCGTCGAGTTCCTTCCACTGCGGAAGAATGGTCACATTCTGTGCGACCGAAGTCATCTCGCTCCTCCGTCCGCTCAGGCCAGTGCGCGCAGCCGCGGAGCCAGATCCCGCTCGAACAACTCCAAAAACCGCCTCTGATCATGACCCGGAGCATGAAACACCAAATGATTCAACCCCGCATCCACATACGCCTTCACCTGCTCCACCGCCACATCCGGATCCGACGCCACAATCCACCGCTTCGCCACCTGCTCGATCGGCAACGCATCCGCCGCCGCCTCCATCTCCACCGGATCCTCGATACTGTGCTTCTGCTCCGCCGACAACGACAACGGCGCCCAGAACCGCGTATTCTCGAGCGCCAGTTCCGGATCCGTGTCATACGAAATCTTGATCTCGATCATCCTGTCGATCCCCGACACATCACGCCCGGCCTTCCCCGCACCCTCGGCCACCGCAGGCAACAACTTGTCCGTATACAACTCCATACCCTTACCCGAAGTACAGATGAACCCATCCCCCGCCCGACCCGCATACCGCGCCACCACCGGACCACCCGCCGCCACATACACCGGAATCCCACCCTCGGGCACGTCATAGATCGACGCCCCCACCGTCCGATAGAACTCCCCCTCGAAATCGACACGCTCCCCGGTCCACAACTCCCGCATCAACCGCACCGACTCCCGCAGACGCGCAAACCGCTCCTTGAACTCCGGCCACGCATCGCTGTACCCCGTCGCGATCTCGTTGAGCGCCTCACCGGTCCCCACCCCCAACATCACCCGCCCCGGATACAGACACCCCATCGTCGCGAACGCCTGCGCGATCACCGCCGGGTTGTACCGAAACGTCGGCGTGAGCACCGAGGTCCCCAACTGCAACCGCTCCGTGCGCTCCCCCACCGCCGTCATCCACGCCAACGAGAACGGGGCATGACCACCGTTGTGCCGCCACGGCTGGAAATGATCCGACACCGTCGCCGAATCCATCCCGTGCGCCTCGGCGAGCACCCCGAGTTCCACCAGTTCACGCGGCCCGAACTGTTCCGCTGATGCCTTGTAACCCAACTTGAG
>BBEG01000129.1 GCA_001312645.1 Rhodococcus sp. JCM 9791
CCCGCCGCGCACCGCTCGGTGCGGTGGCCGGTGCGCGCAGCGGAGACAAAGGAGGCGACGCCAACATCGGCGTGTGGGTGCGCAGTGACGACGAGTGGCGCTGGCTCGCACACACTCTCACAGTGGACACCGTCAAGTCGCTCCTTCCCGAAACTGCGCCGCTCACCGTCACCCGCCACTTGCTACCGAATTTACGGGCCGTCAACTTCGTGATCGAAGGAATCCTCGGCCGCGGTGTCGCGTCCCGGGCCAGGTTCGACCCGCAGGCCAAGGGGCTCGGCGAGTGGCTGCGGGCCCGCTACCTGGATATCCCGATCACCTTCCTGGAGGACCACACGTGAGTATCTGGAACACCCCCGAACGTCGTGCACTGCGCGAGACCGTGACCGGTTTCGTCGAACGGGACGTCCTGCCGTACCTCGATGAGTGGGAACGCGACGGCGAACTTCCGCGTGAACTCCACAAGAAGGCGGCAGCACTCGGGTTACTCGGCGTGGGTTTCCCCGACGAGGTCGGCGGCTCCGGGGGAGACAGCGCCGACACCCTCATCGTGTGCGAGGCATTCCATGAGGCAGGCGCTTCCGGTGGCGCGTTCGCGTCGCTGTTCACCTGCGGCATCGCCCTGCCCCACCTGATCGCTGCAGGCGATCCCGACCAGATCGACCGATGGGTGAAGCCCACACTCGCGGGCGAGCTCATCGGGTCGCTCGCGATCACCGAACCCGGCGGCGGATCCGACGTCGGGAACCTGACCACCACCGCGGTGCGCGACGGCGACCACTACATCGTCAACGGCGCCAAGACGTACATCACGTCCGGCTGCCGCGCCGATTTCGTGGTCACCGCCGTCCGTACCGGTGGATCGGGCGCGGGTGGCGTCTCGTTGCTCGTGATCGACAAGGGAACGCCGGGTTTCACGGTTTCCCGCAAGCTCGACAAGATGGGCTGGCGCGCGTCCGACACGGCCGAACTGTCGTTCGTCGACGTCCGTGTCCCTGCAGCCAACCTGGTGGGCGCCGAGAACACCGGTTTCTTCCAGATCGCTCAGGGCTTCGTGTCCGAGCGCATCGCCCTCGCCGCCCAGGCATACTCCGGCGCCCAGCGATGTCTCGACCTGACCATCGCCTGGTGCCGCGACCGTGAGACCTTCGGCCGCCCGCTGATCAGCCGCCAGGCGGTCCAGCGCACCCTCGCCGACATGACGCGGCGGATCGACGTCGCCCGCGTCTACTCGCGAGCCCTCGTCGAACGGGCCGTCGACGGCGACCTGGACCTCATCGCCGAGGTGTGCTTCGCGAAGAACAGTGCCGTCGAAGCCGGGGAATGGGTCGCGCACCAGGCGGTCCAGCTGTTCGGCGGACTCGGCTACATGGCCGAGTCCGAAGTGGAACGCCAATACCGCGACATGCGTATTCTCGGCATCGGCGGTGGCACCAGCGAGATTCTCATCGAACTCGCCGCGAAGCGATTGGGGTACCACGGGTGAGCACACTGGCATCGGCCCTCGATTACGGATCCGCAGAGTTCGGCGACGCCGCGGCGTCGATGAATTCGAGACTCTCGGAACTTGCCACCGAGCACTCCAAGCGCTCGCGGGTGGTGGCGAGAAGTACGTACGACGACACCACGATCGCGGCAAACTGCTGGCACGAGAGCGGATCGAGTTGCTGATCGACCCCGACTCGCCGTTCCTCGAACTGTCATCTCTCGCCGCTTGGGGAACCGAATTCCCCGTGGGCGCCGGCGTGGTCACGGGCATCGGTGTGGTCGAAGGTGTCGAATGCGTGATCGTTGCGAACGACCCGACCGTACGCGGTGGCACCAGCAACCCATGGACGCTACGGAAGAGTCTGCGTGCCAACGATATAGCGATGCAGAATCGGATGCCGCTGATCTCGCTGGTGGAGTCGGGTGGCGCCGACCTCCCCACACAGAAGGAAGTGTTCATTCCCGGCGGTCGGCTCTTCCGCGACCTCACACGATTGTCTGCTGCCGGTATTCCCACCGTTGCTCTCGTATTCGGCAATTCCACAGCAGGTGGCGCCTACATTCCGGGCATGTCCGACCACGTCGTCATGATCAAGGAACGGTCCAAGGTGTTCCTCGCAGGGCCGCCCCTGGTGAAGATGGCCACGGGTGAGGAATCCGACGACGAGGCGCTCGGCGGCGCGAGATGCACGCCCGCACATCCGGTCTCGCCGACTACTTCGCGGTCGACGAACATGACGCGCTACGGATCGGGCGCGGCATCGTGCGGCGGCTCAACCACCGCAAGCAGGGTCCCGCGGCGGCGCCGAACGTGCTCGAACCCCGCTACGACGCCGAGGAGCTGCTCGGGATCGTCCCCGACGACCTCAAGCGCCCCTTCGATCCGCGCGAGGTGGTCGCCCGGATCGTCGACGATTCCGACTTCGACGAGTTCAAACCCCTGTACGGGTCGTCGCTCGTCACGGGGTGGGCGCAACTGCACGGATTCCCCGTCGGGATCCTCGCCAATGCCCGCGGCGTCCTGTTCAGCGAGGAATCGCAGAAGGCCGCCCAGTTCATCCAGCTCGCCAATCGTGCGAACACGCCACTATTGTTCCTGCACAACACCACCGGCTACATGGTGGGCAGGGAGTACGAGGAACGCGGGATGATCAAACACGGCGCGATGATGATCAACGCGGTAGCCAACTCGACCGTGCCTCACATCTCGATCCTGCTCGGTGCCTCGTACGGTGCGGGGCACTACGGCATGTGCGGTCGCGCGTTCGACCCACGCTTCCTCTTCGCGTGGCCGAGCGCGAGATCGGCGGTGATGGGTGGCGCGCAGCTCGCCGGTGTCATCTCGATCGTCGGCCGCGCCGCTGCCGAGTCCCGCGGCCAGGCGTTCGACGAGGCTGCAGACGAGGCGATGCGCGCCGCGATCGAGAATCAGATCGAAGCCGAGTCGCTCCCGATGTTCCTGTCCGGACGCATCTACGACGACGGGATCATAGACCCCCGCGACACCCGCACCGTGGTGGGCATGTGCCTGTCGGCCATCGCCACCGCACCGATCGAAGGCGCCGACAGCTTCGGCGTCTTCCGGATGTGAGGCAGACAGTGAACGACACGACCATCGAGACCGTGCTCGTCGCCAACCGGGGAGAGATCGCCCGCCGGGTGTTCGCCTCGTGCCGTCGCGCGGGACTGGGCACCGTCGCGGTATTCTCCGACGCCGATTCCGACAGTCCGCACGTCTCCGATGCCGATGCCGCGGTCCGACTTCCCGGCGTCGCACCGGCCGAGACGTACCTTCGGGCCGACGCCGTCATCGCGGCCGCGCACGCCGCGGGGGCCGATACGATCCATCCCGGATACGGATTCCTCTCCGAGAACGCCGATTTCGCGCAGGCTGTCCTCGACGCAGGCCTGGCCTGGGTCGGACCGAGCCCCGACTCGATCTCCCGGATGGGATCGAAGGTCGAGGCGAAGAAACTCATGGCAGACGCCGGGGTTCCGGTGCTCACGGAACTCGACCCCGCCCGGATCACCGACGCCGATCTGCCGGTGCTCATCAAGGCTTCCGCCGGCGGGGGCGGACGCGGCATGAGGATCGTGCGGTCGGCGGACGAGTTACCCGCGCAACTCGAGGCCGCCCGCCGCGAGGCACACTCGGCGTTCGGCGATCCGACGGTGTTCTGCGAGCGCTACCTCGAAACCGGTCGGCATATCGAGGTGCAGGTCCTCGCCGATCGGCACGGCACCGTGTGGACCATCGGTGAGCGGGAATGCTCCATCCAGCGCCGACATCAGAAAGTCGTCGAGGAAGCGCCTTCTCCACTCGTCAGCGTGGTCCCCGGCATGCGCGAGAATCTGCTCGACGCTGCGCGCCGCGCCGCCGAAGCCATCGGTTACGAAGGCGCGGGCACCGTCGAGTTCCTCGCCTCCGGTGAATCGGGGGAGTTCTACTTCCTCGAGATGAACACCCGTCTGCAGGTCGAGCACCCCGTCACCGAGTGCGTGACCGGTCTCGACCTGGTCGATCTGCAACTGCATGTCGCTGCCGGTGGCCGACTCGATCCCGAGCCGCCCCCGGTGCATGGACATTCGATCGAGGTCCGCCTCTATGCGGAAGATCCCGCTCACGACTGGCAGCCGCAGACGGGAGTCGTGCGTCGGATCGCCGTTCCGGGAGCAGACACCGAGTTCGGGGTCCTGCGCAGCAGCGGGGTCCGTCTGGATTCGGGTGTCGTCGACGGATCGCACGTGGGGATCCACTACGACGCGATGCTCGCCAAGGTGATCTCCTACGCACCGACCCGGACGCAGGCTGCGAGGCTGCTTGCGAAGGCCCTCGTGGGAGCGGAGATCCACGGCATCCGCACGAATCGCGACCTGCTGGTCAACGTCCTGCGGCATCCCGCATTCCTTGCGGGCGACACGGACACTGCATTCTTCACCACGCACGGTCTCGCCGCGTTGTCGGATCCGGTCGCAGGCCCGGAAGCGGAGGCGATCTCCGCTCTGGCCGCCGCTCTCGCAGATTCCGAGCGCAACCGCGCCGCCGCAACGGTCGATGCGGGACTCCCCACCGGATGGCGCAACGTGGCGTCGGCGCCGCAGTCGAAGACGTACACCGGGATCCACGACGAGCACACGATCCGCTATCGCCGTATGCGGAACGGGCTGGTCGCCGAAAGTTTCGCCGACGTCGTCGCTGTCGAGTGCTCTCCCAGCCGCGTCGTCCTCGACCGCGACGGGGTGCGCCGCGAGTTCGCCGTCGCCCGGTACGGCGACACCGTCCACGTCGACTCGTCACTCGGACCGGTGAGATTGGAGGTGGTTCCTCGATTCACCGACCCTGCATCGCACCGCGCGGTGGGCACGCTGCTCGCCCCCATGCCGGGCTCGGTGATCCGGCTCGGCGCGGCCCTCGGCGACACCGTGGCCGCCGGTCAGCCCATCCTGTGGCTCGAAGCGATGAAGATGGAGCACACCGTCACCGCTCCAGGAGCGGGGACCTCACCGAATTCAACGTCGGAGTCGGTTCTCAGGTCGATGTCGGTGCAGTGTTGGCAGTGGTGTCCAGCGAGGATCAGCAGTCGGGCGAAGAACAATCCGCAACCTCAGGAGTACGTGAATGATCGTCACCGAATCCGAAGAACAGCAGGAACTCCGATCGTCCGTAGCGGCTCTGGCGCAGCGCTACAACTACGTCGACTACGTGCTGCCGAAATCACGCAGGCACGAACCACTGACCGAACTGTGGTCGGAAGCAGCGAAACTCGGGTTCCTCGGCGTGAATCTCCCCGAGGAGTACGGCGGCGGCGGTGCCGGAATCTACGAATTGGCGCTGGTGCAGGAAGAACTCGCGGCGCACGGTTGCGGCCTGTTGCTCGTGGTCGTGTCGCCGGCCATCTGCGGAACCATCATCTCCAAGTACGGCACCGCCGACCAGAAACAACAGTGGTTGCCCGGGCTCGCCGACGGATCGAAGATCATCGCGTTCGGAATCACCGAAGCCGATGCGGGTTCGAACTCCCACCGGATCGGTACCGTCGCCAAGCGCGACGGCGACGATTGGGTCCTGTCGGGTAACAAGGTGTTCATCTCCGGCGTCGACCAGGCGGACGCGGTACTCATTGTCGCGCGCACCGAGGACGCCACCAGCGGAAAGCTCCGTCCCGCACTGTTCATCGTGCCTACCGAGACCCCCGGGTTCGTCAAGACCCCGATGGAGATGGACATCATCGAGCCCGACCGCCAGTTCGCCCTCTTCCTCGACGACGTCCGCCTTCCCGCGGACGCACTCGTGGGCGAACCCGACGCGGCGCTCGCGCAGTTGTTCGCCGGACTCAATCCCGAACGCATCCTCGGTGCCGCGATGGCCGTCGGCATGGGTCGCTTCGCCCTCGATGCCGCGGTGAAGTACGCCAACGAACGCGCCGTGTGGAAGGAACCGATCGGCGCGCATCAGGCATCGCGCACCCACTGGCGCAGCGCAAGATCGAGGTCGAACTCGCAAAGCTGATGATGCAGAAGGCCGCCTCGCTCTACGACAGTGGCGACGATTTCGGCGCAGCCGAAGCCGCGAACATGGCCAAATACGCTGCGGGTGAGGCTGCCATAGCAAGCCTGGACCAGGCCATCCAGACGCATGGCGGAGGGGGGCTCACCCAGGAATACGGACTCGCCGCGATGCTCGGCGCCGCCAGGATCGCGAGGGTGGCCCCGGTCAGCCGCGAGATGATCCTGAACTTCGTGTCGCAGCACTCGCTGGGACTGCCGCGCTCCTACTAGGACAGGAATGTCATGACGCACACCGAATCTGCCGAGCCGTTCGTACGCTACGACGTCGCGCACGGTGTCGCGACACTGACGTTGGACTCGCCGCACAACCGTAATGCCCTGTCGTCGACCCTGCTGCAACAGCTGCGGCAAGGGCTCGAGACGCGGCCACGGATCCACACGTGCGCTCGATCGTACTCACGCATGCCGGCGGAACGTTCTGTGCCGGAGCGGATCTACGCGAGGCCGGAGGGGCGGACTCGGGAGGGACGCCGGCGGACGCGGCCGCCGACCGGACCCGCACGATGATCGATCTGCTGCGACAGATCCTCGAAACACCCAAACCCGTTGTCGGACAGATCGACGGCCATGTCCGGGCCGGAGGGATGGGGATCGTCGGTGCCTGCGACATCGTCGTAGCGGGTCCGCGAACCACCTTCGCGCTCACCGAGGCGCGTCTGGGGCTGGCTGCTCGATCATCTCCCTCACGGTGTTGCCGCGACTCTCGCCGCGGGCCGCCTCACGGTATTTCCTCACCGGGGAGCGGTTCGGTCCGGAGGAGGCCCTCGCGTACGGGCTGGTGACGATCACCGCCGACGACCCTTCCGGCACAGTCGCGGAACTGCTCGCAGAGTTCCGCGAGTGCTCACCTCAGGGGCTCGCGGAGTCGAAGCAGCTGCTCACGCGGCAGATCCTCGAGGATTTCGAACGGCACGGCGCAGACCTTGCCGCGCAATCGGCGCGGTTGTTCGGTTCGGTCGACGCAGTGAGGGGGTGACGGCCTTCCTGCAGCGACGCCCGCCGTCGTGGGCCGGGCCGTGACGGACCGGTCGTCGGGACCTGGACCGGGACCGTCCGAGTCAGCGTTCCGCTGTGTCCAGCAGTTCGCGCAGTATCCGTTCGAGTCCCCACCTCAGCGTGTCCGGTTCGGGCAGCGGAACTGTCTGCTGATAACCGACGAGGCAGTAGAGCGAGGTGCGGGCGAAGCCTCGGCGACACTACCGGCGCCAGGATCGCCGACGTCGCCTCCACCACCACCAGATACCGCTGGTAATCGACGGTGGCCTGCACCACACGGACTTCTGCGTCGGTGTGCGCCCAGCCGCGGATCGACGATTCGGCGCTGTGGGGGAGACCGCACGCGAATTCGATCAAGATCTCGAGACGTCGGGCGGGGGAGGCTTCGAGGCGCGCAGTCGCGACGAGCCGGATAGTCTGCCGTTCGAGCCAGTTCTCGAGGAACTCCTTGCGGAACTGCGCCCAGCTGGCGAAGTAGTTGTAGAAAGAGCCCGTGGTGACGTCGAGGTGCGCACACAGTTGCGCTTGCTTGAGAGCCCCGTGATCGTCCGACGAGAGAAGCTCGATCGCAGCGTCGAAGTAATCTTCGCGTCTCACCAACGTTGCCACAGTGAAACTGCCCTTCTGTCTCGTCCTGGGGTACGAGTGTACGGACCCGCGATATGTAGAGACGGTCTCGGGACCGGAGGAAGGGTACGGATGACGCGCGAACCGAAGCAGGACCGAAGCAGAGCGACACGTCGACGTCTGCTCGAGGCCACCATCGACACCCTGGCCGAATCCGGTTGGAGCGAGACGACGGTCGGTGTCGTCGCACAGCGTGCAGGTGTCTCACGCGGTGCGACGCAACACCATTTCCCGACCCGGGAGGACCTCATCACCGCGGCGCTCGAGTTCATGTTCGACGGTCGTATGGATCAGATCCGCGACGAGAACCTCGACCTTGTCTCCGGCGTCGCACGCACCGAGCGGGTCGTCGCGGGCATCATCGAGCAGTACTCCGGAACCCTGTTCAAGGCGGCGCTGCAGGTGTGGACGGCGGCCGCGGCCGATCCCGCCCTGCGTGAACGCATCGTCCCCCTCGAAGAGCGGTTCGGCCGGGTTGCGCACCGCGCCGCGATCGAGCAACTCGGAGCCGACGACTCCGACCCTGTCGTCCACCGCATGGTCCAGGCGACACTCGACCTTGCGCGGGGACTGGGTCTTGCAGATGTCCTGACCGACGATTCGCGTCGCCGCGCCGAGATCGTCCGGCACTGGGCGGCTCAGCTCGACACCATCCTGGTCGATACGCGTAGTCGACAAGCGAGCGGACGTACGGCTGGGTAGTGTCTGTGCACATGCCTGTCGAGGGGTCCGGGCGCACCGGGAGGATGTCGGCGATCGTGGCGATGACCGCGCTCGCCGCGGTGTGGGTGGCCGGGTGCGGATCACCGGAAGACGACGCGGGTGGTGGCCCGGACACGACTGCGTTACAGGTCACCGAACCCGGGCCGTTCTTCGGCGAATGTGCTTCGATCTCGGACGACGAGGTCGAAGCGGCCTTTGCGCTGGGCGAATTCTCCATGGTCACCCGGAACTCGGTGGGATGCGAGTGGGAGACGTACGTCGGAGGCCGAGCGTGAGCTTCTCGTGGTACCGAGGCAGCCCGATCGGCCGTGAGCGTGCGGGTTCGGATCTGATCGGCCGCCCCGCCGCGGACGTCGAGGTCGGTGGTCATCCCGGATTCATGGGGTCGGCTCAGAACGAACTCGGCCAGACCGTTCTGTGCGAGATCGGTGTGGATTTCGGTGGCGATTTCATCCACTGGTCGGTGACCTACGCGAACTTCACGCCGACGGCAGATTCGTGCGCAGTAGCGCGGGATCTCGCCGAACTGAGCGTGGAGAGGGCGCAGTCATGAGAGCAGGCACCCACACGCCGGGCACACAGACCGTTGCCGTGCAGTCCAGGTCGCGTCGCATCGTCGTGAGCGTCGTGGCGCTCTGCGCCGCTCTGCTGATGGTCGCCGGATGTGCGCGCAGCATCGAAGGCCGCGCGGTGCCGCAGGGAGCGGGCGGCGGGCCGGGGCTGTCGGCGGAGTTCACGAAACTGCTCACCGAGTGCGACGCCGTCGCCGACGAGAAGATCGCAGAGACGGTGGGTGCCGCGGCGGTGTACCGAGGGTTCTTCGGCGCATCTGTCGCTGGGAGGGAGACGGCCCGGCGGGAGTAGTGAAGGTCACGTTCAACTGGTTCGAGACCGGGTCGCTCGATCATGAGCGCAAGGCGGGCGAAGAGCTGGGCTACACGGTCGAGAACACTACCGTCGAAGGTAGGCGGGCACTGCAGATGCGTCGACCGAACGACCCGTTGTCCTGTGGTGTTTCCGCCGGTGCGGCGACCACGGGGATCTTCGGATGGTGGGTCCAGTACACGACCGGTGGCGCCGACCCGTGTGAGGCTGCTGCTACGTTGGCACGGCTCACCCTCAACCTCAGCAGTTGACTTCTCGCTCATGCCGCGCTGACGTGCGCGGTCATTCGTCGCGTCTCGCTTTGACCGGATGCGCCGCCGCCGGGTATCGTTGTGGGTCGTGTCCGGCATGCCCGGGCCGATCTGTGTGCCTATGCGAGGCGATGCCGTACGCGCGGTCTGTAGATATCTGCAGGTGCGAGTCCCCGGCTGCCTGTGTGGGGGTACGCGACACACCCGACCTCGTGTACGTACGGGGTGCGAGTGCGGGACAGTTGCTTCCTTGTCCCAACCGATGGATCCCTAATTTCAGAACAGCCAGTGTTGCTCGCCTGAGCAGCTCCAGACAACGAGAAAGCCGATAGATGCCAACTATCAATCAGCTGGTCCGCAAGGGTCGCCGCGACAAGACCGCCAAGGTCAAGAGCGCGGCCCTGAAGGGCAGCCCGCAGCGTCGTGGTGTGTGCACCCGCGTCTACACCACCACCCCGAAGAAGCCGAACTCGGCACTTCGTAAGGTCGCTCGCGTGCGCCTGACCACTTCGGTCGAGGTCACCGCATACATCCCGGGTGAGGGTCACAACCTCCAGGAGCACTCGATGGTGCTCGTGCGTGGCGGTCGTGTGAAGGACCTCCGGTGTGCGTTACAAGATCATCCGCGGCTCGCTCGACACCCAGGGTGTCAAGGGTCGCAAGCAGGCACGTAGCCGCTACGGAGCGAAGAAGGAGAAGGGCTGATGCCACGTAAAGGACCCGCTCCGAAGCGCCCCCTCATCGCCGATCCGGTCTACGGTTCGCCGCTGGTCACCCAGCTCGTGAACAAGATCCTCATGGACGGCAAGAAGTCCACTGCCGAGCGCATCGTCTACCAGGCGCTCGAGCAGGCTCGCGAGAAGACCGGCACCGATCCGGTCGTCACCCTCAAGCGCGCGCTCGACAACGTCAAGCCTGCCCTCGAGGTGCGCAGCCGTCGTGTCGGTGGCGCCACCTACCAGGTGCCGGTCGAGGTTCGCCCCGGTCGTTCCACCACGCTGGCCCTGCGCTGGCTGGTCACCTTCTCGCGTCAGCGTCGTGAGAAGACCATGGTCGAGCGTCTCGCCAACGAGCTTCTCGATGCCAGCAACGGCCTCGGTGCCGCTGTCAAGCGTCGCGAGGACACGCACAAGATGGCTGAAGCCAACAAGCGTTCGCGCACTACCGCTGGTGAGTCGACGCCGGTCGGGTGGATCGTCGTATGATCCCCCGGCCGGCTGCTCGCACATCTGTGTCGGTCCCGTAAAGGCCGGCTGACAACATAAGAACATGTGGTCCGCACCCAAGGACCGACACGAGCTACGAGCGGGGTTTACCTGTGGCACAGGAAGTGCTGACCGACCTGAACAAGGTCCGCAACATCGGCATCATGGCGCACATCGATGCCGGTAAGACCACCACTACCGAGCGCATCCTCTTCTACACCGGTCGCAATTACAAGATCGGTGAGACCCACGACGGTGCTTCCACCACCGACTGGATGGAGCAGGAGAAGGAGCGTGGTATCACCATCACCTCCGCTGCGGTCACCTGTTTCTGGAACAACAACCAGATCAACATCATCGACACCCCCGGCCACGTCGACTTCACCGTCGAGGTCGAGCGGTCGCTGCGCGTCCTCGACGCGCGTCGCCGTGTTCGACGGTAAAGAGGGCGTCGAGCCCCAGTCCGAGCAGGTCTGGCGCCAGGCTGCCAAGTACGACGTCCCCCGCATCTGCTTCGTCAACAAGATGGACAAGATGGGCGCGGACTTCTTCTTCACCGTGCAGACGATCATCGATCGTCTCGGCGCCAAGCCGCTGGTCCTGCAGATTCCGATCGTGCCGAGGACGACTTCGACGGTGTCGTCGATCTCGTCGAGATGAAGGCGCTCACCTGGCGTGGCGTCACCCCGATCGGCACCGAGGCCACGGTCGAGGAGATCCCCGCCGATCTCGTCGACCAGGCCGCCGAGTACCGCGAGAAGCTGCTCGAGACCGTCGCCGAGTCCGACGAAGAGCTCATGGAGAAGTACTTCGGCGGTGAGGAGCTCACGGTCGCCGAGATCAAGGGCGCCATCCGCAAGCTGACCGTGAACTCCGAGCTGTACCCCGTGCTCTGCGGCACCGCGTTCAAGAACAAGGGCGTTCAGCCCATGCTCGACGCGGTCATCGACTACCTGCCGACCCCGCTGGACATCGGTGAGGTCGTCGGCCACAAGCTGAACGACGAGGAAACCGTCCTCACGCGTAAGCCGAGCAAGGAAGAGCCGTTCTCGGCCCTCGCCTTCAAGATCGCTGCGCACCCGTTCTTCGGCAAGCTGACCTTCGTCCGCGTGTACTCCGGCCGGGTCGAGCCGGGCGCAGGTGCTCAACGCCACCAAGGGCAAGAAGGAGCGCATCGGCAAGCTCTTCCAGATGCATGCCAACAAGGAGAACCCGGTCGAGGAGGCCGTGGCCGGCCATATCTACGCGATGATCGGCCTGAAGGACACCACGACCGGCGATACCCTGTGCGACCAGGCGAACCCGATCGTTCTCGAGTCGATGACGTTCCCGGACCCGGTCATCCAGGTCTCCATCGAGCCGAAGACCAAGTCCGACCAGGAGAAGCTGGGCACCGCGATCCAGAAGCTCGCCGAAGAGGATCCGACGTTCTCCGTCGAGCTCGACGAAGAGACCGGTCAGACCGTCATCGGCGGCATGGGCGAGCTTCACCTCGACATCCTCGTCGACCGCATGCGTCGCGAGTTCAAGGTCGAGGCCAATGTGGGCAAGCCGCAGGTCGCGTACCGCGAGACCATCACCAAGGCTGTCGAGAAGCACGAGTTCACCCACAAGAAGCAGACGGGTGGCTCCGGCCAGTTCGCGAAGGTCATCATCGCCCTCGCGCCCTTCAAGGGCGAGGACGGCGCGACCTACGAGTTCGAGAACAAGGTCTCCGGTGGTCGCGTCCCGCGCGAGTACATCCCGTCGGTCGACGCCGGTGCGCAGGACGCCCTGCAGTACGGCGTGCTCGCGGGTTACCCGCTGGTGAACGTCAAGGTCACGCTCCTCGACGGTGCGTACCACGACGTCGACTCGTCCGAAATGGCGTTCAAGATTGCCGGCTCTCAGGCACTGAAGGAAGCGGCCCGCAAGGCTGCCCCGGTGATCCTCGAGCCGCTCATGGCCGTCGAGGTCACGACACCCGAGGAGTACATGGGTGACGTGATCGGCGACCTCAACTCCCGCCGTGGCCAGATCCAGGCCATGGAGGAACGCAGTGGTGCCCGTGTCGTGAAGGCGCTGGTTCCGCTCTCGGAGATGTTCGGTTACATCGGGGACCTGCGGTCGAAGACCCAGGGCCGCGCGAACTTCTCCATGGTGTTCGATTCCTACGCAGAGGTTCCGTCGAACGTCTCGAAGGAAATCATCGCCAAGGCCACCGGCGAGTAACCTTCGGGTTGGAACCGGTCGTCTGCACGACCAAGTAATACAAAACCGCACTGCTGCATACTGCACGCAACAACAGTCCAGGAGGACATTCCAGTGGCGAAGGCGAAGTTCGAGCGGACCAAGCCGCACGTGAACATCGGCACCATCGGTCACGTCGACCATGGCAAGACGACGACCACGGCTGCGATCACCAAGGTGCTGGCCGATAAGTACCCGGATCTCAACGAGAGCTTCGCGTTCGACCAGATCGACAAGGCTCCCGAGGAGAAGGCTCGTGGTATCACGATCAACATCTCCCACGTCGAGTACCAGACCGACAAGCGCCACTACGCGCACGTCGATGCTCCGGGTCACGCGGACTACATCAAGAACATGATCACCGGTGCTGCTCAGATGGACGGCGCGATTCTCGTTGTCGCCGCCACTGACGGCCCGATGCCGCAGACGCGCGAGCACGTGCTGCTCGCTCGCCAGGTCGGCGTGCCCTACATCCTCGTCGCCCTGAACAAGGCCGACATGGTCGACGACGAGGAAATCCTCGAGCTCGTCGAGATGGAGGTCCGCGAGCTCCTCGCTTCGCAGGAGTTCGACGAGGACGCTCCGGTCATCCCGATCTCTGCTCTCAAGGCTCTCGAGGGTGACGAGAAGTGGGTCCAGTCGATCGTCGACCTCATGCAGGCCGTCGACGACTCCATCCCGGATCCGTCCGCGAGACCGAGAAGGCGTTCCTCATGCCCGTCGAGGACGTCTTCACCATCACGGGTCGTGGCACGGTCGTCACCGGCCGTATCGAGCGTGGCGTGGTCAACGTCAACGAAGAGGTCGAGATCGTCGGCATCAAGCCGACCGTCACCAAGACCACGGTCACGGGCATCGAGATGTTCCGCAAGCTGCTCGACCAGGGCCAGGCGGGCGACAACGTCGGCCTGCTGGTTCGTGGCATCAAGCGTGAGGACGTCGAGCGCGGCCAGGTCGTCATCAACCGGGCACCACGACTCCCCACACGGAGTTCGAGGGCCAGGCCTACATCCTCAACAAGGAAGAGGGCGGCCGTCACACGCCGTTCTTCAACAACTACCGTCCGCAGTTCTACTTCCGTACCACGGACGTGACGGGCGTTGTGACCCTTCCCGAGGGCACCGAGATGGTCATGCCCGGTGACAACACCGAGATGTCCGTCAAGCTGATCCAGCCGGTCGCCATGGATGAGGGCCTCCGCTTCGCGATCCGCGAAGGTGGCCGCACCGTCGGCGCCGGTCGCGTCACGAAGATCATCGCGTGAGTTAGTACTCACTGACGCCCAACGGCGTCCACCCTTCGGGGTGGACGCCGTTCGGCGTTTCAAGAGCAGAAGAGTTGTTCCGCAGCGGGCAGTCGGCCCGGACGGCAGCTCAGCGAATCTCGCCGGCCGGGTCCAGATGCAGCAG
>BBEG01000130.1 GCA_001312645.1 Rhodococcus sp. JCM 9791
CCCCCGCGGGCGGACCGCCGACGGCACCTCCCACGGGTGGACCCGGTGGCGGAGCCGGCGGTGGTGGCCGGAAGCGGGGAATCCCATGGCGCATGATCCGGCGTATCGGCTACGTGGTGGTCGCCGCGGGCATTCTCGTTCCCGTCCTCGCGTTCATGCTCGCGTACGTCGCGCAGGATGTGCCGCGTCCCGGTGAACTCGTCACCAACCAGGTGTCGACGATCTACAACGCCGACGGATCGAGCGTCATCACCAAGATCATCCCGCCTGAAGGTAACCGCCAGGAGGTGGACCTGCAGCAGATCCCCGAGCACGTTCGTAACGCCGTGCTCGCAGCTGAGGACCGTGATTTCTACAGCAACTCAGGCTTCTCGATCACGGGCTTCGCGCGCGCCGCGCGCGACAACATCCTCGGGCGCGACAGCGCGGGCGGTGGCTCGACGATCACGCAGCAGTACGTCAAGAAGCACTCGTCGGTGACGAGCGGAGTCTGACGCGTAAGGCCAAGGAACTCGTCCTCTCGGTGAAGATGGCGAACCAGTGGCCGAAGGACGAGATCCTCTCCGCCTACCTCAACACCATCTACTTCGGTCGAGGCGCGTACGGCATCTCGGCGGCCTCGAACGCCTACTTCGGTAAGCCGGTCAGCGATCTGACCGTGGAGGAGGGCGCAGTCCTCGCGTCGTCGATCCAGCTGCCGTCGCTGCTCGACCCGGAACAGAACCCCGAGGCGCCGAGGCCCGCTGGAACTACGTGCTCGACGGCATGGTGTCCGCGGGAACCCTCAACGCAGAGGACCGTGCGACGAAGCAGTACCCGGCGTACATCCCGATCGCCGAGCTCGACTTCGGCGACCAGACGATGGGCCCGGAGGGCCTGATCAAGAACCAGGTGCTGGCAGAACTCTCCGCGGAAGGCATCGACGAGAACCTCCTCAATACCGCGGGTCTCGAGATCACCACGACGATCGACACGACGGCGCAGGCCGCCGCGGTCGACGCCGCACAGTCGAACCTCGAGGGAGAAGACGAGAACCTGCGTACCGCAGTGGTGTCCGTCGACCCGAACAGCGGTGCGGTGCGTGCGTACTACGGTGGCGACAGCGGCGTCGGATACGACTTCGCGCAGGCGGGGCTGCAGACAGGCTCGTCGTTCAAGGTGTTCGGGCTGGCCGCCAACCTCGATCAGGGCAAGCCGTTGTCGACGACATACGACAGCGGACCGCTCACCGTCAACGGCATCGAGATCAGCAACGTCGAAGGCGAGCAGTGCGGTGAATGCACCATCGCCGAGGCGCTCAAGCGCTCGCTGAACACGAGCTTCTACCGGATGATGCTCGACATGGACAACGGCCCGCAGGCCATCGCCGACATGGCGCACACTCTCGGTATCGCGAAGGAACTGCCGGGCATCGGCGAGACCCTCACCGAGCCGGGCGGCGCGGGACCGAACTACGGCATCGTGCTCGGCCAGTACCAGTCGCGGGTCCTCGACATGGCGTCGGCCTATGCGACGCTCGCCGCGTCGGGCATGCACTACAACCCGCACTTCGTGCAGAAGGTCGTCACCTCCGACGGCGAGGTGCTCCTCGATCGCGGCTCGCCGAGCGGCGAACAGGTGATCGACGACGCCGTGGCCGACAACACCACCTCGGCCATGATGCCGATCGCGGCTCACTCGAACGGGCATGCCCTTGCAGGTGGCCGGCCGTCCGCGTCGAAGACCGGAACCGCACAGCTCGGCGACACCGGATCGAACAAGGACGCATGGATGGTCGGGTACACCCCGTCGCTGGCCACCGCGGTGTGGGTCGGCACTGAGCAGGGCCTGCCGCTCGAGAACAGCTGGGGCGGCATGATCTACGGATCCGGCCTGCCGTCGGACATCTGGAAGGACACGATGGACGGGGCTCTCGAGGGCACCGATGTCGAGTCCTTCCCCAAGCCGGGCACGATCGCCGGTGAGTCCGGTGTGCCGAGCTGGTCGGCGAAGACGACGGCACCGCAGACCAGCGACAGGCCGTCGACCTCGCGAACGATTCCGTCGTTGCCGGAGATCCCCGACATCACCGACATCACGACGCAGAACGTGGAGATCTTCCCGGGCGTGACGATCCCGATTCCGGGCGTGGCGCAGGCACCGGCCACCACGACTCCGCCTCGTGGACTGTCGAACAACGATTCGACCTCGGAAGAGGAGGAGACCGAGAGCGAGGATTCGGACGGCAGCGATCCCACCGTGCCGTCGGTTCCCACCACAACGAATCGGGTCCCCCAGTTCAACCAGCCCGCCGAGTAGCCTCTCGGCGTGACCGTCAACGAGGAGGCTGCGCTCAGGGGACAGGTCTCTCCGGAGCCTCTCGCCGACGATCGTCGTTCCGTGGACTGGCGCGACACCCCGGGTCGAACCGACCGATGGTGTCGCGCCTTTCTGCACTCGTCGGGGGTCCGGTCGGTCGGCACGCCCTGCTGGGACGCACCCGTTTCTTCACGCCGCTGCGGGCCATGCTGTTGCTCGCGGTGGTGTTCTTGGCGTTGGGCTGGTTCGGGAAGGCCGCGTGCATCCAGCAGGCGCCGCTCGGTCCCGACGGTGGACTCGGGTTGGACTGGAGCAACAACCGCCAGTACGTGGCGATGTGCTATTCCGACGTCGTTCCGCTCTACGGCGCGGAGCGACTCAACGAGGGCGCATTTCCGTACGCGACGTCGTGGGAGGAACCGGGCGCGGACGGGCAGATGCAGACCCGGTACATGGAGTACCCCGTTGTTTCGGGGCTCTACCAGTACGTATCGATGCGTGTCGCGAAGGCCTGGGACTCCGTGTCGTGGTTGCCCGGTGGGCTCCAGGTGGCGATCTACTTCAACGTCGTCGCATTGGGGCTTGCGTTCGCGTGGCTCGCGACAGTGTGGGCCACTGCCATGTCCGCGGGCCGGCGAGTGTGGGATGCCGCGCTCGTCGCAGCCTCGCCGCTCGTGATGGTCCACGCCTTCACGAACTTCGACGCCCTGGCCACGGCCTTCGCTGCGGGCGGCCTGCTCGCGTGGGCCCGACGTCGTCCTGTGCTTGCAGGCGTGTTGCTGGGGATCGGTGCCGCGACGAAGTTGTATCCGCTGCTGCTGCTCGGCCCCCTGCTGGTGTTGTGTCTGCGCACCGGCAAGATGCGCGCCTTCTTACGGACGCTCGGTGCCGCAGCAGGCGCGTGGCTCGCGGTGAATCTTCCGATCTTGCTGCTGTATCCGCAGGGTGGTACGAGTTCTTCCGCTTGAATTCCGATCGCGGTGCCGACCCCGATTCGATCTACAACGTGGTGCGGTCGTTCGTCGGATGGCCCGATTGGTCACCATCGACCCTGAACATCGTGTCGCTGCTGTTGTTCGCGATCGCATGCGTCGCGATCGGATGGCTTGCGCTGACCGCACCGCGGCGTCCGCGACTGGCCCAGCTGTGTTTCCTGCTCGTGGCGGCATTCCTGTTCACCAACAAGGTGTGGAGCCCGCAGTATTCACTGTGGTTGGTCCCGCTGGCGGTGCTCGCGATACCGCACCGCAGGGTGCTGCTCGCCTGGATGACGGTCGATGCGCTCGTGTGGGTTCCGCGCATGTTCTATTACCTCGGTCCCGACAACAAGGGCGTGCCGGAGCAGTGGTTCACCGTGACGGTGGTGATCCGTGACATCGCGGTCCTGGCGTTGTGTGCAGTGGTGTTGTGGCAGATCCGGCATCCGGTCGACGATCCCGTCCGGTACGGATTCATCGACGACCCGGTCGGTGGTGTTCTGGACCAGGCACCCGATGCGCACCCATGGTGGTTACCGGGATGGTTGACACCGGCGCACCAGCGCGCAGCGCCGAAGTCGTCCCGCCCGGTTTCTTTCGATTCGGTTTCGTTCGATCGGAGAACAGCGGAGTCGCCGACGTCGACCTAGGCTTGTATCCGGAGGGAGGGGACATGACGACGGTGCGCGGCGGCGGGATACTCGGACACTTCACGATGTGTGAGCTCGCCTGGTCGGTGGCGGCAGGCGACGCGGCGGCGATGCCCGCCCTTCTGCGACAGCTGTATCCCCAGGTCTCCGCGTACTGCCGTGCGCGCGCCGCGACACCGGCGTCTCGTTCACCGAGGCCGATCGTCTCGCCCTCGAGGTGTGCCACGCGATCCTCGCCGAGGTGTCGTCGGCAGCTGGTACCCAACAGCCGTTCGCGCGCCTTGCCTATGCGACCGCTGCCGATACCGCAGACTCCCGGTTCGCTCACCCCGGGGGCAGTGCCGGGACCCGCACCCAGCGGGAAATTCTGATTCTGCGCACGATCGTCGGCCTGGATCTCGAGCTCACTGCGATCGCATTGGGCATCAGCCCCCGGCGGGTACGCGCCGAGCAGCACGCAGCGCTGAAGTCGTTCCGCGCGGCATGAATCGAGCGATCTGCCTGATCGGGTGATCGATGGGCGGGCCGTTCAGATCCGTAGTGCGGTGAACGGCGCGACCGGAATGTTGCGCGCTACGAACCACATTGCGATCACCGCGAGCGTGATGTGTGGAGCCCACCGATATCGCTCCCAGCGGGGCATCGGTGTGTCGCGCACACGGCTCACGGTCCACACCCCGAACAGAGCGAGTAGTCCTACCGTCGCGACGACGCCCAGTGCATTGAACTGCAGTGCCGATGGAATATCCAGGTGCACAAGTGAATACAACATCCTTGACGCACCGCACCCGGGGCAGAGGATCCCGAATAGCGTGTAGGTGGGGCACGGCGGGATGATCCCTCCCGGGGTGGTCGGGTCGGCCCATGCCACGAATGCGCACGCGCACACCGCACCTACCGCGGCTGCGGCGGGAGCTTTCAGGCGTGCAAGCGTGCGTTCCATGAGGTCCTCAGTGCGTCGTGGCCACCACAGCGGCCCAGAACGCGACATAGGCCACGACGAGCGCGATCAGCCCGACAACCCAGATCACCGCCGACCAGATCGCCCAGGTCTTCGCTGAGCGTGCGGCTCTGTGTGCGTCGTCGAAACGTCCCTGGGCCCACAGAGTGTTGACCCGTGTCGCCTTGATCAGCGACACGATACCGATCGGCATGCAGAACACCACGGTTGCGACGATTCCCCAGACGAGGTTGTTCTCCGGTGCCGGCCGTAAGGATGGAAAGGCGTGTTGTAGGCGCCCGGGGGCGGATATCCGCCCGGTCCGGATTGCGGGAACTGCTGATACGCATTCATACGCCGGTGCGCTCCTCGGGTCGTGTTCGGTGGACGGCGTGGCCCCCGGTCTCCTGCTGGGATCGAGTGCGCTCGGACGAGTTGAGGAAGACGAAGAACAACACGATCAACAGTAGTGCGCGCCCCCATACTCCGATGTGGACGAGCGTGAGCGGCAGTGCGGGGTCGATGTTGCCGGCGGTCGAGTCGAACCAGAGGAAGACACCGATGCCCATCGACAGGTCGACGAGAAGATACGTTGCGATGAGTTGCCACGGGATGCGCAGCAGCACGAACAGGGGCAGAAGCCACAGCGTGTACTGCGGGGAATGCACCTTGTGGAGCAGCAGGAAACCGCACAGCATCGCGGAGGCCACTGGGAGCCACGGGTAGACGCCGTCGCGGAGATACCGGCGCCACCCGAGCCACATCGCGACCGCGATCGCCGCGAGCATCAGCACCGGCGATGCGACCGCGACCGCGTCGTTGTACTCGGAGGTGACGTCGTGTCCCTGATAGTGACCCATCAGTGGACGCAGTCCCCAGTACCAGATCGAGTTGCTGGTCGCGTCCGCCTCGCGGTTCTGCTGGAACGTGAACGACGCGCGCCACCCCTCGAAACCGAGAATCGCGAACGGAAGATTCACCACGACGACGGTCGCCACAGCGGTGCCCGCGACGGCGAGGGCACCACGAACATCACGTTGCGCGCCGACCGTGCCGTTCGCGCGGTGAGCTGTGCCGCCTGTGAAGACATAGGCGATGAGCGGCAGGACGAACAGTCCGGGATAGAGCTTGAGACAGAACCCGATGGCGAACAGAGCCGCGGCGACCATCCCGCGGGTACGTAGTGACCACCGCTGCGTGCCCACGATCGCGATGGCAAGGACGGCCACCGCGACCACGGGAAGGTCCCAGTTCAAGAACGCGTACAGCACCAGCGGTGGGGTGGCCGACCACCACAGTGCATCCCACCCGGCGGTCCGTCCGAGAATCCACGCGGTGAGCAACCCGAACGGCGCGAGCAGCAGTGCGGAATACAGCAGGAAATCGGCGTCGGTCTCCGCGAACAATGCCCCCACCCACATGAGGACGCCGCCGAGCACGGGGTACTCGACGGTGCCGCCCGTGAGGTTGCCGCCCGCGGTGATGCCGCCGTCCACGAACGGGAACTGGTGGAGGTTGATCCCGCGCCCGAGCCACAGTTGCTGGATGTCGGAATAGCAGACGGTTGCGTCCTTGACCTCGTCGAACTGCATCGAGCGGCCGAAGAGATCGAAGGGGGGCCTGCGCAGCGGGCCTTGTTGAGGTAGCCGAGCACCAGCAACAGCGCACACGTGGCGACCGCGACGAGCGCGGGAAGGAATCGGCTCGTGCGCATGTCCTCACCCTAAGTCAGTTTCGCTGGTCAGGCCGCAGTCATGTACCCTTCTTGGGTTGCTGACGCAACGACCCTCCTGTCACGGATCGTCCGTGACCGTTCACAGTCCATAGGAGGTGATGAGGTCTTATGCGTCATTACGAATTGATGATCATCCTGGACCCCAGCCTGGATGAGCGCACCGTCGCTCCCTCGCTGGATACGTTCCTCAACGTGATCCGCCAAGAAGGCGGCAAGGTCGACAAGGTCGACGTGTGGGGTAAGCGTCGTCTCGCATTCGAGATCGCCAAGAATGCCGAAGGCATCTACGCGGTCGTCGACATCAGCGCGACACCCGCTGCGGTTGCAGAGCTGGATCGCCAGCTCGGCTTGAACGAATCGGTGCTTCGCACCAAGGTTCTGCGCCTCGGAAAGTGAGCCTGTCGGCGCTTGGCCGTAGGCTCTGGCGCATCAGGACTCCACACACTGCAGGAGGAACCACATGGCAGGCGACACCGTCATCACCGTGGTCGGCAATCTGACCGCCGATCCAGAACTGCGTTTCACCCCGTCGGGTGCCGCGGTCGCGAACTTCACCGTCGCGTCCACGCCCCGGATGTTCGACCGTCAGTCCAATGAATGGAAAGACGGCGAGGCTCTCTTCATGCGCTGCAACATTTGGCGTGAGGCAGCCGAGAACGTGGCCGAGAGCTTGACTCGAGGATCCCGCGTGATCGTGCAGGGCCGGCTGAAGCAGCGCAGCTATGAAACGCGTGAAGGCGAGAAGCGCACTGTCGTGGAGCTCGAGGTCGACGAGATCGGCCCCTCGCTCCGTTACGCCACGGCCAAGGTCACCAAGGCCAGTCGTGGCGGTGGCGGAGGCGGCTTCGGTGGTTCCTCCGGTGGATCGGGCGGTGGGCGCCCCAGTTCCAACGCCAACGCCAATGTCGGCGGGGACGACCCGTGGAGCAACGCTCCTGCGGGTGGTTCCTTCGGCGGCGGCGGGGACGACGAGCCCCCGTTCTGATCCGACCTTCGATCGGAACATCTAAGTACGGAGACAGACCATGCCTAAGTCGCCCGCGCGCGAGAAGGTTTTGAAGAAGAAGGTCTGCGCCTTCTGCAAGGAAAAGAATGTGCAGATCAACTACAAGGACACCACGCTGCTGCGTAAGTACGTCAGCGATCGCGGCAAGATCCGCGCTCGCCGCGTCACCGGCAACTGCGTGCAGCACCAGCGTGACATCGCTGTTGCTGTGAAGAACTCCCGTGAGGTGGCTCTGCTTCCTTACGTCTCGACGACTCGCTAAGGAAAGGGGAAACACGATGAAGCTCATCCTCACCGCCGACGTGGACAACCTCGGTGCGCCTGGCGACACCGTTGAGGTCAAGGACGGTTACGGCCGCAACTACCTGCTGCCCCGCGGACTGGCGATTGCCGCCACCCGTGGCGCCGAGAAGCAGGTTGCGGGCATCCGCCGTGCACAGGAGGCCCGTGCAGTGCGCGGCCTCGAGCACGCACAGGAGCTCAAGGCCGCCATCGAGGGCCTCGACAGCGTCTCGCTGGCAGTCAAGACCGCTGCCGACTCGGGCAAGCTGTTCGGCTCGGTCACCGCTGCCGACGTTGCAGGCGCGCTCAAGGCTTCCGGTGGCCCGGTTGTCGACAAGCGCATTGTCGTGCTGCCCAAGGCGCACATCAAGGCGACCGGCAAGCATGAGGTCGTTGTGAAGCTGCATCCGGATGTCACCGCGAAGTTCACGCTGAACGTCGTCGCTGCCTGATCCCGGTTTTCGAGGAGCCCCGCGCATATCGCGCGGGGCTCCTCGCCGTATGTGTACAACCTGTGGATGAAGCCTGTGGGATTCACCCGCTCTGTGATCCACAACATATCGTTTCTGGAACGAAACGATGGACACGCCCGGCTGTCGATGTGACCGTGACACGCCGAAATTCTTTTGCTCCACAGCTGTGAAGAGCAATTTGTCCGCCCTGAGCTGGGGTTAGGCGCGATGTGACATGCGTTCTCCCCAGGTTGTCCACAGAGGGTGCACAACCTGGTCCACGGGTTTCCACAGTTCATCCACAGATGTGTGCACAACCCGATTTGGTGAGGAGCATTCCTGTCCCTAACGTCGTGCACACGACTCCCTGTATGTGCCGGTATATGCCGGCATGTCGGTGGGGACGGGTAGAACGTGGATTGTGGATCCGGGCCGCAGGACCGGAGCTGTTCACGGAAAGTCCGTCGGCCGGGCATGACCGTGCTCGGTTCGGGATTCGGAAGGGTGGTATCGCGGTGGCAGTTGTGGACGATCGAGGCCACTCCGAGTACTCCGGACCGCCCGACGAGCCCGAGACCGATTTCGGGCGTCAGCTCCCCACGACTATGTCGCGGAGCAGTCCGTGCTCGGCGGCATGCTGCTGAGCAAGGACGCCATCGCCGACGTCCTCGAAGTGCTTCATCCGGGCGACTTCTACAAGCCCGCGCACCAGTTCGTCTACGACTCGATCCTCGACCTCTACAGCCGAGGTGAGCCCGCCGACCCCGTCACGGTGTCGGCCGAACTCGATCGTAAGGGCGAACTCAAGCGCATCGGTGGACCCGCCTACCTCGTCACGCTCACCCAGACGGTCCCCACCGCCGCGAACGCCGGTTACTACGCCGAGATCGTCTCCGAGAAGGCCATCCTGCGCCGCCTCGTCGAGGCGGGCACACGCATCGTCCAGTACGGGTATGCGGGCTCCGAGGGGCAGGACGTCGCGAGGTCGTCGATCGGGCCCAGGCCGAGATCTTCGATGTCTCCGAACGCCGCACCAGCGAGGATTTCGTTGCCCTCGAAGAGCTGCTGCAACCCACGATGGACGAGATCGACTCCATCGCCAGCCGCGGCGGCATCTCGGTCGGCGTTCCCACCGGGTTCGCCGAGCTCGACGAACTCACCAACGGCCTGCACGCCGGGCAGATGATCATCATCGCCGCACGCCCCGGTGTCGGCAAGGCACTCGCGCTCGACACTCCCCTGCCCACTCCCACCGTGGATCACCATGGGTGAGGTCACCGTCGGCGACGAACTGCTCGACGCCCACGGCGCACCGACCCGTGTCGTCGCGGCCACCGAGATCATGCACGACCGCCCGTGCTTCGACGTCGTGTTCTCCGACGGCACGGTGCTCGTCGCCGATGCCCAGCACCAGTGGCGCACCTCCGACGGCGCTGTCCGCACCACCGTCGAGCTCGCCGCCACTCTCGACGACGATCACGCCGTCGCCAACACCGCTCCCCTCCGGACACCCGCCGCCGACCTGCCCGTCCCGCCGTTCACGCTCGGTGCATGGCTCGGTGGCCCGTCGTCCGATCCGCACGTCCACATGCGCGTCGAAGGTGAAGGCGGGTGCACCGAGGCAATGATGGCGTTCGGTGCGCACATTCCCGCCGAATATCTGCGGGCGTCGGAGGAACAGCGCCGCGATCTGCTGGCCGGGCTCCTGGACGCCGGAGGCACCATCGACGGCAACGGCACCATCCGATTCACCTCGGACTGTGCACGCCTCGTCGGGGATGTCTCCGAACTGATCGCCGGCCTGGGCCACACCTACACCGTCGACGGGGGCGAGGTGGCGTTCGAGACCGACGACGACGTCTTCGTCCTCCCCAGCAAGGCCCTTCTGCACAAGGAGTGCCGAGCCCCCGTGACGGCCGAGCGGCGCATCGTTGCGGTGCGACCGGCGAAGTCGGTGCCGGTGCGCTGCGTCGAGGTCGACGGCGAGCACATGTACCTTGCCGGTCGCGCGATGGTGCCCACCCACAATTCGACGCTCAGCATGGACTTCATGCGGTCGTGCTCGATCAAGCACGGCATGGGCTCCGTCATCTTCTCCCTGGAAATGGGACGCACGGAGATCGTCATGCGACTGCTCTCCGCGGAAGCGAAGATCAAGCTCGGCGACATGCGGTCCGGTCGCATGACCGACGACGACTGGACCCGGCTCGCGCGTCGCATGAGCGAGATCAGCGAAGCACCGCTGTACATCGACGACTCACCGAACCTGACCATGATGGAGATCCGCGCAAAAGCGCGGCGACTCAAGCAGAAACATGACATCAAACTGATCGTCATCGACTACCTGCAGCTCATGACATCCGGCAAGAAGGTCGAGTCGCGGCAGCAGGAAGTCTCCGAGTTCTCGCGAAGCCTCAAGCTTCTCGCGAAGGAACTCGAAGTTCCCGTCATCGCGGTCTGTCAGCTCAACCGTGGTCCCGAGCAGCGAACCGACAAGAAGCCGCAGGTGTCCGACCTTCGTGAGTCGGGTTGCCTCCCTGCATCCACCCGGATCCTGCGCGCGGATACCGGCGCGGAGGTCACTCTCGGGGAGCTTCTCGAGACCGGTGAGCAGCCGCTCGTGTGGTCGCTGGACGAGCGGATGCGCATGGTCGCGCGGCCGATGACGAAGGTCTTCCCCAGCGGCCGTAAGGAAGTGTTCCGGCTGCAGCTCGCATCCGGACGTCGGGTGGAAGCGACGGCGAACCATCCGTTCCTCACCGTCGACGGGTGGATGCCTCTCGGCGAGTTGATGGTCGGCGGGCGTGTCGCGGTGCCGCGTGCTCTGCCCGCCCCGACCGACATGGTCACTTCCTCCGAAGACGAGATCGTCGAACTCGCCCTCCACGCCGTCGCCGATGCCGCGGTGCCGTCGCGTGTGTTCGCGTTGCCGAAGGATCAGGTCGCTGCGCTGCTCTGCCACGTGTGGGAAGACAGCGGCGTCCTCGCCTGGGACATGGACGCAGAACAGGCGATGATCCGGTACTCGACGGCCGAACGGCGTTTCGTCGACGATCTGGCCGTTCTGTTACTGCGGATCGGTGTGTTCTCGCAGATCACCGAAACCGCGTCGGGCTACGACCTGCGCGTGACCGACCCGGACGGGCAAGCGGTGTTCCTGCACGACGTCGCGCCCACGGCACGGCAGCGCAGTGGGTGCTGACGCAGCTCGGGCCAAAGCTGACGCGGCGTAGCGCCGACGGTGTCACCCCCGAACTCGAGGCGTCGCTCGGAAGGCTCCTTGCGGTCGAGCGGTTCACGCCGAGCGAGCTCGTCGGTGCAGCGGCTTCGCGTTCCAACCTGGCCAAGGTGGCCGGAGTGCTCGACGACGCCGACATCGACATGGTCGCCACGAACAACGTGTACTGGGACGACATCGTCTCCGTCACGAGCCTCGGTGAGCAGGACGTGTTCGACGGAACCGTCCCGGGCACACACAATTTCGTGGCCGACGGCATCTCGGTGCACAACAGCCTCGAGCAGGACGCCGACATGGTGATCCTGCTGCACCGTCCCGATGCCTTCGAGCGCGACGACCCGCGTGGCGGCGAGGCCGACTTGATCGTGGGTAAGCACCGTAACGGCCCCACTGCCACCATCACGGTTGCGCACCAGTTGCACCTGTCGCGATTCGTGGACATGGCGCGAGGCTGAACTTTCCTCCGCTTGCGCGGGTTTCCGTCGGTCGTGAGGCAACGGGAACCGTGGTACCGGAGGAGAGTTCACACGTCGCTGCCCACGACGGCCCGGTCATCGTGCCCATGACGTTGGTGGAACCGGACTATTTCGACGAGGTCATGGCGGGCCTGGCTGCCGAGAACATCGACATCCGGCACTTCTCCCTCGTCGCATCACCCGAGACCCTCCGCCGCCGACTACAGACCCGCACCGGTTACTGGCTCGGTCGTGCAGTCGGACGGGAGGAGACCTGGGCCATGCAACAGATCCCGCGCTGCGTCACTGCGCTTGCCACGGAACGATTCGCTGAACACGTCGACACCGATGGCCGCGCGATCGACGAGGTTGTCGAAGACATCGCGGCGCGTGCGGGCCTGGATCTCACCCACGACCGACTGCCGCTCGTCCGCCATCAGTTGCGGCGAGCGGCAGTCGGCGTCCGCCACATCAGGATGTGAGCAAGGGACGCGGCGTCAGTCTTCCGAGATCTGGATGGCGATCCGTGGACAACTTCCCGCCGCCCTGCGCGCAGCGTCCTGCAGTTCCGGTGCGGGGTTGTCCTCGAGGATCGTCACGATGTCCTCGTCGCCGAGCTGAAACAACTCCGGGGCACTCGCTTCGCACAGGCCGTGTGCTTCACAGAGATCCGTATCCAGTGTGACCTTCATCTGCTCTCCAAGGGGCTGGTGTCGAGCCCGGCGCAGCCCCCGAGAGCTGCTGCGCCGGACATTCCTACGTGTTCGGTGATCAGCCGATGGGGTCGTACTGCAGGTGCAGATTGTTCAACCCGCGCAGGAGGTAGGTGGGTTCCCAGGTGAACTTCCGATCGGATTCGGGGCCGTGTTCCGCGTCGTCGAGTTTGATGTCGCCCATGCGGTCCAGGAACCGCTCGATGCTGACCTTCGCTTCGACACGCGCCAACGGACCTCCCGGGCAGGAGTGCACACCGCGGCCGAAAGCGATGTGTTCACGCAGGTTTTCACGGTCGACGCGGAATTCCGCAGGGCATTCGAAGCGGTCCGGGTCGCGGTTGATCGCGCCGGGCAGAATCGCCACCGGAGTGCCCGCGGGGAGGTCCATTCCGCGCAGCGTGGTGTTCTTCAACACCAGCCGGAAGTCGGTCTTCACCGGGCTCTCTATACGGAGGGTTTCCTCGATGAACGCTGGAATGAGATCGCGGTCGTCGCGCAGTTGCTTCTGGATGTCGGGTCGCTCGGCGAGGACCTGGATGGACGAACTGAGCAGTCGGGCAGTCGTTTCCTGGCCTGCGGCGAACAGGAAGGTCGCCAATCGCACCACATCGATGACCTCGGGCAGGGTGCCGTCGGGGAAGGTGGCGGTCGCGAGGTCGGTCAGGACGTCGGCGCGGGGGTTCTTGCGGCGGTCCTCGATGTAGCCGCTGAACTGGGCGTCGAGCCACTCGAGCGGATTGACCTGGAGTTCCTCGTTCTCGTCGAGAGTGCGGGCGGTCGCGGTGAGCAGCTTGTCGCGGAACTGATCGTGGTCTTCTTCCGGAACACCGAGCAGATCTGCGACGACGATCAGCGCGAACGGTTTCGCGTAGTCGTTGAGCAGTTCCATGCGGCCGCTCTCGAAGAAGGTGTCGATCTGCTTGTCGGCGAGACGCCACATGAACTCTTCGTTCTCCTTGAGCCGCTTCGGCGTCAGGAGTCGTTTGAGGAGGGCCCGCTGGGCTGTGTGTTCCGGCGGATCCATCGTGACCATGTGCTCGTTCAACGGCAGTTGGTCGCGGTGCGCGGCGAGTTGAGCGGTGATGTCGTCGCCCTCGGGGGTGAACGGCAGTGGAGGGAACGGTCCGAGGAACGCGTTGGCGGACGAATACACCTCGTGGTTGCGGTACACCTCGACGGCTTCTTCGTAGCCGGTCACCGCGACCACCCCGTGGTGGGGCATATGGGTGACTGGGCACTTCGATCGCAGGTGCTCGAAGTACGGGTAGGGATCTTCCACCAGGGATGCGTCGGTGAAGAAATCGATCTCGTCGAAGCCGGTCAAGTCTGCCTCCTCTTCGGGGTGTGCCACGGCGTCGTCGCACACGGGATCTTCAAGCACGGCCTGGGCGAACGGCGGGGCTGTGCCGTGCGGTAACCGGATATCCGATTGCGAGAATACGGTATTAATTCCCGCATGAAGAATCATTCGCGAATTCTCATCGATACAACAGACCCGCAGGTCACGGACTCGGGACGGCGTCGGGACAGGAGGGCCACCTTGCGTCGAAGCCGGAGATCGTAGGCTTGCCGAGTGAGCAGCGAGGAGATGGTCCGCGGCGCGGGTGCGCG
>BBEG01000131.1 GCA_001312645.1 Rhodococcus sp. JCM 9791
TGTCAATGCGACGGGCACCTTCCTTACCAACCGGGCAGCGTTCGAACTGCTGAAGGACACAGGTGGACAGATTCTGAACTTCGCTTCGAACGCGGGGGTGGAGGGGCTTCCCCAGCGAGCGGACTACTCCGCCAGCAAGGGCGCGGTTGTGGCCTGGACCCGCACTGTGGCCCGCGAGTGGGCGCAGTACGGAATCACGGTCAATGCGATTGCCCCCGCGATTTGGACCCCGATGTACGACCGCACACGTGCAGGAATGAGTCCTGAACAGCTTGCTGCGCATGATGCCCAGGTAGCGAAGGCAATTCCGTTGGGAGGACAGAACGGTGATCCGCAACGCGACTTCGTTCCTGTGCTTGCATTTCTCGCCAGTGATGGATCCAGGTTCATGACCGGTCAAGTCTTCCCCATTGACGGGGGAATGATGATGATGCGCTGAGGTAGTTGACGTTCTCCGTTTGATCTTTGGTGGTCTGGATGTAGGCGACCTCTGCATATCCTGAAAGGGTTTCACTGTGTCACGAACACTGTTTCGAGCCGGACTCATCGCCATGGCGATGTCGGCGACTATGGCGCTCACCGCATGCGGAGGTGCTGCCAGCGCACCAACGGAGGGTGCGGCAACCGAAGGTCCTTCGATCGCCGACGCTGACCGAACTGCTCATCTGCGTGTCGCATACCAACTCCCGGTTCCGGGATTGAATCCGCACAAGTTGGTGTCGCCTTCAGCTGCCTTCACCTACGTGTCTCCTTTGTACGACCGCCTCACACAGATCGTGATCAAAGGCGATTCGTATGAACTGGCGCCGATGGTGGCGACGGAATGGGAATTTGCACCCGATGGGTTGTCTGCAACATTCACGCTGCGTGACGGGGTGACGTTCTCCGACGGTGCGGTCCTCGATGCGGCGGCGGTCAAGGAGATTCTAGATCATGCCACGAATGCGCCAGGGTCAACCGCGGCCCTGGCATTTTCCATGATCGACTCGGTCGAGGTAATTGACCCTACACATGTCAAGATCAACACCAACCGACCCGCCGCCGACCTCCCTTACGCGCTGTCAGCATCGGAAGGTGCGCTGATCAGCCCGAATGCGCTCGACAATCCGGACCTCGATGTCAACCCGGTCGGTTCCGGCCCGTACGTCGCTACCGACGTCCAACTCGGCAGTTCAATTACCTATGAACGACGTGAAGGATACTGGGATGAGACAGCTCAGATGGCCCAGACCATCACGATCACGAGTATCCCCGACGACAATGCTCGGCTCAATGCGCTACGGTCCGGCCAGGTGGACATGCTCACTGCCAGCCTGAATCAGTGGAACGAAGTTCAGAAATTGGGCACGGGCTTCGGTAGCTTCGAGTATGCCCCAGTGGCCCCCTACTCACTCTATCTGAACGTCGACAAACCGAACCTGAAAGATCCGAGGGTGCGGCAGGCGCTCAACTATGCGATCGATCGTAATGGAATCGGCACGTCTCTGACCGGTGGTCTGTGCCAACCGAGTGATCAGCCAATGCCACCGGGAAAGGCGGGATATCTCGAGAGTCCACCGGCGGCATACGACTACAATCCCGATGAAGCGAGGCGACTGCTCGCCGAAGCAGGTGCCTCGGATATGAGTTTGGAACTCACCGTCGGAGCGGTCATTTCACCGCAGCGTCAGATGGCCGCGGCGATTCAGTCACAACTCGAAGAGGTTGGAGTGACAGTGAACCTCGTGGCGGGCGATTACACCGACCTCGCTGGCCGCTACGCCTCCGGGGCCTCCGATTCCTGGCTTACGACGCGTCTGCCGAGCGCCGATCCGGCGCAGACGTTGTCGAACAATTACACCAGCCGTAGTCAGTTTCCGGGAACGGTGCCACCGGAGTTCTCGCCTGCGTTGGCACCGGCGTTCGACCCGAATGCTTCTGCTGACGAGCGCACTACGGCATTGCAAGCGGCATCGTCGCTCGTGAACGAGGACGCGTTGGACCTGTTCATCTGTGTTGCACCGCCCATTTATGCAGTCACGGACAAGGTGATTGGCATCGACAATATGGGAATCTCCGGTTATATCGGCGTCATGGACCTCCGCTACGTCGGCCTTTCGCAGTGATCAGGGCGTCGTCGGATCGTGCAGTGAATGGTGCCCGGATAGCCCTAGCGCTCCGTCGCGCGCTGGAACTAGGGGAGCGCGGCGTGCAGGTAGCCGCCTACCTCGGCGATCAGATGGTGATCGACGAGTTCGCCGGTGTCACCGACAACGCGACAGGCAGTATGGTCGCTGGCGACACTCTGTTCCCCGCTTTCTCGGTAACCAAAGTGGCCACGGCGATCGCCATACATCTCCAGGTGAAACGGGGATTGATCAGTTACGACGATCCCATCGCGAAGCACTGGCCTGAGTTCGCAAATCGTGACAAAGGACGAATTACGGTTGCGCACGTTCTCGCTCATCAGTCCGGCATTCCGCAGATGCCGGCGGGGGTCACACCTGAGCTCATGTGTGAATGGGACTGGATCATTGGGCAGATCGAAGACTTCGCACCTTTCTTCGAAGCAGGTACCAAGAATGCGTATCAGTCCCTGATTCATGGCTGGATTCTTGGCGAAGTCGTGCGCAGGACAGACCCGCGAGGGCGAGACTTCGGTGATTTCGTGCGGCAGGAAATCTGTGTCCCGTTGAAGATGGACGATTTCTGGATCGGTCTCCCGGCGCGAGAGATTCCGCGTGTCGCAGTGCTGACCTCCGAACTGTCGAACTTACCTGCGGTAAACCAGACGGAGGAGAGCCGAGCAGCCAAACCTGCTGCGGTAGTCCTCGATGCCCCGGTGCACAATCGTCACGATGTCTGGCAAGCGTGTTTGCCGGCTACCGGCGCGATCATGAGTGCGCGGTCCGGCGTGCGATTGTTCGCGATGCTCGCCAATGGAGGTGTCCTCGACGCAGTACGGCTCCTTCCGGAGAAGATGGTTCGTTCCTTCACCACCCCCCCGTCCGCACGCGGAAGGTATGGACCTGGTGATGTTCGGAGGAAATCGGGATGCTCCACCCGTCGGGATCGGAGGTATGTGGCTCGATGGGACGATTCTGGGAGGTGGACCTGGCGTCCTCTGCCACACCGGTGTCGGGGGAACTTTTGGGTTCGCTGATCTGGAATCGGGTCTGTCAGTGGTGCTCTGCCATAACCGACTCTTCGACGGTAGTCCGGCAGAAACTCATCCATTTCACGAACTTGCCACGGAGATTCGGGGTCTTGTAGCGTCTCGCGGAGCGTCGTAATGCATCCACGGACCTCAGTCATGAAGATGAGCGTTTCGGTGCATCTGGGTGAGGACACTGTCTTGGTGTGGGCGAGACGAGACAGGGAGGTATCGACAAGATCGGGTTGGCGAGTCTGCGACCCGTCTTGAGCGATCGTTCTGGCTCACGAGTACGCATCTGCTTTGGGAGTTCGATTGTGCGCGGAAGGGAAACTCGGTCTTCGGGCACGAATTTTCTCCAGACGCTGAAAGATACGGGCGCTTCCACTAATGGCGCATGAATTGGGCACATGTGGCATGAGAGTCAAACTTCCTTGGGTCTGTGGTTGCACTCAAGGAGAATGCAGCGGTGAAACGGGGCATGTTGAATGCGTTTCCGATTGGCTACGCGACGAAGCTTGCTTCTGAAACTCCGGGGCACGAGAAGGCCGCATACGAGACGTTCTTCCTCGCTTTCGCGAATCCATTTGTCAATGGCGCGGCGTGTCCCAGTCAACAGTGGATGCATCAGGATTACGTCTGGCACTGCGTGGACCCAGTGCAGGCCAACGGTTGGTGGTCTCTGCGGCCGGTTTTCGCGCGAGTGGAGTCCGTATCGCTTGAACGGTGAATCCTGCTTGACCACAGCCGAAGGAACATGTATTTCGACACGATAGAGAGGCGACGAATGGCATCCGATGATATGGACGTGGTGGTACTCGGAGGGGGCATGGCAGGCCTCACCGCCGCCGCAACGGCGGCCGCGGGGGGTCGAAAGGTTCTGGTCGTGGAAAAATCGGCCGCGATCGGCGGTTCGGCACTGATCTCGGGCGGCATCATCTGGTCACCCGAAAGTGTCGAGGCGTATCGGCGTCTCGATGATCGAAGTGATGAGACGCTGATCCGGCTCGCCGTCGAGGGCATCGCCGACGGTTTACGTTGGGTCGCCGGTCTCGGTGCCGAGGTGTCGGAGGATTTCCGTTTGGATCACGTTCTGCACTTCCCGTCCGTAGCCCGACGGTTCGACAACCACACCTATCTCCACCAGTGCGCTCGTCTCGTGGAGAGAGCCGGCGGGCACGTCGTCACTGAGACGAACACTACGACGCTGCTCACACGGGACAGCAGGGTTGTCGGTGTGCGGATCTCCGACCGGGACGGGAGTACCGACGTCCTGGCCCCGTGGATCGTCCTCGCAACTGGTGGCTTTCAGGGGGATCCGGAACTGAGGGCCGAGTTCCTCGGCCCGGGCACGCGCGAACTCGTATTGCGGGCCAACCGGGCCAGTGTTGGAGACGGCTTGCGCCTGGCCCGTAGTGCGGGTGCGGACGTCGCGCACGAGACCTCCGCGTTCTACGGAAACCTGTTGCCAACTGGGCTGCCTAGACCGTTCGTGGACGGCGACTTCCTCCGGCTCTCGCAGTACCACAGTATTCACTCGCTGCTGCTCGACACGAACGGCGACAGGATCGGCGACGAGTCGGTGGCTACTACCTAAATGCCGTTCTGGTCAGCCGTCAGGCGGGAGCCAGGGCGTTGCTTGTCGGCGACGAGCGCGTACGCGCCGCCGGAATGCAGGTCAACGATGGACTGGATCGGGTCGAGGAAGCTGCACGAGACGGCGGTCGGGTGGTCACGGCCGGTTCCCTCCGCGAACTCGGGCATGCGGTCGCGGAATGGGGTTACCAGCGAGTGCCGCACGCGATCGAGGACTTCAATGAACTGGTAGCCGGGCGACGGAAGCCTCGCGATGGAGAGCATGACCGCATGTATAACGCGAGTCCACTGGTCGACCCTCCGTATTTCGCGGTAGAGGTGCAACCCGGGATTACGTTTCCTTTCGCCGGTCTCCGGGTGGATGCACGGACACGGGTGCTGGACGACTCGGGTTCGCCGATCGAGGGTCTTCTTGCCGCGGGGGTCGACGTTCACGCGTTCGACAGCGTCTACGGCGGTGGGCTCGGACTGTCCCTCACCACAGGCAGGCGGGCCGGGCGAACAACCCTCGAGTCAGCAACGTCGACGGTTCACGCCCACTGATGTGCTCCCATGCAGCGCAGCCCGTGGCTGAGGCCGCAGGCTTCGTGGCCCAGAGGACGCGACCCTTCCGCTTCGGTGTCTTCGGGCTCGGCCCCGGGAGCGGTGCCGAGTGGGCGGAACAGCTGCATGCAGCAGAGGACCTGGGATACTGTTCCTTCTTCGTTCCTGATCACTACATCGGTCCTGGCCCGGCTCTTGATCCGACCCGGCACTCCGTCCAGAACTTCGCGGCGATACCGGCTTTGGCGTTTGCGGCGGCAGTCACCACATCCATCAGGATCGGCCCCCGAGTGATGTGTGTCGACTACCGCAACCCGTCGGTGCTGGCGAAGGAGCTGGCCACGATCGACGTCCTCTCCAGCGGCAGGCTGGATGTCGGACTCGGAGCAGGTTGGCTGGATCGCGAGTACGCGGCGATGGGGATTCCTTTCGACCCCGCGTCGGTGCGAATTGATCGTCTCGAGCAGGTCGTGGGACTTGTCACTTCGGCCATGTCCGGTGAGGTGCTCGATATCGCTGACAAGTATGTCCAGGCGGGGGGCTTCCGAGCCGTACCAGCACGGTGCAACGACCGCACCCTCCGATTTTGATTGGTGGAGGAGGCCCCCGAGTGCTTCGTATGGCCGGTCGCGTCGCCGACATCGTCAGCCTCAACTTCGACAATCGCTCCGGAAAACTGGGCGGCGACGGGGTGCACAGATCCACCGCCGAGGCCACAAGCCGGAAAGTCGAGTGGGTGCGCGAAGGTGCCGGTGACCGGTGGGGTGACGTTGAACTCGAGGTCGGGGCGTACTTCACCGATGTCACCTCGTCGTCCTCGAGCGTGGTCGGTGAGCTGGCAGCACGATTTGATCTTCCGGCGTCAGACGTGCGGTCCCACCCCCATGTGCTGGTCGGAAGCGTTGAGGCACTATGCGAGGAGTTGGTCAGGCGACGGGACCGTCTCGGCATTTCCTTCGTCACAATCCCCGTTGCCTCCCTCCACGCTTTTGCGCCCATCGTCGCAAGACTGGCGGGCCGCTAGACATCCTCTGTATCGGTGCCATCTATGTCGGCTCCGGATCCGATACGGACCTCCCGCCGACGCAATACCTGTGAATCCTCGCTCATCGGGGGTCGGCCACAGTGTTGTGACAGTCAGGATGAGGCGAGCCTTGACGGTGGACCGTATGGTGGGCCGGTGGGCGCTCTGGGCGCGAGCTCTCTGGGCTGCGATACCACCCGATCTTTGTGTTCCAGACTTGTGGAGAGGACCCAGTGGCCCTGAATCGACACACTTTTCAATGTGTGGAACTCCCAACTCCGACTATTGGGGACCTGCCAGGACGCTCGGGTGATGCGTGAACACGACATCGCCGGCTACCGCAGTCGCCGCGGGATCCACACCATGGTCCCCGAACTCTCGTGGTCCCGAGCTCCCGCACCAGAAGGTCACGGACCTGCTGCAGCGAGAGTCCACTCACCGATCGTGAGTCCGAGCAGGATCTTGGCGGATCGTGGATGGACAACGGCGTGCGCCACGGCGCGAGCGGGGCTCGACTGGGCGGCGGTCAGGCCTGTCTTCACTCTGCGGTGTCCATCAGGGTGATCGCCTGGTGTGTGAGACGACCCTGCTTCGACGGTGTCGACGGGTAGGAGCCAATAGGATTCGCCGCCAGAGAGCGCTCCTCGAACTCGCACGTGCATGATCTTCAGCAAGTCATGCACGTGCGGTTCAGAGCACGCTCCTTGTGAGATCGGTACTGTTCCGCTGTTGATCCGGCGTGAGAATGTGACGCAGCGAGAACGTCGGTGCGAGCGCTCCACAGTTAGGCGTGGCCGGTGAGGCTGTCCCGAATCTCATCGGGTAGGACACGCGACGTGCTGGCATCTTCACCGCGGTCGGAGGGAAAAAACGATTGCGGGCCGAGCGAATGTACCGCCGTCGACGGACTGGATGGTCTGGCCGGACATGTACGCAGCATCGTCCGAGACCAAGAAGAGGGCAAGGTGGGAGTTATCACGCAATGTCGGCGGTCGACCGACATCGAGAGGCATTGCTCTGTGTTCTGGATTCCACGGCTGCATTTCGTCGTAGGATTTCCCAAGGACCTCTGCCTCGGGGGGGAGGGCGAAGTTGACCGACATGCCGTGTACTGGGCAGAGCGCGTTGGCTCGGATCCCGTGACGGCCTAATTCGACGGCTGCACCCCGCACGATGCCGTTGCCGCCGGCTTTGGTTGCCGAGTACATGGGGAAGCCAGGGTAAGCGACGAACGCTGCAGAGGAGGTGGTGGCGAGGAGATTGCCGCCGTGGCCCTGCGCGATCATTTGTCGTGCGGCGATCCTGAACGACAGATAGATGCCGGTGAGATTGACCGCGACTATATCGTTCCAGTCATCGAGCGTGGAGTCGACGAACAGGTTCTTGCCGAAGTCAGGTTCGGGGACACCGGCATTGGCCCACATTACATCGATTCGTCCGAATTCTTCGACCGCTGTGTCGACCAGGCGCTGAACGTCCGACTCGATACGGACGTCTACGTCGATGCCGATGGCGGCGCCGCCGTCGGCGGTGATGTCGGCGGCTACCTTCTGTGCTCGTCCTGTCACGACGTCACTGACGACAATCCTTGCGCCCTCCGAGGAGAAGAGCTTCGCCGCGTCGCGGCCGAGTCCTGACCCGGAGCCTGTGATTGCAATGACCTTGTCCTCTAAACGCATGTTCTCTCCTATTTCAGTGACACTCTGTGAGTCTCGAACGAGCCTCAGCAGGAACACCACACTCAATCGATCCGGCTGAAAGCCGGTATCCGCACTTGGGACTTGACGGCTATCGGACGCCACTCTTGTCTTCGCTGTGTTGTCCTGACGAGACCGCCCCCTGACCAAACCGGCAACTCTGATAGAAGCGTGACGTAACACATGTAAACTGTCAATGGCCAGTAGCCAGAAGGGCAAGTCAGATCTTGCTCGACGACAGTCATCGCGGCCCGACGAGACGGACCTGCTCGGACCCATACGTCAGACGGACTCCGAATCCGCCTCGCGAACCACCGAATCATGGTAATTCCCATCATCGTTGATCCGTGGGACGGATAACGATCTCGTTGATGGCAACTCGCCGTGGGCTCGTCACTATGTACGCCACTGCGGCGGCGATGTCGTCTGTGTGAAGCTTCTCTATTCCGGCGAACATCAGCTCATAGCGCTGTTGCGTGCTTGTCTGCTGGTGCCCCAAGAGTTCGGTGTCGACGGTGCCTGGTTCTATCACCGAGAAGCGGACGTTTTTCTGTGTGAATTCTTGGCGCCATGCCTCGGTCGCGGCCGTCACACCGAATTTGGTGGCGTTGTAGACCGCACCTTCGGTGATCGCGACTCGGCCGGCAATGGAACTGATGTTGACAACATCTGCCACTTCTCGACTGCTGCTGCGTGCGGACTCGACGAGGTGCGGCAGAGCGACCTTGGTGAGATTGAACAGTCCTCTGAGATTGATGTCGATCATGCGCTCCCATTCCTCTGCGGGCGAGCTGATCGAAGGGCCATTGAGCATTACGCCAGCGGCATTGACGAGCGTGTCTATACGACCGAACTGCGTCGAAGCTCTGCGTACCACCTCGGTGCATTGCGCGCGGTCAGTCAGATCTGCTTCGATAGCGAATGCTCGACCGTTCGCTGACTCGATCTCGGCAATGAGTGCGTCGAGTCTGTCCTGCCGCCGCGCAACTGCAACCACAGTCGCACCTTCGCAAGCCAGGCGCTTTGCCGCGGCGTGTCCTATACCACTCGATGCGCCGGTCACTATCGCCACGGTGGATTCAAGGCTTTCGGTCAAGTCCAACTCCGATCCATTGGGACGACTTACGGCAAGATCAACTGATATCAACGAGTGTCTCTGACGCCATCTGGCCTCACTGCCGGGGCCCGCCAACATCGCTACTGGGTTGTCGATGCCGGAGTGTCCCGAACAGCGATGCATGAATCGCTGCTGGCGGCGTCCCCCGGATAGCAAGCCGAGAGTTGGACGACGTGATGCGACCCTAGCCGGATCGTCCGCCATCGATGACCAAGGATGCGCCGTTGGTGAATGAAGAGCGGTCCGAACAGAGCCAGAGAATGCCCTCTGCTATTTCAGCGGGGTCGCCCGTGCGGCCCAGTGGGATACGCGCGGCGATGGCGCTCACAGCTGGGTTGTCGGCCGCTGACTGTCGAGACATCGAAGTGTCCGTGATGCCAGGGCAGACGGTGTTGACCCGTACGCCGTGACGGCCTGCTTCCTTCGCCGCGACTCGGGACATGGCGAGAACGCCGGATTTCGATGTGATGTAAGGACCTACCTCGGCGTGCATGCCGTACAGGGACGCAGACGATACGTTGACGATCGATCCTGCCTCTTGCGTATACATATGCCGAAGCTGCGCACGCATGCAGCGGAACACGCCACGTAGATTCACCGCGAAGACGTCGTCGAATTCCTCGTCTGAGATATCAACGAATTCCTTCTGCACGCCGGTAATTCCGGCGGCGTTGACGGCAGCATCCAACCGTCCGAATCGTTCAACTGCGCGCTCGACGATCAGATCGCCAGTGCGGGACTCGGCAACATTCGCGACGATAGTTTCGACCTTGACTCCGAGGCCGCTGAGCCGGCTCGTGGTTTCTGCAAGCGTGTGGGAGTTGAGATCGGCAAGGACAACTCCGCCGACACCGTATTGTGCTGCAAGAAGTGCGACTGCTCGGCCTATACCGGAGCCAGCACCGGTTACGGCGACCACTTTGCGTTCAAGCATCCTGCCACCTACTCCATTCTCCATTCGACATCGGTTGACTCGCGACGGGCGCTTAGGAGTAGGCCTCCAACATCTCCCTGATGGGTGTACGCGAGGCGATCTTAGCGCGTGTCTTCATGACGGCACCTGGCATACCGGCGCCGACCACCGCGGTCAGAATTTCATCATTTTCGTAGTAGGCGAGGAACTTACGTCCGTCGTCGTGAACTACATGCACGGTATCGGTCGCGGAGACTTCGCCGAGTGCTTGTATCTTGAGGTCGTATTGGTCGCTCCAAAAGTAGGGGACCTGTGGTGTGAGGTGCGGGCCAATTGTGCGCACAGTGCGCCGGCCAGTAGTCGCGCCTGATCACCAGCACTGGACCAATGCTCATGACGCTTACGTTCGCCAGAGGCCAGTTGCCACGAGGCAACATCTCCAGCTGCCCACACATGGTCCGCGCTTGTTCGGCCGAATTCGTCGCATACGATACCGTTGTCGAGCTGCACTCCTGAAGACTCGAGCCAGCCTGTCGCCGGAATAGAGCCGATGCCCACTATCACCAAGTCGACTTCCAGACGTGTGCCGTCGGTGAGAAGCGCAGAAGTGACCCTGCGTTCCCCCGCAAGTGATTCGAGCCCGACGCCAGTTCGCAGAGCGACGCCCGCATCGATGTGTAGTCGGCCCACAAAGTTGCCGACTCGGTCTCCCAGAACAGCTGCCAGGGGAGCGGACTGGGATTCGATCAGGACAACATCCAAGCCCGATAGCTTCGCGCTGGCGGCGATCTCACAGCCAATGAACCCGGCACCCACAATGAGCGCCTTCGTCGCGTTGTTGATTTCAGTGCGTAGTGCAAGACTCTCGTCGAGTGTGCGAAGGACATGGACGCCCTGCAGATCGGGGAGATTCGGAACTCTTCGCGGACTGAGCCCTGTGGCAATCACCAGCTCATCGAATGGGAGGCTCGACCCGTCACCTAGGGTAACAATGCGGTTGGTAATGTCCAGCGAGTGCGCAGAGGTTCCTCGTCGCAGTTCGATCTTTTGGTCGTCGAAGAACTCGAGAGGTTTGAGGGTTGTGTCGTGCCTCCCCCGAGCAAGACCTGTTTCGACAGTGGGGGACGATCGTAGGGAAGATGATCCTCTTCGCCGATCAAGACCAATTCCCCAGTGTAACCATTGCGCCGCAACTCTTCTGCTGTGCGCAGGCCCGCCAGTCCGGCCCCCACAATAACGATTCGTTGTGCATGTGCGCTCGCCGGCGCCGTCAAATCGTTCGATGAATTCGTATCTGTCATATTCGAAATGCCCCTCTCCCAGAAAGCTGCTTGACCATGAGGTCAGCTCAGTCGTTCGAGAACCATCGCCATTCCCTGGCCACCGCCGACACACATGGCCTCGACCCCGAAGGTCTTGTCCTGTTCCCGTAGGTTATTGAGCAGGGTGGTGGTGATACGGGCCCCGGTCATGCCGAACGGGTGTCCGAGTGCGATCGCGCCGCCGGAGATGTTGAGCTTGTCCTCATCGATGCCCAGTTGACGGGCGGATCCGATCACCTGGACGGCAAAGGCCTCGTTGATCTCGAACAGGTCGATGTCTGAGATCGACTTGCCAGCGAAGGCGAGGGCCTTTCTGACCGCCTCGATGGGACCGAGACCCATGATCTCGGGCGATAGTCCGGACACAGCAGTCGAGACGATGCGGGCGAGGGGAGTCAGCCCGAGTGCTTGGCCTTCGTATCCGACATGATGATCAGGGCGGCGGCGCCGTCGTTCAGCGGGCAGGCATTGCCCGCAGTTACCGTGCCATCCGGCCGAAACACTGGCTTCAGCCCGGCGAGTGCTTCGTACGAGGTACCAGCGCGCGGACCGTCATCGGTGGAAACGACGGTGCCGTCGGGGAGGGTCACCGGAGTTATCTCGCGCTTGAAGAATCCGCGCTTGATGGCCTCTTCGGTGCGGTTCTGCGACCGGAGGGCCCAATAGTCTTGATCTTCGCGGCTGATGCCGGTGAGGGATGCGACATTCTCTGCTGTCTGACCCATGGCGACGTAGACGTCGGGGAGTAGGCCCACTTCCCGTGGATCGGACCAATCTGTGCCGCCTTCGGCGAGCTGCGCGGTGCGTTTGCGGGCCTCGCCGAATTTTGGGTTCTTCGTCCTCGGCATTCCGTCCGCATTGCCTGTCACCAGACTGGAAATAGATTCGACGCCCGCTGAGACGAACACGTCACCCTCCCCGGCTCGAATGGCGTGCATTGCCATCCGTGTCGTCTGCAGAGAGGACGAACAGTATCGGTTGACCGTGGTGCCTGGTAGCAAGTCGTAACCCAGCTGCACGGCGACGACGCGAGAAATATTGTATCCGGACTGCCCGGCGGGTTGGCCGCAGCCCATCATGAGATCGACGATATCGTTGGGATCGAGCTCTGGCACCTGGGCGAGCGCCTCGGCGACCATCTGCGCGGCTAGATCATCGGGGCGAATCTCTTTCAGGGACCCTTCATCGCTCGGCCGATGGGCGAGCGTGTGGCAGAGACAATCACAGCTTCAGGCATTGGAGTTTCCAGTCGTAGAAGTTGGTCTAGTTGGTAGTTGTGCTCCGCGCCTGCGCTTTCACCGAGGAGGTCGCGGTAGGGGAGACCCGGGTGTCTGATTCCATGCGGGCAATCAGCGCTGACGCCTCTTGTCGTGCCGGCGTGGACCCGGACGCCACGAGATGCTGCAGTGACTCGGGGATAGGGCGCCCCCATTTATTCATAGCCTGGGCCCATAGACGACCCGCGCGATACGAGGACCGTACGAGCGGTCCACTCATGACTCCCTTGAACCCGATCTCTTCGGCCAGGTCGGACCATCGCACGAATCTTCTGGTTTCACCCAACGATCGACCGGATGGTGCAGGGGCGACGGGCGAAGATACTGCGTGATCGTGATCAGGTCTGTGCCCGCAGAATGTAAATCGTGAAGGACCTCCGCGATTTCCTCGTCACGTTCCCCCATGCCGAGTATCAGGTTGGACTTCGTCACCAGGCCTGCGGCGCGGCCCATTCCGAGCACATCGAGCGAGCGCTCGTATCGGAACGCCGGCCGAATTCGCTTGAATATCCTTGGAACAGTCTCAACATTGTGTGCGAATACTTCCGGAGCGGCACCAATCACCTCGTCTACGAGAGTCGGCGATCCGTTGAAGTCAGGGACCAGAATCTCCACTCCTGTACCAGGATTCAATTCGTGAGCCTGATGGATGGTCTCTGCGTACAGCCATGCACCGCCATCGGGCAGGTCATCCCGCGCCACCCCGGTGATGGTTGCGTAACGTAGACCCATCTGAGATATGGACTCAGCTACCCGCCTCGGTTCATCCGGGTCGAGGGGTTCCGGTCGTCCCGTGTCGATCTGGCAGAAGTCGCAGCGTCGAGTGCACTGTGCGCCGCCGATGAGGAAGGTGGCTTCCTTGTCTTCCCAGCATTCGAATATGTTGGGGCATCCAGCTTCCTCACAGACTGTATGCAGACCAACAGATTTCACCATCGTTGCGAGTTCCGTATATGGAGGGGTGATCCTGGCCGTTGTACGAATCCAGTTAGGTTTGGCCTCGACCGGAGTTTCGGCATTACGTGCTTCGATGCGGAGCAGTCGACGATGCTCGGGTTGTACAGTCACAATTCCTCCGTCACGCAGTTGACGCCTTGCACTCGATTAGATTCTGTGAGAGGTATCGTCACCCCGTCAGACCGACGTCGAAGGTCGGGGATGGGACTGAAACTCGCGGTACCCATGTTCTCAATTCCTATTACCCTGTCGTTCAAAATGAACGAAGAAGGCAGTGCACACACGAACAGGTCGAGTGCTTGCTCGTTGACGATCGCAGAGGCGCTTTCCAATGCTTCGGTTCGGTCGGTGTCAGTCGCGTTCGGGTCGAAGGCCGGCAGCAGGGCCGCGGTGAACTCCGGCGGCGGGGTGCCGGGGAATTGCTGTCGGTTGGTGTAGTTCCGTGACAGTGTCTGCAGAGGGCTTGCATTCGATGCGCGGACATTGACCCAACCGTCGACGGCACCAGCGGCGTAGCGGGCGGCGCCGTCGGTGAAGTCGACCGCGTTGAGGTTGACAGTGACCCCGACAGCTTGCAGTTGTGACTGGATGGCGGCGGCCATCTGCCGCTGAGGGGAAATGGAAG
>BBEG01000132.1 GCA_001312645.1 Rhodococcus sp. JCM 9791
CGAGCAGGCGGACGTCCGGCACACCCGCCCACTCGAGCAGCCACCACGCGCGCGCCGCCGCCATCGAGCCGATCGCGTCGTAGACCACCACCGTGGAGTCCTCGGAGATCCCCCATCCGCGGGCCTCCTCCTGTAGGCGTTCGATGTCCGGCAACGGATGCCGTCCCAGTTCCAGGGACGGAGGATCGGCCAGTTCGACGTCGAGATCGACGAACACCGCACCCGGGATATGACCTTCGCGGTAGTTCTCCCGGCCGTGCCGGTCTCCGAGGGCCCAGCGCACATCGAGCAGGATCGGCGGTTTACCGCCGTCGACACGTTCGGCGAGTTCGGCGGAGGAGATGAGTACCTTCTGGTCGGCCATACCGAATGATGGCACGCAGCGCCGGGTCGATGTGCCGCCAAAGGACCCGATTCGCCCCTTTTCGGTGTCGGTTCTGCAATGTGGGCACTGTTGATCGGAATTGCGGTCCGGATAGCACTATCGTCGAGACGTGACCAATCGCCAGCCGACGAGACCCTCAGCCGATCCGGGGCAGTTTCCGGTGCTGTGGCCGGTCCAGACCCGCTGGGCCGACAACGATCACTACGGCCACGTCGACAACGTGACCTACTATTCGTACTTCGACTCGGCAGTCAACGGGTGGCTCATGACCACGACCGGTGTGGATATCCGCGAACTCGACGCAATCGGCGTGGTCGCCGAGACCTCGTGCCGCTATCTCGCGGAACTGTCGTTCCCCGATCGCCTTCAGGTGGGGCTCGCGGTCGACCATCTCGGCCGCCGATCGGTCAGCTACTCACTCGCCCTCTTCCGCGAGGAGACCGACGGCACGCTCGTTGCTGCCGCCACCGGGCGTTTCACACACGTGTACGTCGACATGAATACGCGACGACCCGTCCCCATCCCCGAGCAGATCCGCAAAGCCGTGACGAAACTCGTCACCCGCTCGAGCTGAGCCAGGTCTACCGTCCGTCGCCGAGGATCTTCCCGAGCAGTGGCACCGTGCGCTGCCTGACGAGTTCGCGCATCACCAGCGACATGTTGGTTCGCTCGACACCGGGAATCTCGAGGATCTGTCCCGCGAGCCGGTACAGGTCGTCCGTGTCGCGGGCGACGATCTTGACCGACAGATCGATGGAACCCGCGAGCCCGTAGACCTCGACGACCTCGGGAATTCCCTCCAGCGCATCGACCACATCCGCAAGACGATGCTGGTCGACCGTCGTCGCGACATACGCCGCGAGCGGGTAGCCGAGCACAACCGGATCGACACGCCGCTCGAACGAGGCCAGCAGCCCTTCCGCATCCCATCGCGCAAGGCGTGCCTGCACGGTGTTGCGAGACAACCCCAGCCGCTGCGCCAACTCGACACCTGTCGCCCTCGGCGTGCGTGCAAGCTCCATCAGCAGACGGGCGTCGGTCGCGTCCACATTGGTCATCTTTCACAGTGTGTCACCCGAAACCGGCCGGTATCCGTGCTTCTTGCACAATCGGTCCGCGTTCGATTGCGCACCCTCCCTGAACGTGGATCATGTGAGGTACAGCACAATAGGAGTCCGGTCCCGCCCCACAAGGGCGCTCCGGGCCTGCACCGACGAGGTGATCGACGATGGTGGCATCCCCTACCTATCCGGTTCAGCTCATCCAGCCCGACGGCCGGCGCGTCCACAGCCCCGAATTCTCCGCGCTCGTCGCCGACATCGGTCCTCGACACCTGCGCGAGATGTATCGCGATCTCGTCGTCGTCCGCCGCCTCGACACCGAAGCCACCGCGCTGCAACGTCAGGGCGAACTCGGTCTCTGGGCTCCCTTGACCGGTCAGGAGGCCGCGCAGGTCGGGTCCGCCCGGGCGCTGGGGCCCGACGACTACATCTTCACCAGCTACCGCGAGCACGGCGTCGCCTGGTGCCGCGGCGTCGATCCCGCCGACATGACCCGAATGTGGCGTGGGTGTGCGCACTCCGGCTGGGATCCCGCGACCGTGAACATGACCAACCCGGCCATCGTCGTCGGTTCGCAGGGATTGCATGCCACCGGATACGCGATGGGCGCCAAGCTCGACGGCGCGACATAGCGACGGTCGCGTATCTCGGCGACGGTGCCACGAGCCAGGGCGACGTATCGGAGGCACTCGGTTTCGCAGTGAGCTGGGGCGTCGGTGTGGTGTTCTTCTGCCAGAACAATCACTGGGCGATCAGCGCCCCCACACACATCCAGACACCCGTTCCGCTCGCGCAACGCGCCGCCGGGTTCGGCATGCCTGCCGTGCAGGTCGACGGCAACGACGTACTCGCGGTGCTCGCCGTCACCCGCCGCGCGGCTCGGCATGCGCGTGACGGAGCCGGGCCGTTCTTCGTCGAGGCCCTGACCTACCGCATGGGCCCTCACACCACCTCCGACGACCCCACCCGCTACCGCACCGACGCCGATCTCGACGAATGGCGGGCGCGCGATCCGATCGACCGAGTCCGGAAACTGCTCGAACGCGAGAACCTCGCCGACGACGCATTCTTCGCCGAGGTGCAGGCCGCCGCCGATACGGCCGCGACCCGTCTGCGCGCCGGCACCCTCGATCTGCCCGATCCCGAACCGTTGACCATGTTCGACCACGTGTACACCACCGAACATCCGCTGCTCGAACGAGAACGCGCCGACTACGCCGACTATCTCGCGAGCTTCGGTAGCCCAGAGGGGGCCGGACGATGACCATCACGACGATGACGCTCGGCGCGGCCCTCAATGCCGGCCTGCGACGGGCCCTCGAACACGATCGCAAGGTTGTCATCATGGGCGAGGACGTGGGCAGACTCGGCGGCGTCTTCCGCATCACCGACACGCTGCAGAAGGACTTCGGGGACGGCCGGGTCATCGACACCCCACTGGCCGAGTCCGGGATCGTCGGTACCGCGTTCGGGATGGCACTGCGCGGCTATCGGCCGGTGTGCGAGATCCAATTCGACGGGTTCGTCTATCCTGCGTTCGACCAGATCGTCTCGCAGGTCGCGAAGATCCACTACCGCACCGCGGGAACCGTCCGGGCACCGCTCACGATCCGCATTCCGTACGGCGGTGGGATCGGTGCAGTCGAGCACCATTCCGAATCTCCCGAGGTGTATTTCACGCACACCGCGGGCCTACGGGTGGTCTCCCCCAGCAACCCCGCCGACGCGTTCGCCATGATCCAGCAGGCGATCGCGCTCGACGATCCGGTGATCTTCCTCGAGCCGAAACACCGGTACTGGGAGAAGGGCCCGATCGACGTCGATGCAGCACCGGAACTTCCCCTCGACCAGGCACGCATCGCACGGGCCGGGACGGATGCCACGCTCGTGACGTTCGGCGCCCTCGTGACGACGGCGTTGCAGGCCGCGGATATCGCAGAGAGCGAAGGACATTCGATCGAGGTGATCGACCTGCGGTCACTGTCCCCCATCGACTTCGACACGATCGAGGAATCGGTTCGCCGCACGGGTCGGCTTGTCGTCGCGCAGGAGGCGCCGGTGTTCTGCGGGGTCGGGGCCGAGATCGCAGCTCGCATCAGCGAGCGTTGCTTCTATCAGCTCGAGGCTCCGGCACTCCGGGTCGGCGGGTTCGACATTCCCTATCCCCCGGCAGAACTCGAATCCCACCATCTTCCCGACCCCGACCGGATTCTCGACGCCGTCGACCGCAGCCTCGCGGCGTGACCTACGGAGGACCGATCGTGGACATCGTCAAGGAGTTCCGGTTGCCCGACCTGGGCGAAGGCCTGACCGACGCGGATCTGGTCGTGTGGAAAGTGCAGGTGGGCGATCATCTCGACCTCAACCAGGTGATCGCCGAGGTGGAAACAGCGAAGGCGACAGTGGAATTGCCGTCGCCGTATGCCGGAACCGTCGCGGAGCTGCTCGCCTCCTCCGGCGACACCGTGCCGGTGGGGGCACCATTGCTGCGAATCACGGTGTCGGACAGCGACAGTTCGAATACCGTCTCCCCGCCCGCGAAGCCCGATGGGCCGGGAACCCAGCAGCGACCGCAGGTTCTCTCGGCTACGGCCCCGGTGCGGCGCCGGTCAGCAGACGCGGTTCCCGGAAGACCGGAACCGAGGCAGATACCGAAGCAGAGCCAGGGGGAAGTACCACCGGCGCTCTCATGCGCCGACCCGACGCGAAACCCGGTGCCCGACAGGAGGCAAGAGAGTCGAGCGTCGACCTCACCACAGTCGAGGGCACGGGCCCCGGTGGTGTGATCACCCGCGCCGATGTCCGGCGCAGCGCGGACATCCACGCCGGTGCGAACGGCCTGGCGCTCCCGCAGGTACCGGCACCGACGACGAGACACGCACCCCCATCCGCGGAATCCGCAAGCGCAGTGCCGCGGCCGTCGCACGCAGTGCCTTCACAGCACCCCACGCAACGGTCTTCCTGACGTGCGATGCGACGAACACAGTCGAGCTGGTGACACGGCTGCGGTCGTCACCGCCGTTCGACGGCACGCACCTGACGCCGCTGACGGTCGTCGCGACCGCACTGATGCGGGCCGTCGCCGACGAGCCGTCGTTGAACTCGTCGTGGGACGAGGAATCACAGGAGATCGTCATTCACCACCGTGTGCATCTGGGCGTCGCGACGGCCACCGACGAGGGATTGAAGGTGCCGGTGGTGCGCGATGCGCATGCGATGCGTCTACCCGAACTGGCCGGCGCGATCGCCGCGGCAGCCGCGGGCGCGCGGTCGGGTGAAGCCTCGCCGACCGATCTGACGGGGTCCACGATCTCGGTCACCAACGTGGGCGTGTTCGGAGTCGACGCGGGCACCCCGATCCTCAATCCTGGAGAAGCGGCGATTCTGGCGGTCGGGGCCATCTCCGATCGGCCGTGGGTGGTCGACGGGGCGCTTGCCGTGCGGAAGGTCGTCACATTGTCGTTGGCGTTCGATCATCGGTTGCTCGACGGCGAACAGGCCGGGCGCGCCCTGGCGGCGATCGGTGCGATCCTGATGGATCCGGTGCCCACGCTCGTCTCGGCTCCCTGATCGTTCGCCTCACCGAGCAGAGTTTCTGCCGGGCGGTAGCGTGCTCCTACGTGATCGACGCTGTTCTCACTCGCGCCCGCGCCGCCGTGTTCACTGTTTTCGGGCTCAACGGCTTCCTGCTCGCGATGTGGGTCGTCCACATCCCGGTGGTACAGCAGCGGGTGGGTATCGGGCACGCAGCGCTGGGAACCCTGTTGCTCGCGCTCGCTGTGGGTGCGATCGCGGGCATGCAGGCCACCGGCTACTTCGCCGACCGCTTCGGCAGCGACCGCACGACGTTGGTGTTCGGTGTGATGCTCGCGGTCGCGGTGATCGGCCCGGGCTCGCGACTGCGCCGTGGCAGCTCGCCGTCGCGCTGGTCGTGTTCGGTTTCGCGAACGGCGCGCTCGATGTCTCGATGAATTCCCAGGCCGTGGTCGTGGAAAGGCGCTATCACCGCCCGATCATGGCCGCGTTCCACGGGCTGTTCTCGATGGGCGGGATTGCCGGAGCGCTCGTGGTGCCGCGACGCTCGCTGCGGACATCGACCCACCCGCGACCCTGGCGGCCGCCGGAGCGGTCGGTCTCGTCGCGATCGTGTGGGCCGCTCGACATCTCGTGCGCAGCGAACCGTCACCACGACACGCACCGGCCGAGCGCGCCCGGGGGAGGGTACTCGGCGAGGTGATCCTGCTCGGTGGTGTCGCGTTCGGGTTGATGCTCAGCGAGGGTGTCGCCAACGATTGGAGTGCCCTTCAGGTCAAGGAGCATCTGGGGGCGGCGGATTCGGTGGCGGCGCTGGCGTTCGGCGCATTCTCGGCGACGATGACGCTGGGGCGTTTCGTCGCCGACCGGATCAGCGCCCGGATCGGCGGGGTCGCCGTGGTCCGGTACGGGACTCTCGTGGCGGGGTCGGGGATGGCCCTGGTGATGGTGTCGCCGTGGTTGCCGCTGACTCTCGCGGGGTGGGCGTTGTTCGGTCTGGGATTGTCGGGAGCGGTCCCGCAGATCTTCACGGCTGCAGGCAACATTGCAACCGGCACGCCGGGTAAGAACATGTCGCGGGTCGTCGGTCTGGGCTACATCGGGTTCCTGGCCGGACCGGCGACGATCGGCTGGATCTCCGAAGTGTCGTCGTTGACGGTGGCGATGGTGGTGCCGTTGGTGTGTGTCCTCGTCGCTGCGGCGCTCGCCCCGGCGCTCAAATGACACAAGTGTGGATCCGAGCGCGTTTCCGGGCTCGGATCCACACTTTCGGGTGAGCGACTAGAGAGCCTTCAGCTCTTCGGTGACCTCACCAACCATCTTCTTCGCATCACCGAACAGCATCGACGTCTGATCGAGCGTGAACAGCGGATTCTCGATGCCGGCATATCCGGAACTCATCGACCGCTTCATCACGATCACAGACCGCGACTGGTCGACGTTGAGGATCGGCATGCCGTAGATCGGGCTCGACGAATCCTGACGCGCGGCCGGGTTCGTGACGTCGTTGGCGCCGATGACGATGGTCACATCGGTGCGGCCGAATTCGCCGTTGATGTCGTCCATTTCCTTCATCGCGTCGTATTCGACGTCGGCCTCGGCCAACAGCACGTTCATGTGCCCCGGCATACGACCGGCGACCGGATGAATCGCGTACTTGACCTCGACGCCGCGCTCTTCGAGCAACGCCGCCATCTCCTTGACGGCGTGCTGCGCCTGCGCGACGGCCAGACCGTAGCCGGGCACCACGATGACCTGATTGGCGTACGCATCTGGATCGCCGCATCCGAAGCGGAGGTCGCCTTGACGGTACCGCCGCCGGGGCCTGCCGCAGCGCCGCCGTCGTCGCCGCCACCGAACGCGCCGAACACGATCGCCGGGATCGAGCGGTTCATGGCCTTGGCCATCAGATTCGTCAGGATGGTGCCGGACGCACCGACGATCATGCCGGCAACGATCATCGCCTGGTTGTTCAACGCCAGGCCGGCCGCCGCAGCCGACAGACCCGTCAGGGCGTTGAGTAGCGAAATGACGACGGGCATGTCGGCGCCACCGATCGGCAGCACCACGAACAGGCCCATCAGACCTGCGACGACGAGCAGCAGCACGATCCAGAACGAGGCCAGCGGCTCACCATCGGCGCTGATACCGATGTACACGGCGATCGCGATCGACGCGACCACGAGCACCATGTTGGCGAGCTGGAACAGCTTCGCGCCGGCGACCAGCTTCTTCTCGAGGTTCTTGTTCAGCAGTTCCTGCAGCTTCGCGAATGCGACGAGCGAGCCCCAGAAGGAGATCGAGCCGATGATCGCGGCGAACAGGGACCCGACGATCATGGTGACTGTCGGAACATCGTCGAGGGTGGTGAAGCTCGACGAGTCGAGGAACTCGGCCCACGCGATCAGGGCAACGGTGCCACCGCCGACACCGTTGAACAGGGCGACCAGCTGCGGCATCGCCGTCATCTTGGTCTTGAGTGCAGGCGGGACGCGAGGATGACACCGACGGCCAGGCCGCCGATGATCAGGCCCCAGTTGTCGGTCTCGCGGATGTCGATGAGCACCGCGACGACTGCGATACCCATACCGACTGCGGCGATGTAGTTGCCGCGCACGGCGGTCTTCGGTCCGGTCAGGCCCGACAGACCGTAGATGAACATCGCGAACGCGACGATGTACAGGACGGAGACGAGGTAGCCCATCAGGCGTCAGCCCCCTTCTTCTCTGCGTCCTTGCCGGACTCGGGCTTCTTGGACTTGAACATGCTGAGCATGCGGTCGGTGACGACGAAGCCGCCGACGACGTTCAGCGTGCCGAACACCAACGCGACGAACAGAATGATCTTGATTCCCCAGTGGGCGTCGCCGGGCAAGTGCCCGAGGACCACCAGGGCGCCGAGCACGACGATGCCGTGGATGGCGTTGGTACCGGACATCAGCGGCGTGTGCAGCGTGTTCGGAACCTTGGAGATGACGGCGAATCCGACGAATCCGGCAAGGACCAGAATCGCGATGTTCGCGAGCAGTTCGTTGTACATCTAGACGTTCTCCTTCGACCGCGTCACGCATGCACCCGAAAGGATCTCGTCCGAGAAGTCCGGGGCGAGCGCGCCGCTCTCGTCGAGCAACAGCTCGATCAGCGCGGACACGTTCTTCGAATAGAGCTCGGACGCGTGCTCGGGCATCGTCGCGGGCAGGTTCAGCGGCGAACAGATCGTCACATCGTGCTTGACGACGGTCTGTCCGGGCTCGGTGAGCTCACAGTTGCCACCGGTTTCACCGGCGAGGTCGACGATGACCGAACCGGGCTTCATGCCCTCGACCGCCGCGGCGGTCACCAGACGCGGCGCGGGACGACCCGGCACCAACGCAGTGGTGATGACGACGTCGAAGCCTTGATGGCATTCTCGAGCGCCTGCTGCTGCGCAGCGCGTTCCTCTTCGGTGAGCTCGCGGGCGTATCCGCCCTCGCCTGCAGCGTCGATACCGAGATCGAGCCACTGCGCACCGACCGACCGCACCTGGTCGGCAACCTCGGGACGCACGTCGTACCCGGTGGTACGACCACCGAGACGCTTGGCGGTGGCGAGAGCCTGCAGGCCCGCGACACCCACTCCGAGCACCAGCACGGTCGCCGGCTTCACAGTGCCGGCCGCAGTGGTCAGCATCGGGAAGAAGCGCGTCGATTCCGAAGCGGCGACGAGCACGGACTTGTAGCCCGACACGTTGCCCTGCGACGACAGCGCGTCCATCACCTGGGCACGCGAGATACGCGGAATGGCCTCGACGGCATACGCCTCGACGCCGGCGGCGGTCAGCGCACCGATCTGATTCTCCGCATTGCGCGGGGCGAGGAAGCCGATGAGCTTCTGACCCGACTTCAGGCGGGCGACCTCGGCGTCCGACGGCGGTGCGACCTTGACGACGATGTCGGCCGACCACGCGTCGCCGATGGTGGCGCCCGCTTCCTTGTATGCCTGATCGGGGATCAGCGCATTCTGCCCGGCGCCGGCCTCGACAACCACGTCGAAGCCCTTGGCGATGAGAGAGGGCACAACCTTCGGTACCAGCGCGACACGCCGCTCGCCGTCGTTCGTCTCACGAACGACACCGACGGCCGGGCGGCGACGATCCCCGCTCTCCGTGTTCGATCCTTCGCTACTCAATATTCTCTATCTCCTGCGTCGAATGAAATTGCCGCGCGCGGCGCCGCGATCGGCGGCGAATGCGTGTCTGTCGGCCATGTAACGGCCCTACACGTGTTGTTGTAAGCCTTGCCAGACCTACCGCTCCCACTCCCGAGTCGCAACTGGCCCGGTCTGTCTGAATCGAGTCCGAACAGTAAGAAAATGCAAGAATGTGAGGCACCTCACTTCACAGGTGCACCTTCGCATCTGTGAGAAGACGACTTCGGGAGGTACACATGTCGCGACGTGACGTCAGTGTCGAGCGGGTCTACGACCATCCCGGCGCCGAGGAATCCGTGCGTGTTCTCGTGGACCGGTTGTGGCCCCGAGGACTTCGCAAGGACGCCTTCCACTACGACGACTGGGCGAAGGAACTTGCACCCTCGACGGACCTACGGAAGTGGTACTCGCACGACACAGCCCTGTTCGCCGAGTTCCGCGATCGCTACATCGAGGAGCTGGCATCGCCCGGTGGCCGCGCCGCGATCGAGCGGCTCGACACCCTGGCCGACGGGCGTCCCCTTGTTCTCCTCACCGCGACCCGGGATGTCGAACACAGCGGCGCGGAGGTACTTGCCGAGCATCTGCGCGGGGGGTAGTACGAAGCAATGACCGACGATCTCGGCGGCGACCCGGTGTGCTGGCTCGACCGCGTCTGCCCGGACTGCGGGCTGTTCCTCGACGATCCCGATATCCCGTGCCCCCGCTGCGGGCACGTGCCGGACACTTCCCCGACGATCTGACATCACTCCCATACCGTGACGCCATGACCGTCCCCTCCCCGATCCTCGACCTCGCGCGCCCCGCCCGACGTGTCGCCGTCCTCACCGGCGCCGGCATGTCCGCCGAGAGCGGTGTGCCGACATTCCGTGCTGCGCAGACCGGATTGTGGGCCGACTTCGACGCGGCATCGCTCGCAACTCCGAAAGCGTGGAACGACGACCCTCCGCTTGTGTGGGCCTGGTACCAGTGGCGTGTCGGGCTGGTACTGCGAGTTCAACCGAACGCAGGTCATCTCGCGCTGGCCGAATGGGGACGGCGCGCAGAGCTACAGATCACGACACAGAACGTCGACGATCTGCACGAACGCGCGGGCAGTGCGGTGCTCGCCCATCTGCACGGCAGTCTGTTCGAGCCGCGCTGCGCCGACTGCGGACACGGCGCAGACGTTCCCGAGCCGCCGGAGGAACCTGTCGAACGACTCGATCCACCGAAGTGCCGGAACTGCAGCGGGGTCGTCCGCCCCGGCGTCGTGTGGTTCGGCGAGATGCTGCCCGAGCAACCGTGGGACGCCGCGACGGCATCGCTACGCCACGCAGATCTACTGCTGGTCGTCGGCACATCGGGCGTGGTGTACCCCGCGGCCGGACTGCCGTCACTTGCACGGAACGACGGAGTTCCGGTGGTGGAGATCAATCCCGAGGACACCGACCTGTCCGATCAGTCGACGTGGTATGGCGTACGACGGCCGCAGTCGGCCTACCGGAATTGGTGTCGGCGCTAGAGTGAACCGGTGGACTCCTGTGTGTTCTGCGCCATAGCCGGGGGCGGTGCACCGGCCGCGCTGGTCTACGAGGACAACCACGTGGTCGCGTTTCTCGACATCCATCCTCTGACGCGCGGCCACCTTCTGGTGGTGCCGCGGGCCCACTCGGAGCGGCTCGAGGACCTCGACCCCACCTCCGCGGCATCGATGTTCCAGCCGGCCAACGCTTGGCACGCGCACTCGCCCGATCAGATCTGGCCACCGACGGCGCCAACCTGGTGGTCAATGACGGTCGCGCCGCATTCCAGACCGTTTTCCACATGCACCTGCACGTCATTCCACGATGGAACGGTGACCGGATCCGCCTGGGCATCGGTGTCCTACGTCGCAAGCCCCGCCACCCCGAATCCACCGCTGCGGCGATCCGCGCAGGTCTCGACCGTCTCTCGACCGAGGAGAACCAGTGACAACCCCGTCCGACAGTTCCGGCACCAGCGAATTCCCCATCGACGTCATCCGGCCGTTGCTCCTCGAACAATTCGAGGTCCTCGACGCACTGCTGGCCGGGGTCCAGGGCGATGCGTGGTTCACCCCCACCAACCTTCCCGGGTGGACGGTCAAGGACATCGTCGCGCACCTGATCGGCACCGAATCTCTGCTTGCCGGTGTCGCCGCACCTCATGTCGACATCGATGTGCACGCACTGGGCCACGTCCGCAACGAGATCGGCGCATTCAACGAGCAGTGGGTCGAACATTTCCGCGGCGCGTCCGGCGACGACGTTCTGGCGCGCTACCGCGATATCGTGGCGCAGCGGCGCGCGAGTCTGAGTGCGCTGACGCAGACCGACTTCGATGCACCGGCCGATACTCCGGTGGGCCCGGCCACCTACGGCCGATTCATGCGTATCCGGGTGTTCGACTGCTGGCTACACGAATTGGACATCCACGACGCACTGGGCACCGTCGGCAGTGAGGGCGGCGCCCGAGCCGAACTCGGCTCCGCCGAGATCTTCGGTGCGGTGCCGTTCGTCGTGGGCAAACGCGGCAAGGCTCCCGAAGGTTCGTCGATCACACTCGAACTCACCGGGCCGCTCGCCCGGACGATCCATCTCGAGGTGGCGGGTCGCGCGAGTACGGTTCCCTCGTTGTCGGGGCCCGCGACGAGCACGATCACGATGGATTCGGCCCTGTTCGTGCGGCTGGCAGGTGGGCGGGTCAGCGGCGTCGACAAACTCGGTGAAGTCACTCTCGGCGGCGACACCGAGGTGGGGCGTCGTATCGTCGAGAATCTCGCGTTCACGATCTGACCGATGCGCCTGTTCCTGTCTTCGTACCGGTTCGGATCCGATCCCACTCGTCTGTTGGAGGTGACGCGCGGACCCGGGCGGGTCGCCGTGATCGCCAACGCTGGTGATGCGTGGCCGTCCCGCGCCCGCGAATCGAGTGTGACCAGCGAGTTCGGGCCGTTGCGGGGTCTCGGATACGACCCGGAGGAGGTGGATCTCCGCGATCACCTGGGCGATCCGGGCAGTCTCCGGGCGCGGCTGGGCGCCTTCTCCTCGGTGTGGGTGCGAGGGGGCAACACCTTCGTGTTACGTGCCCAGCTCGCCCGCAGCGGCGGCGACACGGTGCTCACAGATCTGGTGGGTACCGGCGCCCTCGCGTATGCGGGGTACAGCGCCGGCGCGTGCATCGCCACACCGACGCTGCGGGGGCTCGAGTTCTCGGACGATCCCGCCGAGGTCGTCGAGATCGGTGCGGGCCCTGTGGTGTGGGACGGACTCGGCTGGTCGATCACGCGATCGTTCCCCATGCGGGAGACTCCCTGCTGGGTGACGACGGTGTCGACCGCACACTGGAATACCTTCGCCGCGAGTCCATCCCGTTCGTGGCGCTGCGCGACGACGACGCGCTGGTGATCGAGACCGACGATCCGAGCCACATGTAAAGTCGTGAGCATGTCGAACAACACCGAGACCGCCATCCGCATCGAACACCTGCCCGAGCAGTCGCGGTTCGCGCTGTTCATCGGCGACGATCTCGCGGCATACGCCGACTACAGCGATGTCGATGGCATGCGCGACTTCGACCACACCGTCACCGAAGCGGATTTCCGCGGTCGCGGGCTTGCCGGGCAGGTCGTGCAGCACGCACTCGACACGACCCGCGAGCAGGGCCTGAATATCGGCACATCCTGCTCGTATGTCGAGAAGTTCGTCTCCGAGCACCCCGAATACCGAAACTGACGCACTCCCGTCACACCATCACATCGCGGCGGCGGAAGCCCACGACCGCCGCCGCGACCAGGACCACAGCAGAAATACCGAGCACGAGCATCGGCACAGCACTCGCAGTGTCGTAAGGGACCAACGGAATGTGCGAGAACGGCGAGAGGTCGCGCAGCCACTGCGACAGGTTCAGCAGTTCGCCGAACCACGCCACGAACACCGCGTAGATCACGAGGATCCACGCCAGCTCGGCCAGACGCGGGACGAGACCGACCAGCGCGAGCGCCACCGCAAAGACGAACAACACAGCAGGGGCGTATGCCAGTGCGGCACCGCACATCCGGATGATCCAGTCCGCCTCGCCGGTCGCGGCGGCCATACCCAGTCCGGTCGCGGCACCTGTGACGACCAGTGCTACGAGGACCTGCGCCACGATCACCGCGACGATCCACAGGAACAATCGCGTGCGCCGTGTTCCGGTGACGATCACCAGCCCGATCCGGCCCGCATCCTCGTCTCCTCGGACACGCATCACCGCCGAGACCGCGAACGCCGCGATCCCCACGACGAGGAACATCAGCATCGTCGCACCGAACGACGCGGTCAACGATTGTGTGTCGCCACCGAGGAACTCCCCGATGTCGGGAACGCTGTCGACCATGCCCTCGATCGAATCGGCGAGCGTACCCATCGCCAGTCCGAGGATCGCGAGGGCTGCCGTCCACGCCACGAAGGTCCCGCGCAGCAGCCTCCATGATGGTCCGGGCGGCGTGAGCAGCGACGGCGACGCTTGGTCGGGCCCCGGTTTCGGGGCGCGCAGGCCGGCCCCGATGTCTCGGCGCCGCGACAGGCTACCGCGACCACGAGGAGCACACCGATCGCGACCACGGACAGCAGCAGTGGCCACCATCGTTCGTCGACGTAGAGACGGGTCTGCTGCGCCCACGCGATCGGCGACAGCCACGACAACCACGAGCCGGTGGATTCGATGATGTCGCCGAATCCGCGCACCAGGAATGCCACCGCGAGTACCGCGAGCGCAGACCCGGTCGCGGCGCGCGCATGCTCACTGAACTGCGCGGTCACCACCGCCACAGCACCGAAAAGGAGGCCGGTGACAGCCGTGGCCACACCGAACAGCAGCGACCCCGCGAA
>BBEG01000133.1 GCA_001312645.1 Rhodococcus sp. JCM 9791
CTCAACGCGGGTAGCACGGCGGCAAGGTCCGCCACCCGAACCTCGACCGTCTGCGGAGCAACGGTGCCGGCACCCACTGGCACCGCGAGCCGGCACGTGGTGGCGGTCCCCGTCGGGAGGCCCAGCGCGGTCAACGCCGACTCCACGTCCGTGACGCCCCACCACACAAGAGTGGCGAGGCTGGGACGAAGGTCGCCTGCAGGCGTCCGGGGTACGGACTCGGCTCACTCATATCCGCCGAGAGTAGCCACGCGGTGTCTCCACCGCCAATGAAAATTCGCAGATCAAGTGTGGTTTTTCTGACATTGACGGGTATCGGACCATCTGACCTGCGTCCGCAGATTCACGCGAGTCCGAGCGCGGAGTTGCGTGTGGCGTTCACCGCCTTGTCGGCCACGGCGACGCCCTGCGCAGGCTCGATGAACGGCGCATCGGGATGCGGCGGCGTGTGATATCCGCCGACGATGATGTACCGGTCGTATCGCGCGGTCGTGTAGCTGTCGGAGCCACCGTGCGCGAGATAGTTGCCCGACTGGACGGAGAAGGCATCACCGTCGGTGGGCTCCCCGGGACCACCCCACAGTGTGTTGTTCGGCGACACGGACGGGACCACCAGCCCGTCGACCGGCACCTCGCATCCGTAGGTCAGGTTCTTCACGGTCTCGAATGCCGTGTCGGCGGCCTCAGCCGTGGCGTATTCGAACACCTCGGCGCCGGCCGTTCCTGGTGGGCCGCTCAGTTCGTGCGCGGCGAAACCGTCCACCGCGTAGGTCCGGGCGCGGTGACCGGTCGGGTCGCCGTACTGCGTGTACACCTCGCGTGGTGCGCACAGACTGCCGTACCGAGTCGGTATCCCCACCATCTCGGACTCGATCCGCGGCGTGAGGAATCCTGCATAGCCGAGGACGGCATCGGGCATGGATTCCCGTGGGACGGTACCCGCACCTCCGTCGCGCACGGGCGGTTCCTGCGCAGTCGCAGGTGCCGCACCGATGAGGGCAGACACTGCGATGGCGCCTGCACCGAGCGCGATCCGGGTCAGGGCTCGTCCACGTTGTGCTGTAGCCATATTCGGTACGTCGAAGGTCTCGGCTATCGCGTTACCCGAGAAAATGCCCATTCGAGTCCGGAAACGCACTCTCAGCTGGACTCATAACGATGGGGACACCACGACGAAGTCGGGCAAACACACCTCGTGGTGAGACCGCAACTGCCACTCTGGATTGGCACCACCGTCTACGAACTCGAGGATCACCATGGCACGTCCGGTTCACGTCGTCGTTCTGGGCTCCGGCTCCTGGGGCACCACCGTGGCCGCGCTCGCGGCACACAACACACCGACGCTGTTGTGGGCGCGCGATCCGGACACCGTCACGGAGATCAACGAGCGGCGACGCAACAGCAGATATCTCGGCGACCGTGAGCTTCCGGACGGGTTACGCGCCACAACGGACATTGCCGAAGCTGCCCACGAAGCCGATGTTCTGGTGGTGGGCGTGCCCTCGCACGCGGTGCGCACGACGCTCGAACAGATCGCCGACCGACTGCGCGCGTGGGTGCCGATCCTGTCACTCGCGAAGGGCCTCGAACCTGGAACGCGTCTGCGACCGACCCAGGTGGTATCCGAGTGCCTGCCCGGGCATCCCGTCGGATTGCTGTCCGGACCGAACATCGCCGGTGAGATCGCCGACGGCAAGGCTGCGGCGACGGTCGTCGCGATGCAGGACGACTCCGTGGCCACGGCACTTCAACCGCTGTTCGCGTCCAAGGTATTCCGGGTGTATCGCAACACCGATGTGCTCGGGTGCGAACTCGGTGGCGTACTCAAGAACATCGTTGCGATCGCCGCAGGCATGGCCGAAGGACTCGGGGTGGGCGACAATACACGCGCGATGGTCCTCACTCGCGGTCTCGCAGAGATGACACGTCTCGGGGAGGCGATGGGCGCGACCGCGTACGTTCGCGGGCCTGACCGGAATCGGGGACCTGATCGCCACGTGCACGAGCCCGGCATCTCGGAACCGGCGGGTGGGCGAGGCTCTTGCGCGTGGCCTGACCCTGGAGGAAACGCTCGCCGAACTCGGTCAGGTCGCCGAGGGCGTGAAAACCGCACCGACAGTGATGGAACTCGCGCGCGAGTACGACGTCGAGATGCCGATCGCAGCAGAGGTCGAGGCCGTGGTCGCGGGCCGTCGTTCACCCGCCGAGGCGTACCGCGGGCTGCGGAAGGTCGCGGCCGGGCATGAGCAGGACATCGTCTGACGCCGTCGTTTCACGTACCGTTCCGCAGTCGCGTCACGACGGCGGTCAACGCGTCGATCTCCTCCGCGTCCAGCATGATTCCGAGTTCGCGTACGGTGTCGACGACTTCGGCGACCGACAGCTCGGCGTGCTCGGTGGGCTTACCGGGAGCACGGATCGTCCGCGCCTCTTCAGTGAGAGTGACGTGGGCATACGGCATGTGTCGCATCACCATGAGGTGATTCACGAACGGAGAATTCTCCTCACGCGATGTGACGAAGTGCCCGGCCCTGACGTCGGCGGGATGGACCGGACTCTCGTCGGCATAGTGCTCGGCATTTCCGCCGCGCGTGAGCGCCCAGACGGTGTTGCTTGATCGGTGAGTTCTCGCACACCGAATTCTCGAACTCCCTCGACGCGCGCAGCACCGTCCTTCACGCGATCGGTCCGGTGATACTGAATCCGAATCCCGGGTCGCACAGCCATCTCTCTCCGTCGACCTCGACGTGGACCGTCATATGGGTACGGGTGTTGGTGAGCTCATGCACCCGCCCCAGCGCCCGACGTAGGGAGAAACCGAGGTACTCCAGCGTCGCCGCGAATATCTGCGAATGCTCGAAGCAGTAGCCGCCTCGACCTCGTCGCACCAACTGATCCTGGACGGCATCGGGTGCAACGCCGGGATGGGTGCCGAGCAACACGTCCACGTTCCCGAAGGAAAAGTACGCACGTGCTTCCCGTGCAGCTCCTCGAGCAGTTCGAGCGTCGGTTCGGCGGGGTGGACGCCGACAGCGCGCAGATAGGCCGGGATGTCGAAGAGGTCGGTGCGCCACGACTCCCCGAGCAACGGCTGATCGGTCTTTCCCACTCATGCAGTCTCACACGCCGCTGGGCGACAAGCGCGGAGGGTGGCCATCGCGGACTATCTCCATTTCTCGACAATCAGATAGAAAGTATTAGAGAACGCAATCGTGCTCGAACCGGGTCGGCGCACCGGCGTGATGTCCGCCGACGAATGTCGTCGCTGCACCACCCCTGAACGAGCGCTAACTCCTCGCTTGTGCCATCGTGGTCGGCATGACCAGCGATGCCCAGACACTGTCGGCACTCCTCGACTCCCGCTACAGCTGCCGAGGCTTCCTCGACAAGCATGTTCCGCGCGAGGACATCGAACGCATGCTGCAGATGGGTCAGCGCACCGCGTCATGGTGCAACTCCCAGCCGTGGCGTGTGCATCTGGTCGGCGGAAAGGCCGTCGAACGACTCGGGCAGGCCCTCTACGCGCAGGCGACCTCGGGCGAGTTCGATCCCGACATCCCGGGACCGGTCGAGTACCGGGGCGAGTACGCCGAACGGCGCCGCGGCGCCGGATACGCCCTGTACAACGCGCTCGGCATCGCCCGCGACGACTACGCGCGCCGCACCGAGCAGATGCTCGAGAACTACCGGTTCTTCGGTGCACCGCACGTCGCGATCATCACCACCGACAAGGCTCTCGGCGTGTACGGCGCAGTCGATTGCGGTGGATACGTCTCGACTCTGCTGCTCGCCGCAGAGTCCCTCGGCATCGCTGCCGTCCCTCAGGCCGCCGTACCCATGGCCGGTTCCTCGTTGCGGCGCGAACTGAACATCGGCGACGACCGCGACGTCGTCTGCGCCATCTCCTTCGGGTACGCCGACGACGCTCATCCGGCCAATACGTGCCGCACCGATCGGGCATCGCTCGACGACACAGTGGAGTGGGTGGACGAATAACCCACCCGAGGGTCGGTGTTGCGCGGCCACGCCGCGGCGGAAGGTGGTGTGACATCCACACCACCCGAGAGGACCACCGCCGTGGCCGACAAGAAGACCGAACTCCTGCTCCGCCACTGGGTGCCGCGCGCCGTCGCCGGTGAACCGCACGCCGTCGGCACCGTGGTGAGGTGTGTACGCCCGCACGTCCTGAACTTCTGCACCGCCCGCATGGACGAGCAGACCCGGGCTCACACACCCGCTGAAGACGTCGCGCAGGAGACCTGCCTGGCCCTGGTCCGTGCACTCCCCCGATACGACGATCGGGGTGGGTCGGTGTTGCGGTTCGCTTTCGCCATCGCAGCAAACAAGGTCGTCGATGCCCGACGCAATGCATCGCGTCCGGTGGCGCAAGTACACGAGGTGCACGAACCCGCGCCCGACGATGATGTACTCGACAGCGAACTCGCCTCCACTGCACGTCGTTTCGTCGACCTGCTACCGGAACAGCAGCGGCAGATCGTGATTCTGCGGATCTTCCGCGGCTACAGTGCCGAACGCACCGCCCTCATGCTCGGTACCACACCCGGCGCGGTGCGCGTGGCCCAGCATCGCGCACTGACGCGACTACGTGCGCAACTCAGTCTGCTTGAGCACGAAGATACTTCCCGAAGTGCGGCACGGTGAACCCGATGAAGCCTCGTTCGGCGGAATAGATCAAGCCCTTCTTGATGAGACCGTCGCGAGCCGGCGACAGCGACGCCGGCTTACGTCCGAGCTCCACGGCGATCTTCGAGGTGGGGACGGGGCCATCATCGCCGGACAGTTCGGCCATCGCACGCATGTACTCGCGTTCCGCCGGAGTGGCGCGCTCGTAACGGGAACCGAAGAAGCCGACGGCGAGCTCCTCCTCGGCGTCGGGTGAACCGACTCGCACATCGTCGGGGGTGATCGGGCTGGCGGCGGCGACGTCCCACGTGGCCTTCCCGTATGCCTGCACGAAATATGGGTAGCCGTCGGCCATTTCGTACAGGACATCGAGTGCTTCCTGCGTGAACTCGACCTCTTCACGTTCCGCGGGTGCGATCAGTGCATGGTCTGCAGCCTCACGGTCGAGCCTGTCGATGCGGTGATAGGTGAACAACCGCTCGGAGTACGACTTGGACGCCGACAGTACGGCGGGCAGGTGCGGCAGCCCGGCTCCGACGACGATGAGCGGTGCGGCATCCTGACTCAATTCGTGGCACGCGCCGCAGATCGCAGAGACGTCGTCCGGGTCGAGATCCTGCATTTCGTCGATGAACAGGGCGATGCCGACGCCCACGTCGCGGGCGAGTCCGGCGGCGTCGACGAGGAGCTCGACAAGGTCGATCTCGATGTCGCCGGAGTCGGCGCGACCCTTGACCGCGGGCGCGTCGATGCCGGGTTGCCAGCGTTCACGCATGCCCTTGTCTGCGGTGGCGCGCAGCGCGAACGACTTGAGGACGCCGAGGAAGTAGTCGACCGATTCGGGGTCGGGATGCCCCGCGGCGATCTCGCGGACGGCCATGTGGAGCGCAGACGACAGGGGGCGACGCAGACCTTGATCGGGGCGGCTTCGATCTTGCCGGTGCCCCAGCTCTTTCCTATCGCGAGCGAACGCAGGTGGTTGAGCAACACGGTCTTGCCGACCCCTCGGAGGCCGGTGAGCACGACACTGCGTTCGGGTCTTCCTCGTGCGATGCGTTCGAGCACCACGTCGAAGGCCGTGAGCTGCTTCTCTCGGCCGGCGAGTTCGGGTGGGCGCTGCCCCGCGCCGGGGGCGTACGGGTTGCGGACCGGGTCCATCGGTCGATGGTAACGATGGCGTCGGCGGATTCTGGGTTTCTCTAGCGCGTGTCTTAGATACATGAATGCACAAGTACGCATTATCTACTTTGACATTCATTTTCGTTACTGGCTGAATTCCCGCCATGAAACCGATCCACCACGGCGGCCTCGCGCTGTCAGCAGCGCTCGCAGCCGCACTGGTCGCGGGATGCTCCTCGTCGACCGATCCCGCCGATGCCGCACCGAACAACGCAGCACCGACCGTCGCACCGGCCGTCGAGGTCACCTCACCCGAGCCGCGATTGGCCCTCACCTACGACGGCGGCATCCTCGTCGTCGACGCGACAGAACTCGACGTCGTCGCGAATCTGCCACTCGACGGATTCAACCGACTCGGTCCCGCGGGCGACGACCGCCACGTGTTCGTTTCCACCACCGGAGGCTTTCGCGCCTTGGACACGGGCAGTTGGAGCGACGCCCACGGCGACCACAGCCACCACTTCGCAGGAACACCGGCGCTCACCGACCTGACGTTTCCCGCCGACAAGCCCGGCCACGTCGTCGCCCACGCGGGCACCACCGCACTGTTCGACGACGGCACAGGAAATATCGCACTGTTCGATTCCGACGAACTCGACCCCAGCGGCCCACGCCCCGACACGGATACGTACACGACACCCGACGCCCACCACGGTGTCGCCGTGCCACTCGAAGACGGATCACTCCTCGTCACCGAGGGCGACAGCGAAAGCCGCAGCAGCGTTGTTCTTCTCGACGTCGACCGCAACGAAGTCGCGCGAACCGACGAGTGCGCCGGAGTCCACGGCGAAGCCGTCGCAGCCGACTCGGTCGTGTTCGGATGTGAGGACGGCATGGTGATCTTCCGCGACGGCACCTTCACGAAGGTCACCGCACCCGATCCGTACGGACGGCTCGGCAATCAGGCCGGCTCCGAGGAATCTCCGATCGTCCTGGGCGACTACAAAACCGACCCCGACGCCGAGCTCGAGCGCCCCGAACGGGTCGCGCTCGTGGACACCCGCTCCGCACAGATGCAACTCGTGGATCTAGGGACGAGTTACACCTTCCGGTCGCTGGGACGGGGACCGCACGGCGAGGCACTGGTGCTCGGCACCGACGGCGCGCTGCACGTGATCGATCCTGAGACCGGTGATGTCGTCGAACGCATTACGGTTCTCGACCCGTGGACCGAACCCGATGAGTGGCAGTCGCCGCGACCGGCTTTGACGGTGGAGGGCCACACTGCGTACGTCACCGACCCGGCGAACGACGAGTTGCACGCCGTCGACCTCGAGTCGGGCGGCATCCGCACCGCGACCTTGCCGCACACCCCCAACGAGATCAGCACCTCCTGACCTCCACAGTCGGGGCGAGCGAAGCGACGGGGAAGTGCAACCGCGCGGTGCGGTGGCAGACGCACCCTGTCAACAGGCGGTATCTGCCACCGCACCGCGCGGCTGCGTGTCCGTCAGCTCAAGTGGTGGACTTCCTGGAGCCCGTAGACCGGCGTCGGGATTCCCTCGTACCGTGCCTTGAGCTGGAGGGCGAGATAGAGCGAATAGTGCCGCGACTGATGCAGATTGCCGCCGTGGAACCACAGTCCGTCCTGCTGCGTGGGCTTCCACATGTTGCGCTGCTCGCCCTCCCACGGGCCGGGGTCCTTGGTGGTGTCCGAGCCCAGGCCCCAGCATTTTCCGACCTTGTCGGCGACATCCTGACCGATCAGGTCGCGACCCAGCCGTTCATCGACCCGTAGCCCGTGGCGTACACGACGAGGTCGGCGTCGAGTTCGGTGCCGTCCTCGAGGATGACGGAGTTCTCCGTGAGCTCACGCACGTTGCCGTGGGCGAGCTTGACGTCGCCGTTCGCCACGAGTTCGGAGGCACCGACGTCGATGTAATAGCCGGAGGCGCGTCGCAGGTACTTCATGAACAGGCCCGACCCGTCGTCGCCCCAGTCGTGGAGGAAGCCGGCCTTTTCCAGACGCTCGTAGAAGTCGGCATCGCGTTCGGCGATCTTCTGGTAGACGGGGATCTGGAACTCGTGCATGATCCGATACGGCAGCGACGCGAACGTCAGATCCGCCTTGTGTGTGGTGACGCCGTTGGCCAGCGCGCGTTCGGAGTAGAGGTCGCCGAGCCCGAGGTCCATGAGTGAATCGGATTTGACGATGTGCGTCGACGAGCGCTGCACCATCGTCACATCGGCACCGACCTCCACAGTGCGCCGCAGATGTCGTGCGCGGAGTTGTTGGCTCCGATCACCACAGCCTTCTTGCCGGCGTAGGCGTCCGGTCCGGGGTGCGCGCTCGAATGATGCTGGTCGCCCTCGAATCGGTCCATACCGGGAAAATTCGGGATGTTGGCCTTGCCCGACATACCCGTCGCCATCACCAGCTGCTTGGGCCGCAGCACGAGCGGTTCTCCGTCACGCTCGACGTTCACGGTCCACTCGCCGGCCGCATCGTCGTACGACGCCGACGTGCACAGCGTCTTCGACCAGTACGGCACTTCCATGATGCGGGTGTACATCTCGAGCCAGTCGCCGATCTTGTCCTTCGGCGCGAACACCGGCCAGTTCTCCGGGAACGGCAGGTACGGAAGGTGGTCGTACCAGACCGGGTCGTGCAGGCACAGCGACTTGTACCGTCCGCGCCACTGGTCGCCGGGACGGTCGTACTTGTCGAGCACCAGCGCCGGAATCCCGAGCTGACGCATCCGCGCGCCGAGCGCGATGCCGCCCTGACCCCCACCGACGATGACGACGTACGGCTGCGTCTCGTATCCCAGCTCGCGCTCCTCTGCCTCGCGCTGTTCCGACCAGGTGATGCGGTGGCGGTCGGCGCCGTGTTTCGTGCCGCGCGGGCGACGCTCCTTCTTCCCCTCCTCGTGTCCCTTCAGCTCCTGGAGCGTGGTGAGCAGGGTCCACGCGCCTCGTCGCCCAGACGCAGGTGGCCCTCGCCGCGACCGACGGCGGTCTCGAAGGCGATCCAGGCGCTGACCACTCCGTCGTCTTCCGTGGGTGTGTCCGTGGTGCGGAATCCGCTCGGGTCGGTGTCGTCGAGACGCTCACGCAGCATGCCGGCGACACCGTCGCGTCCCTCGACGGTCTTGAGGTTCCAGGTGAAGGAGACGAGGTCTCGCCAGAAGCTGTCGGTGGCGAACATGCCCGCAGCGACCTCCACGTCACGCGCAGCAAGTGCCGCTTCGAAATCTCGCAGCCACGCATCCACCCGCTGCTGCGGGTCGGTGACGTGATCGGAGGGGTGCTCGAGAATGTCGGTCATGGCCGATCCTTTCCGGTCGTTGATGTGATCCAGCACACTCTCGATGCGACACCGAGGCAAGCGTTGCATCACGTTGCGTGTGGCGTGCAACACAGTGTGGGACCTATGCTGCGGAGACCAGCAGGAATACGGAGGGACCGTGACACCGCAGGACAGGAGCACGTTCAGCGTGATCACACCCGGCACCGATCTGTCCCGATACGCCCGCGATCTGATGCGGATGCACGACACGGTCATCGGTGGCGGTACGCCGACGATGCAACCGCGCAGCGTCGTCGCCCGGTCGTGGTCGCGAGTCCTGCGCACCGGCCTCGATCCGGTGGGCAGCAACGCACGCGTTCCGTACTCCCTCGAGGAAATCGAACAGCGTCGACGTTCCTCGCCGCTCGCCGCCATCATCGGCGACCTCGAACAGGTGATCTCGCCGGTCGCCGACGCATCACAGATGCTGCTCGTCGTGACGGACGCGGATGGCGTCATCCTGTGGCGCAGCGGTTCGGCGCGCGTACGGTCACGAGCCGACACGCTGGGGTTCTGCGTAGGTTCCGTCTGGACGGAAGAGAAGGTGGGCACCAACGCGATCGGCACCGCACTGGCGGAGACCGCGCCGGTACAGCTGTTCTCCGGCGAACATTTCGAGCAGTCGCAACACCCCTGGTACTGCACGGCCGCGCCGATCCACGATCCGATCAGCGGCGACCTGCTGGGCATCGTCGATGTCAGCGGTCCGGCCATGACGCTGCACCCTGCGATCGGGGCGCTGGTCGACACCGCGGTGCGCCTCGCCGAGTCGCAGTTGTGGCGGCAGCACGAGCACCGGCTGGACCGTCTGCGCACCGAGGCCGCACCACTGCTCGCCTCGGTCAGCGGGCCGGTTCTGCTGGTCGACGACCACGGATGGGTCGCGCACGCGTCCGGTGTCGCCGCGACCCGTCGCATCGGGGCTCCCCGCACGGATCGGGCGCTGACGGTCCCCGGTCTCGGACTGTGTGTACCGGAACAGTTGCCGCACGGCTGGTTGATCCGGCCGTCCGAATCCACGGCGACGATCCGTATGACGCTGCAACTGTCGTCGTCGCCGACGGTCGAGGTGACGGGCACCGGACGCCAGTGGCGCAGTGCTGTGACCGTTCGGCACGCCGAGATCCTGCTGCTGTTGCACATTCGTGGCCGCATCGGGATGTCGGTGACGGAATTGAGCCACACGCTGTTCGGCGACGCCGATCACGCCGTCGCCGTGCGCGCCGAGGTGTCCCGGCTGCGTCGCGCGTTGGGTTCGGTGGTGGAGAGCCGGCCGTATCGATTGGCGGAGTCGGTGGAGTTGTCGCTGGATCTCGGCGGTACCGAGCACCTCAGCGAGTGCGCATTCGTGCTGCACTGTGCGGGCGTCGGCGTCCGAGCCGCGATTTCAGAGAGATATTCGGCAATCTAGCGATATACCAATAGATCAGAATATTAATGGGACGAACGCGCTCGATTCGGTTCTCTACGGATGTCTACCGGTCGTGCGAGAAACCGAGATATACCGGATACACACCCATCCACGGCCCTCCTGAAACCCACCAAACGGGATGAACCGACCATCTTATGCGGAAGAAGCGGTCCGGACCCGGCTGCGTCGTACAACGTTTGTGTAACGTGACCACGGGGTCGCCCCGACGGGATCCCGAAACGTCGTCGTCCCCCGGAGGTCTACCCCGTGCTGTTGTCCGAAGTCCGCGCAAGGCCCGTGCACTCCGCACTGATCGCCATCGGACTCCTGGTCACGGCGTACGCGGTGGCCGGATACGTCCAGGACGCGTTCACGGAATACCTCATGGATCTCGATGTCTTCCGCGACGCCGGGTACGCCTTCCTGCACCACACCCCCCTGTACACGGAGGGTTTCTACAGCCACTCCGGCTTCCGATTCATCTACCCGCCGGTCGCTGCTTTCCTGTTCGCGCCGATGGCATTGATCGGCAGCACGACACTGCAAGTGCTGTGGACGGCTCTACTCATCGCCCTCGTGTGGTGGATCCTCAAAGTCGTCTACCAGCGCCTCGACGTCACCCGCGCAAGCCTCGTCGCATCCGCCACCCTCGGTGTGGTGCTGCTGCTCGAACCGTTCCGATCGAACTTCGCGTTCGGCCAGATCAACATCATCCTCATGGCACTCGTCGTCGCCGACGTCCTCGGCGTGATCCCCTCACGCTTCCGCGGCGTCGGTATTGCGTTGGCTGCGGCGATCAAGGTGACGCCCGCAGCCTTCGGCCTGCTGCTCCTGCTCCGCAAGGACATCCCGTCGGTGGTCCGCGCGTTCGGGGCGTTCATCGCGACCGTCGCGTTCGGCTACTGGCTGCGACCGGACTCCTCGATCTACTTCTGGACCGACGAGTTCTTCGCGACCGATCGCGCCGGCGACCAGGAGTACTTCCGCAACCAGGCACTCACCGGCCTGATCGCCCGGTTCGGCTATCCGAGGACACCAGCAAGATCCTCTGGATCATCGGTGCCGCGCTCATCGTCACCGCGACCGCGTGGGCCGCGCACCGCTTCCTGCGCGCCGGTGAAACTGTGCCCGCCCTCGCGCTGGTCGGTCTCGCGACGCTGCTCGCCGCACCGATCGCCGTCACCCACCACTGGGTGTACTCACTGTTCCTGGTGCCGCTGCTCGTCGCCCCGCGCTACCGCAGCTGGTGGCCCGTACTCGTGCCCGCCACACTGATCTTCCTGTTCGGACCCAACAAGCTACTCACCGACGCGTCGTCGCGCGGCTGGGTCGAACACGTCGTGCTCGAGGCGCTCGGAAACTCGCAGGCCATCATCGCCGTCGTCGTGTTCGTCGCCGCAATCTTCGCTGCGCGCAGCCGACGCGGCGAGATCATGACCCCGATCCCGCCGGTGACAACTCAGCCCCAGACCGTCGACGCCGCCAAGTAGAGCGCGGTTCCCACCACGGTGCTCAGCGCCGCGTTGCGCCGCCACAGGTGCACCGCGACCGTGCCGCACACACCGATCGTCGCGGGAAGCCACGTCGTCTCACCCACGTCACGCAGCGTGTACATGACGAGGATGATCATGACGCCGACCGGCATCGACGTGCCCAGAAACTTGACGACAGCGGAGTCCTTCAACGCCGACAGCGCCAGGAACGGCGCAGCGCGCAGCGCGACCGTCACGACGAACATCACCAGCAGCGCCCCGAGCACGTATCCGACACCGGGTACCGATTCAGCACCGGCAGTCCTGTTTCGATAGACGAACCGCGCGAGCAGACACGCGACGAACAATCCGAGTCCGACGACAAGCATCTGATCCTTCGCAAGCAGCATCGCCACCAGACCGCACACCACCGCGAGCACCGCGGCGGGCACGTCGCGGTTGGCGCGGAACGCGTCGATCGCGAGCACTGTGAACAGTGCGGTGAGCGCGAATTCGAGGCCGGTGAGGCCGGCGGGCAGCACCGCACCGATGAGCGCGCCGATCGTCCCCGACACCACCCACATCACCTGGCACAACACCTGTACGGTCAGCACACGGGTGCCGGACAGATCCTGACCGGCCTTCGGCGCGACGATCGCGTAGGACTCGTCGGTGAGCGCGTAGACGGCGTAGAGGCGGCCGATCCTGCTGCGAATCGAATGCAGCGGAAACGACAGTCCGTAGAACACGTGCCGGAAGTTGACGAGCAGCGTCGCCGCGGCGATCGATGCGAACGGTGTCACCGCGCTGACGAGACCGATCGCCAGGAATTCCATCGAGCCGGCGTAGATGACGATCGAGAAGATCGGCGCCCACCACCAATCGAAGCCGCCCTGGGTGAGCACCACCCCGAATGCAAGGCCGAGCGGAATCAGTCCGAGTCCGACGGCCCACGAGTCCGCGATGCCCGCGCGGACAGCGGTGGCACGACGGTCAGGCATGCTCATGAGGCTAGCGGGGCCGACAACGTGTCGTGCCTCACCTGCACCCGACGAAAGGTGATCAGTGGCGTCGAGCCTCGACTCGTTCACGAACACGGTGGAATCCGCGTGGCAGGCCGTCTCTGCCGTCGACGAACCCGCGTCGACAGCACTGGTGGTGATCACGGCAGCGATCGCGTTGATCCTCGTGACAGTTCGGCCGCTGTGGCTGAAGACCCGCCACGTGATCACGCAGGCACACGAGGGTTCGCATGCGCTCGTCGCGGCGTTGGTGGGACGCAAGCTGTCGGGCATCCGATTGCACAGCGACACGTCGGGGGTGACAGTGTCGTCGGGGAACCCCCGCGGTCCCGGCATGGTCGCGACAGCGTTCGCCGGGTACACCGGTCCGGCGGTGCTCGGCTTCGCCGCGGCCACACTGCTGACCCTGAACCGACCGGCAGCGGTGTTGTGGTCGATTCTCGCGGCGCTGGCGCTGCTGCTCCTGCTGATCCGCAACCTGTACGGATTCTTCTCCGTCGTGGTCGCGGGTGCGATCGTGGGTGCCGCAGCCTATCTCGGTGATCCGGTCGTGCGATACGCCGCGGCATATCTGATCACCTGGGTGCTGCTGCTCGGCGCGACGCGTCCGGTATTCGAACTCGCCCGTACCCACATGCGAGGCCGTGGCCAAGGCTCGGACGCAGACCAACTGAGGTGGCTGACGAAAATTCCCGCAGGGGTGTGGATCGTCGTGTTCGGTCTGATCACAGCAGGAACCGCGGTGTACGGGACGGCACGTGTCGTGGTGACGCACCTGCTAGAACAGCTCGACGTGCATCGCCACCGCACGGACGGGCGCCCCATCGGCGCCCTCGAGCGGAATCGGCAACAGGTTCACAAGCGGATCCGGGAAGTCGATCGCCGCGAGGTTCGTCAGGTTCTCGCAGATCACGCCGCCCGCGGCAGCGAACACGTGGTGCGCGGCAAGCTCCT
>BBEG01000134.1 GCA_001312645.1 Rhodococcus sp. JCM 9791
CTCGCGCACCCGGACCGAGACCCCGCGCGACACCCGGCACCGCAACGGGCCGGACAGCATGCCTACAGCGCGTCGAAGCTGTGCAATGTACTCACCGTCCGATCGCTGCGCGTACATCCCGACCTCCGCGCCCGGCATGTCACGGCGCTGGCGTACGACCCCGGGCAGGTCTTCGGCACCGTTGGTTCGAAGCTTCCCCTGCCACGACGTATCGCATGGTCGGTGTTCGGGACGGTCCTCGGCGCTCCACTCCGGTGGTTCGACCGCACGATGAACACACGCGTCGCGGCGGGAACAGCCCTGGCATCGCTGGTCTCCGGCGGCACGACTCCTCCACCCGGCCGCTGTTACGCGGCGCTGCGCAACGGGCGTCTGACGTTCCCGGATCCATCCACACTCGCGCGCAGGGACGACGTGGCAGCCGCGTTGTGGAATGACACTGCGCAGATGGTGGGGTTGTCCGTCGCTCGGAATGCCGGCGACGTCAACAGCCGATAGCCCCTGTCGACGGAGCGCCGACCAGAACATCCAGAACAAAAAAGACCGGGACAGACGATGTCTGACCCGGTCTTTTCGGTGGAGCTAAGGGGACTCGAACCCCTGACCCCCACACTGCCAGTGTGGTGCGCTACCAGCTGCGCCATAGCCCCATATTTCATTATCTCTGCGTCCGGGGGAACCCCTCGCGCTGAAAGAAAAACTACACCATCGATCTCTGAGCCAACAAATCGACTGGTCAGAGCGGTGACGAGCAGCAGTGCACGTCACCGCCCAGCCGGTCAGCCTGCGAGCTCGGACACCCAGTTGTCGTTGCCGAGAGCATCGATGACGGTTCCGTTCTGGATGACGGCCGGAGTGCCTGCTGCACCCGTCGTGGCGAGCAGCTGCCGGCCCGCCTCCGCGGACTCCGCAGCCTGCTCGACGCGAGCCCCGTCGGCGATGCACGACACCGCGGCGTCGGATGCTCCGGCATCCCGGGCCATCTGCGCGAGCTGCTCGTTGCTGTGATCGCTGTTGCCGCCTTCGGCCGGCTGATTGTCGGGTGAAAAGAGCGAGGCGTGGAAGGTCGAGAACGCGATCGCATCACCCGTCTCGGCGACACACTGGTTCGCCGCGACGGCGCGGGTCGAGTAGTCGCCGCTGCTCGACAATCGGTCGAGGAACGAGAGGATGTGGTAGCGCACTGCCACGGTCCCTTCGTCGATCGCCTGCGCCAGCTCTTGACCGTGCTTGTGTTCGAGTTCGGCACAGTACGGGCACATCGGATCTTCGAAGACGTCGATGGTGCTGGCAGCGTCCGGCAAGCCGAGCAGGATCGTGCCGTCGTCGTCGAGGGCGACTTCGACGGCAGCGTTACTGACACTGCCGTATCCGTCGTTGCGAGAATCGGTGCTTCCCGACTGCCACAACACTCCGCCGATGACGAGCACCGCAATGATCGCGACCGCGATCCCACCGAGGATGTAGGTGGATGTGTTCGACGTCGGCTCCGGCGAGTATTTGACCGGCTTGACCTTCTTCGCACTCACGAATGCTGTCCTTCGTTCATCGGTGAATTGTCCGGCTTCACTCTGCCACCGCGGTCTGAGTTCGTCCTGAGAGCGGCTCGGGATCGCGGACCGAGCGCAAGGGGTGTGCGCGGAAACACAGCCAGCCACACCGACAGCGCGAGGAAGCCGACGTCACGGGCGATCTCGCCGGCGTAGTCGCCACCGTCGATTCCTTCCGCCACACCGCCGCCCCCGAAGCAACCGCAGTCGATGGACAGTCCCCGGCTCCAGGCCGACACGATCGCGCCGATGAGCACCACCAGCGTCACTCCGGACAGCACTGCAGCGGGTCGCACGGCAAGCCCCACCAGCAGCAGCAACCCGAGGACGAGTTCGACCATCGGAAGCGCCGCGGCCACGGGTCTCACCAGGTCGGCAGGAACAAGCTGATACGCACGCACCGCGACGACGGTCTGGGTCGGATCGGAGAATTTGATCCATCCGGAGATCAGCCAGAGCGCGGCAAGACCGATCCGCGCGGCTGCGGAGACGATGCGAATCCACACGCGGTCGACACTACAGACGAACCGGTCAGCGATCCGTATCTCCGGTCACAGGCGCTTCGGTGACGGCTCGGTAGCCGGCAGATCCCGACGCGGAGCCCGTGCCAGGGCCCACGGAATCACCGCCGCAGCATGATCGCTCCGGTCACGCCGAACGCCACCGAATAGGACCAGCGCTCGGCAATCATGCCCGCAACGATCGGTCCGACCACTGCCCCGACGTCCGCGGTCATCTGGAATGTGGCGAGCACCGGACCCCCACGCGCTTTGCTGCCCACCACATCGGCCAGCGCGGCCTGCTGCGACGGGTTGATCAGACCGGACCCCATTCCGGCCACGGCAGACGTGATCAGGAACACCGTGAGATCGGAGGACAAGCCCATCACGACGGTGCTCACACCGCAGACGACAAGCCCGGCGAGGACGAACGGGCGCCGTCCATATCTGTCGGACCACGTACCGGACTTGATCAGCACGAGCGCGTTACCCACCGCGAACGCGGTCAGCGCGACACCCGCGATTCCTTCGCTCTGGTTCAGGGCTTCGACGACGAACAGCGGGACCATCGCAACGCGAACACCGAACACCACCCAGCCGTTGGCGAAGTTGGAGATGAGCGCCGCGCGATAGGTCGACGACCGGAGCGCAGTGCGGAGTCGCATCGCCGGAGCGCCGTCGCCCGTGGCCGGTTGCGCCAAGTGCGACTTGCGCAGGCTGACCCCGACCACGGAGCCGCCACGAGCAGCGCGACCGCATAGATGAGGAACGGCGCACGCAGGCCGAGCCCGACGAGAGCTCCGCCGAGCAGCGGCCCTGTGATGTTGCCGAGCAGGAAACTCGTCGCATACAGCGCCGACACGCGGCCTCGCGCATCGGGCGGCGCGATGCGCACGAGCAGCCCCAGCGCAGCCACGGTGAACATCGTCGAGCCGATGCCACCGAGTCCCCGGAAGACCAGGAGCTGCCAATAGGTCTGTGCAAAGGCGACCGCGCCCGTCGACACGGCGACGATGAGCACCCCGGTGATGTAGATCGGCCGCTCGCCCAGTTTCTGGACGAGTAGTCCGCTGGCCGGAGCGAAGGCGAGTCGCATGAACGCGAAAGCCGAGATGACGACCGTGCTGCGGTGATACCCACGTCGAAGCTCCGCGCGAACTGAGGCAACGCGGGAGCGACAAGACCGAAGCCGAGGGCGATGACGAAGCTCGCCGCGACGAGTACCCAGATTTCCCGCGGCAGAGCCACGTCACGTGTACGCATGATTCGGCAATGTTAGCGATGCACACGACCGGTCTCGGTTCGAGCCCGATATGCACCGCGCCGTCAGCCCAACACCGACGACACCAGTTCGCGCGCCGCGTCCTGCACCTGCGCGAGGTGCTCGGGGCCGTTGAACGATTCTGCGTAGATCTTGTACACGTCTTCGGTGCCGGACGGGCGCGCTGCGAACCACGCGTTCTCGGTCGTCACCTTCAGCCCACCGATCGCCGCGCCGTTGCCGGGTGCCTCGGTGAGCGTCGCGGTGATCTTCTCGCCCGCGAGGTCGGTGGCGGTCACCTGCTCGGGCGAGAGCTTCGCGAGGATCGCCTTCTGTTCTCGCGTGGCGGGTGCATCGACCCGCGCGTAGGCCGGATCGCCGTACCGGCCGACGAGGTCGGTATAGCGCTGCGAGGGCGTCGCACCGGTCACGGCGGTGATCTCGGCGGCCAGCAACGCGAGCACGATGCCGTCCTTGTCCGTGGACCACACCGACCCGTCGTGACGCAGGAACGAAGCCCCCGCGCTCTCTTCTCCCCCGAATCCGAGGCTGCCGTCGAGCAGGCCCGGCACGAACCATTTGAAGCCCACCGGCACTTCGAGCAGGTCGCGTCCCAGTCCCGCTGCGACGCGATCGATCATCGACGAACTCACGAGTGTCTTGCCGACTTGGCTACCTTCGGACCAGCCCGGCCTGTTCTGGAAGAGATAGTCGATGGCCACCGCGAGATAGTGATTGGGGTTGAGCAGGCCGCCGTCGGGGGTGACGATGCCGTGTCGGTCGGAGTCGGCGTCGTTGCCGGTCGCGAGGTCGTACTTCCCGCGGGCACCGATGAGTGACGCCATGGCATTCGGCGAGGAACAGTCCATCCGGATCTTGCCGTCGGTGTCGAGCGTCATGAATCGCCAGGTGGCATCGACGAGTGGGTTGACGACGGTGAGGTCGAGGCGGTGCCGATCGGCGATCTCGCCCCAGTAGTCGACGGACGCGCCGCCGAGCGGATCAGCACCGATGCGCAGGCCGGCAGACCGGATCGCGTCGAAATCCACGATGTTCGGGAGGTCGTCGATGTAGATGCCGAGGAAGTCGTAGCGACCGGCCGCTGCCAGCGCGTCGACCGCCGATTCGCGCTTGACGCCCGCGAGACCCGCGGCGAGGAGTTCGTTGGCGCGGTCCGCGATGACAGAGGTCGCGGCGGTGTCGGCAGGTCCGCCGTGCGGTGGGTTGTATTTGAAACCCCCGTCGCGGGGCGGATTGTGGGACGGCGTCACGACGATGCCGTCTGCGGACGCGCCGCCGCCGGCATTGTGGCGCAGGATCGCATGGCTGATCGCGGGGGTCGGTGTGTACCGATCGCGCGAATCGATGACCACCGCGACATCGTTGGCGATCAGGACCTCGAGCGCTGTCGTCCACGCGGGCTCCGACAGGGCGTGTGTGTCGCGGCCGAGGAACAGCGGACCGATCGTGCCTGTGCTGCGCGATATTCGACGATGGCCTGCGTGGTGGCGAGGATGTGCTGCTCGTTGAAGGCCGCGTCGAGACTGGATCCGCGGTGGCCGGAAGTCCCGAACGCGACCTGCTGAAGCGGGTTCGCAGGATCGGCCGGACCGTGTAGTAGGAAGTCACCAGATGCGCAAGATCCACCAGGTCCTCGGGCGCCGCCAGCTGTCCCGCTCGTTCATGCGCCATGGGTCCTCCTCGTCGAACGCGTGTGGTGACCATCTTGCCCCGTGACGGGCCGCACCCGCGCGAGATAGTTGAACGCCCGAACCGGACACCATCCCGATGTGGTCGAACATTCAATGAAACCCGTTGAGTCGGTTGATGAAACCCATCGAATCGGTTGTCGGATCAATTCTGTACTGTCGACCGTCGATACGAATCAGAGCAGATGAGTCGGGGGCTTATGCGAGGTACGACACGCACAGAACCAAGGTGATGGCGACGCTGGCCGCCGGCCTCATCAGTCTCGCCATCGCAGTGTCACCAGCACATGCCCAGGAGAACATCGACTCGGGACCGCAATACACCCCGACGATGCTCATCCTCGACGCATCCGGATCCATGGACCGACCCGATCCCGCAGACCATGATGGACGCCGCCAAGAATGCCGTCCACACGTTCGTCGACACCGCACCGACCGAATCGAAAGTCGGGCTGACCGTCTACGGAACCGGCACAGGCAACGACGACGCGGAGAAAGAAGCGGGCTGCCGCGATGTGCAGGTGCTGCACAAACCCGGCACCCTCGACCGGAACGCACTCAACAGCGCCGTCGACGGCATCACAGCGAGCGGCTGGACACCGATGGGACCCGCCCTTCGTCAGGCTGCCGCCGAACTCCCCGACACCGGACCACGCTCGATCGTTCTCGTCTCCGACGGTGAAGACACCTGCGCACCTCCCGACGCCTGCGAGGTCGCCAGGGAACTCGAGACCCAAGGTATCGATCTCGTGCTGCACACGATCGGGTTCGCGGTCGACGATGCGGCCCGCACCCAATTGACCTGTATGGCAGAGGTAACCGGTGCACATACACCGATGCCGCCGACGGCGCAGCACTCGAACGAACCCTGCCGCAGGTCACCTCCGCTGCACTGCGCAACTACGACTCCGCAGGCGCCCCGATCACCGGCACACCCGCCTACGACAACACCCCCGTCGCCGAGCCGGGTCAGTACCTGGACACGATCGGCCAGAAGGAAACTCGCTACTACGCCGTCGATGTCCCCGACGGGGCCACGGCTTACTTCAGCGGCACCATCTCGTTCCCTCGCCTGCCCGACATCGAAACCACCGAGGACACGAATGTCCTCAGTTCGAGGGTGTACGGCAGGGACGGTCGAGACTGCAACGAGTTCGTATTCGAGCAAGTGGTCAATTCGAGTGACGGTGCGGCACTGACAGTGGCCGAGGCGTTCACGGGCGCACCGAGAAGCGCGCCGAGGACGGCAGCAGTGCCGACAAGTGTCGCGGTGGGGGGCGCTACTACTTCACCCTGGAATGGAGCACCGTTTCCGCCGGCGTGCCGGAGCGACTGCCGATCGAGGTGCTCGTCGGAATCGAACCTGCTGTCATCGATCCCGGGCCGAGTTCCTCCGCGTCGCCGATCGCCTTCGTCGAGCCGGACGACGCCGGCACCGCGGTCGTCGGTGGTGGCTCCTTCAACGCCGCCACCGAGTTGGGTGGCAGCGGCCGGTACACCGACACCGTCCGACCCGGCGAATTCGTGTTCTATCGAGTCCCATTGGACTGGGGTCAAGGACTTGCGTATCGCGTGCACTTCGATGCGAACGGCACGCGCGGAGTCGAGAACGTCTCGAATATCACGACCACCTTGTACGCACCGACCCGCGAGGAGATCGTCGGCGACTTCACCTCGTATACAGGTACCGACAACGTGCTGCCCTCGAACGAGCCTGCACTCGCGACAGCACCGATCCGCTACGACAACCGCAACTCCGACGAGCTCGATATTCGCAAGGAAGCGCTCACCGGCTGGTACTACATCGCGGTCAAGGTGGGATCGACCCGAGAAGGGGGCGAGAATCGTCCGGTGCCGATCCGACTCGACCTGACCGTCAGCGGGAACACCGAGCAGGTTCCCTCCTACTCGGCTCCGATGGCCGACGGCATCTTCGGCGAGAACTCGGTCGCGAACGCGTCCTCCGGTGATGGCCGGGCGAAGGTCGACGGTAACGACGGAGAAGCAACCGCATCCGACACCACTGCCGAAGATCCGGCAACGACCATCGGGGTCTCCCCTATCGGTATCGCTGTCGCAGCCGGTGTGGTCGTACTCGTCGCCGTCGCAAGTGGGTTCGCCGTCCGCGCGCGCCGCAAGTAACACCGACCTCGAACATGACGAAGGCCCCGGAGCGATCACCATCGGTGATTCGGTCCGGGGCCTTCGTCCGTGTTGGTGGAGCTGCGGGAATCGAACCCGGGTCCTCCGCCGCCTCGCCAAGGCTTCTCCGTGTGCAGTCCGCTATGTCTCTGCTTGGATCTCCCGGTCTCGCGAACAAGCCGTGATGACGATCCCAGTCACTGTTTGATGTCCCATCCGACTCCGTGACCGAGCCGGTAGGTGAAGCCCTCTAGCTGATGCCAGTACCCGACCCGAGGGCGAGATCGGACTGACAGACACGCTTCGCTACTTAGGCAGCGAGAGCGTAGTCGCGCTGATTGGAATCGGCGCTTAATTGGTTGCAGCGACGCTTACGGTGGTCTCTTGCCTGCACCGACACGCTTCCCTTGACTCAACGTACGCAGTCGAAACCGTTCAGCCCCGTACGCGCCTGCGACGTTCGCAGGACTACCTACATTAACGCCACACGCACCCGATGTCATTCCCTTTTCCGGCAATGTCCGGATGACGCCGCTCACACCATCCGATGGTTCGTCCGGTCGCGCAGGTGGCGGCGGTGTTCATCACGACGGAGGCGAGCAGGACTGCGGTCAACGCATTCCCTTCACACGCCTTCCGAGCTCGCGGGTCACTTCACGTTCGGCGGTGCGGCGGGCGAGATCCTGCCGCTTGTCGTAGTCCTGCTTACCCCTCGCCAGCGCCAGTTCGACCTTGACCTTGCCGTCGGAGAAGTACATCGACAGCGGGACCAGCGTCTGGTTTCCCTCGCGGGTCTTGCCGACCAGCGAGTCGATTTCGCGCCGGTGCAGCAGCAACTTGCGGGTTCGACGCGGTGCATGGTTGGTCCAGGTACCGTGCCCGTACTCCGGGATGTGCAACCCGCGCAGCCACACCTCGCCGTCGTCGACCGTCGCAAAGGCGTCGACGAGCGACGCCTTCCCTTCCCGCAGGGCCTTCACCTCGGTACCGACAAGCGCGATACCCGCCTCGTACGTGTCGAGGATGGCGTAATTGTGTCGCGCCTTACGGTTCGTGGCGATGACCTTCCGGCCCTTTTCCTTCACGTGCAGGCCTTTCAGATCCACGATCGGTCGAACAGAACACACTCCAGCATAGGAACCCGCACAACTCGTTATTCACGCACGTACAGGCGCAGGGTCGCGTACGCGGTGAGCGCTGCCATGCCGACACCGACGATCACGAGGAACGGGGCGACGAGCAGGATGTCGCTGTCGGTGATTCTCGCGACGATGTTCGCGCCGTATACCTCGGAGAGCATGTCGTCGAGGAACAAGGATTTGGCTGCGAACAACCCGCCGATGGCGAGGGCCGCGCCGATGATCGCGGCAACGACGGCCTCGACGAGGAACGGAAGCTGGGTGTACCAGCGGGTCGCGCCGACCAGACGCATGATGCCGACCTCGGTGCGGCGGGTGAATGCCGCGATCTGCACGGTGTTGGCGATGAGCAGGATCGCCGCGATGGCCTGGATCGTCGCGATTGCGAATGCCGCGTTGCGGATGCCGCCGAGCACTCCGAACAGCCGCTCGACGAGGTCCTGCTGGTTCAGGACGCTGTCCACACCGGGGCGCTCCGCGAAATCGGACTGGATGATCTCGAAACTCGACGGATCCGACATCTTCACCTTGAACGACGCGGGGAAACTCTCGGGGCTGACCAGCGCAGCCAGCTCCGGCTGGTCGGCGAACACACGGTCGGTTGCATCTGCCACGGCATCGTCACGGCTGAGGTATTGCACCGACACCACGTCGTCCGTGTTCTCGAGGTCGGTGCGCAGGGTGCTGCAGAGATCTTGTTCGCATCCCGGGTCGAGCGACGAGATGTCCTCGGTCAGGAACACCTGGATTTCCACACGGTCGAGGAAGATCTGCTGTGTCTTTCCTGCCATCTGGACGACCAGCAGGCCCGCGCCGAACAGTGCGAGCGAGATCGCGGTGGTGAGGATCATCGCGACGGTCATGGTGAGGTTGCGGCGCAGGCCGGTGGTGACCTCGCTGAACAGGAAGCTGGCGCGCATGGGGTGTGAAGATCCTTCGGTTGCCGGATGGACTGGTCTCGGAACGGACTACTGGGTTACCGGCCCACGCCGTACACACCGCGGGCTTCGTCGCGGACCACCCGGCCGAGATCGAGTTCGACGACCCGGCGACGCATCGCGTCCACGATGTGGTGATCGTGAGTGGCCATCAGCACGGTGGTGCCGGTGCGGTTGATGCGTTCGAGAAGCAGCATGATGTCCTGGCTGGTCTCGGGGTCGAGATTGCCGGTGGGCTCGTCCGCCAGCAGCACCAGAGGCCGGTTCACGAACGCCCGCGCGATCGCGACACGCTGCTGCTCGCCACCCGACAGCTCGGTGGGCAGGCGCCCCGCCTTCCCGGACAATCCGACGAGTTCGAGTACCTCGGGCACGGTCCGTTCGATTACTGAACGGGGCTTACCGATGACCTCGAGCGCGAAGGAGATGTTCTCCGCCACCGTCTTGCGCTGCAGCAGGCGGAAGTCCTGGAACACGCACCCGAGGTTCTGGCGCAGTTTCGGTACGCGCCGCGCCGACAGCGTGTTGACATGGAAATCGGCGACGTGGATCTCACCGCTGGTGGGCGCCTCTTCCCGAAGCAGGAGTCGCATGAATGTCGACTTGCCGGAACCTGACGGCCCGATGAGGAAGACGAACTCGCCTTTGCCCACCTCGACGGACACACCGTCCAGCGCGGGCCGGGTCGACGTCTTGTAGGACTTGGACACATTTTCCAGGCGGATCACGACGCATGCTAGCCGTTACCCGAAAGTGATCTACTGTCCCGGTTCGCCCGTCTGTTCCGTACTCGATTCTCCATCGAATCCCGGGAGTCCCGGGATCTGCGGCAATCGGAACGGATTCGCGTCGGTCGTCGTCGTGGGCAGCTGCGTACCGGTCGTCGGAGCGGGCGTGTCGCCCGATGTCGTCGGCGGGGTCGTGCTGGTCGGGGCGGTGGTCGAGGGCACGACCTCGGTCGTGGTCGTCGGATACGACTGTTCGGTGGTCTGCACGGGCGGAACATACGGGACGTAGGGCGTCTCGGAGATCAGAACGGCCTCGGCCGGCGCGGCGGCGGTCTCCTCGGGCTGGTTGAGGACCAGGTACGTCGCCCACAGGGCGAGCCAGAGCACACACAGTGCGAGCGTGCCGGTACGGACACGTCCGTGGAACAGGTGGGTCGGGATCCGCACAGGGCGGGAACCTCGTCGTCGGTCACGGCTCCTCCGATCGTTCGACGACGCTCACGGTATCGAGTTGGGGGCTCACCGTGATCCCCTTGGCACGCAGGGCGCCGGCGATTCGGGCGCGAAGCAGTCGTCCGACCTGAAACTGTTTCCCCGGCAGGGTGCGGGCCACCATGCGCACACTGACCTGGTCGACTTCGAGGCTCTCGACACCCATGACGCTGGGCTGGTCCAGTAGGAGTTCACGCACCCGCGGTTCCTCGTAGGCGGCGATGCCGACATCGCGGAGAATGTCGTTGACCACACCGATGTCGGCACTGACCGGGATGGGCACGTCGACAACGGCGCGTGCCCAGTCCTTCGACAGGTTGATGGCCTTGTTGATCTGCCCGTTGGGCACGGTGATCACCTCACCTGCCGTGCTGCGGACCCGCGTCACCCGAAGTGTGACGTCCTCGACGGTTCCCACGGCGTCCTCGGACGATCCGGTCACCGAAATCTGCACCGTGTCGCCGAAACCGTATTGCCGTTCGGTGATGATGAAGAAGCCGGCGAGGATGTCCTGGACGATGCGCTGCGCACCGAAACCGAGTGCCGCACCCAACACGGTTGCAGGAGCCACGAGAGAGCCGATCGGCAGGCTGAGGTAATCGAAGATCTTGAGCGTCGCGACGATGTACACGAACGCGATGACGATCCAGGTGACGACCTGCGCCACCGAATGCCGATGTTTGGTCGCCTCCGATCGCACCAGGTCGTCGGACTGCCGGTAGCGATCATCGATCCGCCGAGTCACCCGGCCACCGATCCACGCGACGAACCGTGCGATGAGGACCGCACCGAGGATCGTCAGTGCGATCAGCAGGCCGCTGGAGGTGACCCAGTTCAGCAGGACGTCTGTGGGAAACAGCGCTCTTCCCCTTCCGAAGATGGACCGAGCCGGGACCTACACGACCCCGGTTACCAGCTCAGGATTTCTGCTCTTCGCTCATCCGCCAGCGGATTCCGGCTTCGAGGAAGCCGTCGATGTCGCCGTCGAGCACCGAAGACGGGTTGTTGACCTCGTATTCGGTGCGCAGATCCTTGACCATCTGGTAGGGGTGCAGCACGTAGGAACGCATCTGATTGCCCCAGGAGCTGCCGCCGTCGCCCTTGAGCGCATCCATCTCGGCGCGTTCTTCCTGGCGCTTGCGCTCGAGGAGCTTCGCCTGCAGGACGCGCATCGCGGACACCTTGTTCTGCAGCTGCGACTTCTCGTTCTGGCAGGTGACGACGATGCCGGTGGGAACGTGCGTCAGGCGCACCGCGGAGTCGGTGGTGTTGACCGACTGTCCGCCCGGGCCGGACGACCGGTAGACATCCACACGGACGTCGTTCTCGTCGATATCGATGTGGTCGGTCGTCTCGACCACCGGCAGCACCTCGACCTCGGCGAAGGAGGTCTGACGTCGGCCCTGGTTGTCGAAGGGGCTGATGCGGACGAGCCGGTGGGTGCCCATCTCGACCGAGAGGGTGCCGTACGTGTACGGCGCCTTGATCGCGAAGGTCGCCGACTTGATACCGGCTTCTTCGGCGTAGGAGGTGTCGTAGACCTCGACGCCGTAGCCGTGCTTGTCGGCCCAGCGGATGTACATGCGCATGAGCATCTCGGCCCAGTCCGCGGCGTCGATGCCACCGGCGCCGGAGCGAATGTTGACGAGGGCGTCGCGCTGGTCGTACTCGCCCGACAGCAGCGTGCGCACCTCCATGGCCTCGATATCGGTGCGCAAGGTCTCGCGCTCGGAATCGGCGTCGGCCAGCGCGGAGGCCATGGCATCGCCCTCTTCGCCCTCGGCGAGCTCGTAGAGCACGGGCAGGTCTTCGAGACGCTGCCGCAGTTCCTCGACACGGCGCAGTTCACTCTGCGCATGGGAGAGCTGACTGGTGACCTGCTGGGCGTGTTCCTGGTCGTTCCACAGGTCGGGATCGGCCGCCTGATGTTCGAGCTCGTCGATGCGACGACGCAGCTCTTCCACATCGAGAACCGACTCCACCGTCCGGAGGGTCGTTGCGAGCTCGGCCAGGTCTGCGGAAACATCGGGATGCACGATTCTCTAGGCTACCGGCTAGGGGCTAGCGTCTGACGCATGGCCACCGACTACACCGCCGATCTCGATCTCGCGCTGCGTCTCGCCGACGCCGCCGATGCGCTCACCCGCGACCGTTTCGGCGCCCTGGATCTGAAAGTCGACGACAAACCCGACCTGACACCGGTGTCCGACGCCGATCTTGCGGTGGAACGTCTGATCCGAGGCACACTCGCTTCCGAGCGACCCGGCGATGCGATCCTGGGCGAGGAATTCGGGGGTGAGCCGGTCTTCGAGGGCCGACAGTGGGTGGTCGATCCGATCGACGGCACCAAGAACTTCGTGCGGGGTGTGCCCGTGTGGGCGAGCCTCATCTCGCTCCTCGTCGACGGGGTGCCGGTCGTGGGTGTGGTCAGCGCTCCGGCGCTGAACCGCAGGTGGTGGGCCTGCGCGGCCTTCGGCGCGTGGACGTCGCACGACGGCGGCGAGCCACGCCTCATCACGGTGTCCGACGTGCGTTCGCTGGGGTCGGCGTCACTGAGCTTCTCGAGCCTGTCGGGCTGGAACGACCGCAGCATCCGCGACCGGTTCGTCGAGCTGACGGACCAGGTGTGGCGTGTACGCGCGTACGGCGACTTCTTCTCCTACTGCCTCCTGGCGGAGGGCGCACTCGAGATCGCGCTCGAGCCCGAGGTCTCGCTGTGGGATCTGGCAGCACTCGACGTGCTCGTCCGTGAGGCAGGTGGCGTGTTCACGAGCCTCGACGGCGCTGCGGGACCGCATGGCGGGAGTGCGGTCGCGACGAACGGCGCAGTCCACGACGAGGTCCTCTCCCGACTGAAGCCCTGACGCTCAGTCCGTCACTGCCCGCGCCGCGCTTCACCTGCGGCGCGGGCAGTGTTGTCACACCCGCTCCACCCGAACCTTACTTGAAAGTAGACATCAATCTTACTCCGGAGTAAGATCGGTTCTCGTCCGCTCCGATACAAGAAACTTCTGGTGATCATGAGCAAGCAAGACAGTGTGGCCCGGAACAACCCCCGCGATACGTCCGCCGTCGGCCTCAACCCGATCAAGCGGGACGCCATGGGAGCAGCGATGCGCGTGCTCACGCGGATCACCGGCTCCGAACTCGCCGACCGCTACAACTTCCGCCAGGCGATAGACCGAGTGACGTACGAGTCCACCAAGACCGGCTTCAAGACCCTCGGCGCCGCAACTCGCACGTTCAAGAAGGTGTCCGGCGGTAATGGGCCCGAGCGTCTCGCCACCGCGAAGAACGCGGACTACTTCGACCTCACTCCCACCGACGATCAGCAGATGATCGCGGAGACGGTGCGCGACTTCGCCGCCGAGATCCTGCGTCCGGCCGCACACGACGCCGACGAGGCTGCAGCCGCACCCGCCGACCTG
>BBEG01000135.1 GCA_001312645.1 Rhodococcus sp. JCM 9791
CAGGCGACCGGGTTCGGTACGGCGCTCAGCGCGGCGCGTGACGGTGGGCGCTCGTACGCCTACGCGCTCGGCGGCGGTCTGAGTCACTCGTGGGCGCAGGGTCCGGCGACCACGTTGTCGGTGGCCGGCTGGGGTTCGGGAGCGACGGCCGACACTGCCGGTGTCACATGCATCGGTGCTCAGTCGTTCGCTGTCAACACCGCCACGGGGCAGTGGTGCGCCGTGGGTGTGGGCTCCACGCGTCGCTAGTCGACGGGGTGCGGAAACCTTCTGCACCGTGACGAGGGTGGTCGAGTGCCGGTAACCTTGCACTCGCCACCCTCGAGTGCTAAAAATGCAGTTGGCACTCACAACAAGCGAGTGCCAGGTCGGGGCAGTGAGACCGGGAAATATCGACACCCCTGGTCGTCCGTCGCGGGCACTGATTCCGGCCGAATGCACAACTACGGGGCGTCCCGACGAGCGGCCGTCCTAGGTGTCACCCCGATATCCGGAGGATCACTTCGCAATGGCCAAGATCATCGCGTTCGACGAAGAGGCCCGTCGCGGCCTCGAGCGTGGCCTGAACAGCCTCGCCGACGCAGTCAAGGTGACGTTGGGCCCCAAGGGTCGCAACGTCGTGCTCGAGAAGAAGTGGGGCGCGCCACGATCACCAACGATGGCGTGTCCATCGCCAAGGAGATCGAGCTCGAGGATCCGTACGAGAAGATCGGCGCCGAGCTGGTCAAGGAAGTTGCCAAGAAGACGGACGACGTCGCTGGCGACGGCACCACGACCGCTACCGTGCTCGCCCAGGCGCTCGTGCGCGAGGGCCTGCGCAACGTTGCTGCCGGCGCGAACCCGCTCGGCCTCAAGCGCGGCATCGAGAAGGCCGTCGAGGCCGTCACTGCCAAGCTGCTCGACACCGCCAAGGAAGTCGAGACCAAGGAGCAGATCGCAGCGACCGCAGGCATCTCCGCCGGCGATCCCGCGATCGGTGAGCTGATCGCCGAGGCCATCGACAAGGTGGGCAAGGAAGGCGTCATCACCGTCGAGGAGTCCAACACCTTCGGCCTCCAGCTCGAGCTGACCGAGGGCATGCGCTTCGACAAGGGCTACATCTCCCTCTACTTCGCCACGGACGCCGAGCGTCAGGAAGCCGTCCTCGAAGACGCGTACATCCTGCTCGTCAGCTCCAAGATCTCGACGGTGAAGGATCTGCTGCCGCTCCTGGAGAAGGTCATCCAGTCGGGCAAGCCGCTCGTCATCATCGCCGAGGACGTCGAGGGTGAGGCTCTGTCCACCCTCGTCCTGAACAAGATCCGCGGCACCTTCAAGTCCGTCGCCGTCAAGGCTCCGGGCTTCGGCGACCGCCGCAAGGCTCAGCTCGCCGACATCGCCATCCTCACCGGTGGCGAGGTCGTCAGCGAAGAGGTCGGTCTGTCCCTCGAGACCGCTGGCCTCGAGCTGCTCGGCCAGGCCCGCAAGGTCGTCGTCACCAAGGACGAGACCACCATCGTCGAGGGCGCGGGCGATCCCGACGCCATCGCCGGTCGCGTCAACCAGATCCGCGCCGAGATCGAGCGTCGGATTCGGATTACGACCGCGAGAAGCTGCAGGAGCGCCTCGCCAAGCTGGCCGGTGGCGTTGCAGTCATCAAGGCCGGTGCTGCGACCGAGGTCGAGCTCAAGGAGCGCAAGCACCGCATCGAAGATGCCGTGCGTAACGCCAAGGCGGCCGTCGAAGAGGGCATCGTCGCCGGTGGTGGCGTGGCTCTGCTGCAGGCGGCTCCCGCGCTGGACGATCTGAAGCTCGAGGGTGACGAGGCCACCGGTGCGAACATCGTTCGCGTCGCTCTCGAAGCTCCGCTCAAGCAGATCGCGTTCAACGCAGGCCTCGAGCCCGGCGTCGTCGCCGAGAAGGTTCGCAACCTGCCCGCCGGTCACGGCCTCAACGCCGCGACCAACGAGTACGGCGACCTGCTCGCTGCAGGCATCAACGACCCGGTCAAGGTCACCCGCTCGGCGCTGCAGAACGCTGCGTCCATTGCGGCTCTGTTCCTGACCACGGAGCCGTTGTGGCCGACAAGCCGGAGAAGGCCGCTGCTCCCATGGGCGACCCGACCGGCGGCATGGGCGGCATGGACTTCTGATCCAGCCGTAGCTGCACGACCGAGCTGTGCGAGGCCCGATCCCACCACTTCGGTGGGGTCGGGCCTCGTCTCGTGCTGCGGGTCCCGGCACTGTGTCTCGTACCAAGATCTTGACCCTTTCGTGACCTTCGGGTGGGGATCGTGTAGAAACAAGCGTGTAATTCGGGGCTTGTCGGGGAGCGCTGGGCGGGTCGTGACGACTCGTCGTGGGATGAGGCAGCTTTCGAAGGGGTGGGTTCATGGGGTCGACGTGGTTCCGACGTGTGTGTGGTGTGGTGACGGTCGGACTGGCGGCTGCGGTGTGTGTGCCGGCGGGGGGATCGGCCGAACCGGTTCCGGGATCGTCGACCGCCAGTGAGCGAACCTCGGAGTTGTCGCACATCGAAGTGGAGGATGGCCGTACGGTCATCGCACACGTGTATTCGGCGTCGATGGACACTGTTGTGCCACTCCGGGTGCGTAGGCCGGCCGACGCCAGTGAACCGCGGCCCACGCTGTATCTGCTCAACGGATCCGGCGGTGGCCAGGGCATCGCGACGTGGGACGAGCAGACGGACGTCGACGAGTTCTTCTCCGACAAGAACGTCAATGTGGTGACTCCGCTGGGCGGACGCTACAGCTACTACACGGATTGGGAGCGGGACGACCCGGAACTCGGCCGCAACAAGTGGACGACGTTCCTCACCGAGGAGTTGCCGCCCATCATCGACGAGCAGTTCGAGACCACCGGAGCCAATGCGATTGCAGGTCTGTCGATGTCGGGTACATCGGTGCTCGGCCTGGCGACCGCGGCGCCCGAGTTGTACCGCGCTGTCGGTGCATACAGTGGCTGCGCCGAGACGAGCACACCGGTGGGGCAGGCGTACGTGCAGGCCGTGGTGCGGGTCAAGGGCGGCGACCCCGAGAACATGTGGGGCCCGGTCGGTGGGCCGGGGTGGATCGAGAACGACCCGTACCTCAATGCGGAGAAGCTTCGCGGCGTCGAGTTGTACGTGTCGGCAGCGACGGGCCTTCCGGGTGAGCACGACCAGCTGAGTTCGAGGTCGATCAACTACGACCCGCTCGGTCTCGTGGGCCAGCTCGTCGTCGGCGGGAGCATCGAAGCGGCGGTGCATCACTGCACGACGCGTCTCGCGGACCGGCTCGAGGAGCTGGAGATACCCGCACACTTCGAATGGCGGAACGGTACGCATTCTTGGGATTACTGGGAGGACGATCTGCACAAGTCGTGGCCCATGATGGCGGCAGCATCGGGTTGTAGCGGTTGGCGGCAGCGCTCGGGTTGTAGCGGTTGGCGGCAGCGCTCGGGTTGTAGCGGTTGGTGTGCTCGTCCTGGCGAGGGTCGGCTCCGATGTCACGGAGCGACCCTCTTTGCATGACTCGCCGTTCGGTGTCTGCAACCCGAGTTTCGGGAAATTGACCGTTTCGTGACCATTGCGCGGCTTTGTGGTGTAGAAATGATTTCATTCCGACCGGGTGGGGTGTCGTGATCGACGTTCGTCCGGGGTTCCGAGGAGTCGGGAGGGTGGTCGGGTGGTCTCGTTGCGGCGAGCATGGGCGGCGTTGTCGGTCGTCGCCCTCACGTGCATGTCGTCGGCACTGTTCGGGAGTGAAGCTGCAGCGGAACCCGCTGCGTCACTGTCTCACATCGACGTCGAGGGGGAGCGCACGGTCGTCGCGCACGTCTATTCGGCGGCGATGGGCCGTGACGTCCCGCTGAGGGTGCGGACACCGGCCGACACGAGCGCTCCGCGCCCCACGCTGTATCTGCTCAATGGGGCAGGGGGCGGGGAAGGGCAGGCCACATGGGATGCCCGGACCGATATCGATGAGTTCTTCGAGGGCAAGAACGTCAATGTCGTCACGCCGCTCGATGGATCGTTCACGTACTACACCGATTGGGAACGCGATGATCCGGTGCTCGGCCGGAACAAGTGGACGACGTTCCTCACGCAGGAGTTGCCGCCGATCATCGACGCGACGTTCGGTACCACGGGTGTGAACGCGATAGCGGGGCTGTCGATGTCGGGTACCTCGGTATTGAGTCTGGCGATTGCTGAGCCGACTCTGTACGAGGCGGTGGGTGCATACAGCGGGTGTGCCGAGACGAGTACGGAGTTGGGGCAACTCTATGTCCGCACCGTCGTCGAAAGTCGTGGGGACGCCGACGTCGAGAACATGTGGGGTCCGCTCGACGGGCCGGGTTGGACCGCAAACGACCCGTACGTCAATGCGGAGAAGCTGCGGGGTATCGAACTCTACATCTCGTCGGCAACGGGAATGCCGGGGCCGCACGAGAACTTGGGTGCGAGGTCGGTCGACGGTGATCTCGGACTGCTCTTGAATCAGGTCGTTGTCGGGGGTGTCATCGAGCTGCGGTTAACGACTGCACGCACCGTCTGGCCGACAGGCTCGGGGAAATGGGCATCCCTGCAACGTTCGAATTCCGCTCTCAGGGAACACATTCGTGGGACTACTGGCAGGACGACCTCCACGCCTCCTGGCCGATGATTGCGAGTTCTATCGGGTTGTGACGGGGTGAGTAGCTCACGGACCGCTTCTCTCCGAGGCGGTCATCTCCTATGCCCTCTTCCGAACCTGTTTCCACTGATAAGATTTGGTGTACCAAAGTTTCAAATATTTTCTTACGCAACATCATTGACCATGTCGAGACCGTGTCGTAATGTGAGGTTCGGCACATCGTGATCTCGAGTTCGTCAGTGCCGCATCACCTCAACCATCCGGGCGTAGGAGGATCAATGGGTAGCACGACCATCACCGAAATCATTACGTTCATCTTCTCACTGCTTTCGCAGAGTGCAGAGTTCTTGAGCTGAACCTTCTGGTTACCCGAATTCGATGTCCGGAGGCGTGAAGCCCCCGGCGACACACTGGAGGAAAGATGGGCAGTATTACCGGCGGTCTCGAAGTCATCAACCAGCTCATTGGGCTCCTGCTGGCCATCGCGCCGGCGCTACTCACCGGGTCGCTGTAGACCGGAAGCATTGAGAGGCCGTGGATCTCGAATTCTCGAGCTCCACGGCCTTTGCGCTGTTCATTCCGGAATCAGTATCCAGAGTGCGAGGTACAGCAGAATTGCGGTACCGCCGGTGATGAAGGACGCTACAACGGCAGCAGCGCGGACGATATTCACGTCGATGCTGAAATAGTCGGCGATGCCTCCGCACACGCCGCCGAGCATGCGCTGCGACGTCGAGCGAGTGAAAGCGCGAGGTGCGTTGTTGTCGAAGGTCATGAGGTAATCCTGCTCTTTGTCGAGTGTGTGCACATCAGGGAGCGCCCCGATCTCCACCCTGAACTTCGCCTCGGGGTGGATTCGTACCGGACGGTTCGCGGATGGATGACCGTAGCGGCGTCGGCACCTGGCGGTGCCGTCGAAAACTCACTCGGGCAGAAGCATCCAGAGTGCGAGGTACAGCAGGACTGCGGTGCCGCCGGTGACGAATGCTGTAAGGACGGCACCGGCCCGGACGATGTTGACGTCGATGTCGAAGTAATCGGCGATGCTCCGCACACGCCGCCGAGCATGCGCTGCGATGTCGAGCGAGTGAAGGGCCGGGGTGCGCTGTTGTCGAAGGTCATGATGAATCCGTGCTCCTTGCCGTGCGTTCGGATGTGGTGAGTGGGGAGGTCAGCGGCAGACGACGGTCAGGCCGACACCGCGCCAGACCTTCGTTTCCGTGCGAACCCAATCGTTGCGTGTGTAGTCGTACGTCGCTTCGGTTTCGGTCCGGTAGCCGCGGTCGCGTTGCTGGGTCACCGTGCAGGCACCCGAGATATTTCCCGAGCGGTTGGTGATCGAGTAGGGCGCAGCTTGGGCGCTGAGCTTCGCGGTGGCGGCATGCTCCTCCAGTCCGACGACGTTCGGCGCGGAATCTGCTGCGGCGATGCCTGTTCCGATCGTCAGTGCAGCGGCGCCGGTGAGCAGTGCCGTGAAGATGGTCTTACGCATTGGATTCTCCCGAAGTGTCTGTGAGGGCTGTCGAACCGATGCATTGATCGTGCGCTTCGGACCACCTCGGGCACATCAGGGACGGACCCCCGTCTGCACCCTGAACTTTCGGTCAGGGTTCTCTACGACAGCACCCGCACGGCGGAATCGCCGTGCGGGTGCTTCGAGTGTTCTGTTCTCGACGGAGAGTGTCAGGTACTTCTGCGTTTGGCGAGTGTCTTCTTGAAGACGATGTACGGCAGCAGCAGGCGCGCTACGAGCGCTACGGCCCACACGATGACGGTGGCGAGAATCCATGTCGTGATGCCGTCGATCCGCAGACCGTTGCTCACGAGCGCGGTGACGATGAGTGCGATCAGTGTCGAAATCAGCGCGCTGCTACCGATCAGAACCGGTGTCTTCGTCATCGCGACCTGTCGCAACAGAGGATCGATGAGGATCACGGAGACCGTGAAGATCACGACGGCGATGACGAAGGCGAAGGAGCTGAGCGACATGCCCGGGAGGACCCAGGCGCCGACGATCAGTGCAATCGCATTGGCGATCAGCGCGACGACCGTGGTGGCGAGGAGCCGAATCATGTGGAAAGCGTATCCCGGTGAGAACCGGAACACCGGACTTTACGACGCGGAGTCCGTGGCGTCCGGATCACGGCGTCGGGATCGCCGGCGTCGGGATCACCCGAGCATGGCACGATCGGAGTCATGGCCGATCGGATGCGCGTTGCTCTTGCTCTCGGGAGCGGGGGAGCGCGTGGCTATGCCCACATCGGCGCTATCCAGATTCTCGAAGAACGTGGGTTCGAGGTCGTCGGCATCGCCGGCTCGTCGATGGGCGCCCTCGTCGGCGGGGTCTACGCTGCCGGCAAGCTCGAGGAGTACACCCGCTGGGCGGAAAGCCTGACCCAGCTCGACGTCGTCCGCTTGCTCGATGTGTCTGTCACGTCTCCGGGCGTCATCCACGCGGAGAAGGTACTCAACAAGGTTCGCGAGCTTATCGGTGATGTCGTCATCGAGGATCTCCCGATCCCGTTCACAGCAGTGGCGACCGACCTGGCAGCCGGGCGTTCGGTGTGGTTTCAGCGGGGACCTGTCGACGTTGCGATCCGCGCGTCGATTGCGATCCCCGGTGTCATCACACCCTACGTGCTCAACGGCCGCGTGCTCACCGATGGCGGCACGTTGGCCCCTCTACCGTAGCGCCGACGGTCGGCGTGTCGTCCGACCTTACGATCGGGATCAGTCTCGGTGGGGAGGAGCGCGGCCGAACGCAGTCGCCGGAGAACGTCAGCGCAGAACCGCGCCCGGCGGAGGAATGGGGCGGACGCTTCCGGCGATCCGCATCGCAGTTGCTCGACAGCGACATCGTCCGTTCGGTGGTGGGCCGATTCGGTGCAGGTGCACCGGAGGAGAGGCTCGACCCGCACGCCCCGTACGCCGACACGGACGATGGCGCCCACGACGTCGACATGGGCCCGGAGGCGATCACGGCTCCGAAGTTCAGCAGGGTGGAAGTCATGAATCGCTCGCTCGACATCATGCAGTCCACCCTTGCCCGCCACCAGCTTGCGGCGTATCCACCGGATGTACTGGTCGAAATCCCGCGCACCGCGTGCCGCAGCCTCGACTTCCACAAAGCCGCCGACATGATCGCGCTGGGACGATCGCTCACCGAGGCTGCGCTCGATGCCGCTGGGCTCGGAACCGCCTCCGGGAAAGAATCGAACGCTCCGCAGTCTGCCGACCAGGACGATGATTCGGGCCTACTCTGAGTTGGTGGAGACCGTAGCGATCCAGCTTCCCGACGGCACGACGACGTCGGTCCGCTTGTTCCCCGGACCGGAGCACCACCACGAGAACCGGCTCGACTCGTCGCGGGCCGTCGTGGTGACCGTTCCAGGCTCGGGATCCCCGCCGGGTACTACGAGCCGTTCGCGCAGGCCCTCGTCGAATGCGGATTCGACGCGGCGATCTGCGAGCTCGCAGGTCAGGGCGACAGCCGCCCGAGGCCCGGGCCGGACAGTGAATACGGCTACCAAGACATCGTCGCGGTGCACTTTCCCGCGATGTTCGAGGCGGTACGGGAACGATTTCCCGACTCGACCCCGTTCCTGCTGGGACATTCGATGGGTGGTCAGCTCGGGGTGCTGTACGCCGCCCGTATTCGTGGCCGTCTCGGTGGCTCGTGCTCGTCGCTTCCGGCACCCCGTACTATCGCCACTTCCCTGGAGTGCACGGACCAGGCTCCTGTTCGGCTCGACGGCGATGTCGCTCACCGCGAGTGTCGCCGGATTCTGGCCCGGCGACAGGTTGGGCGTCGCGGGCTTCGGGCGGCAGTCGCGTCCGCTGATCTCCGATTGGGCGCGGCTTGCGCGCAGCGGCAGGTTCGAGCCTGCCGGTGCCGACATCGACTACGAAGAACGCCTGAGCCGACTGAAGCTTCCGGTTCTGTCGATCACGATCGAGGACGACGACATGACGCCGATTGCCTCGGCGCGGCACCTGATGGAGAAGCTACCCGCGGCCGACGTCACCACCTGGCACCTCGAACGGCCACTCGGGCACAACGGTTGGATCCGCGACAACGCCGACACCGTCGGGCGGGTCGCGGCCTGGCTGCGTGACCGGTGAGAACGTGACCGGTGAGAAACAGGGTGGATCCGAGCAACCGGGCTCGGATCCACACCTCTGCTACAGCTTCTCGGTCAGGAACGCGAAGGTCAGCGCCGACTTGAACGCCGCCTGCGCGTTGTCTGCGGCGCCGCCGTGCCCGCCTTCGATGTTCTCGTAGTACCAGACCTCGTGACCCTGCTCCTCGAGGAGCGCCACCATCTTGCGCGCATGCCCGGGATGCACACGGTCGTCACGGGTGGACGTGGTGATCAGGATCGGTGGGTATGCCGCGTCGGGTCGGTGTTCTGGTACGGCGAGTATTCCGACAGGAACCTCCACTCGTCGGGGTTGTCGGGGTCGCCGTACTCCGCAACCCACGAGGCGCCCGCAAGCAGCAGGTGGTAGCGCTTCATATCGAGCAGCGGGACCTGACACACGATGGCGCCGAACAGGTGGGGGTAGCGGGTGAGCATCACCCCCATGAGTAGGCCACCGTTGCTTCCGCCCTGGATCCCGAGTTGTTCCGTTGTCGTGATACCCCGCGCGACAAGGTCTTTCGCGACCGCGGCAAAATCCTCGAACACCTTGTGGCGGTTCGCCTTCAACGCCTGCGTGTGCCAGGTGGGGCCGTACTCGCCGCCACCGCGGATGTTCGCGATCACGTAAGTGTTTCCGCGCTCGAGCCAGGCCCGACCCACACCGCCGCTGTATGCCGGGACCATCGAGTTCTCGAATCCGCCGTACCCGTACAACAGGGTCGGTGACGCGGCGCCGGTGCTACTACCGACGACGAAGTACGGTACCTGCGTTCCGTCGTCGGAGGTTGCGAAATGCTGTGTGACGGTGATGCTGTCCGAATCGAAGAACGAGGGCGCCTGCTTGATCGCCTCGAGTGGTTGCCCGACCGTGCCGGACAGCAGGGTTGCGGGGGTCGTGAATCCGCTCGAGTTGAGGAAGAAGTCGTCGCCCTCGCGCGGGTCGACGTCGATGATGGACGTCGACGTCGCACCCGGAAGCCCGTCGAGCTCTTCGTCCGACCAGCCGTCGGGTCCGGGTGTGAGGACGCGCATCCGGGTCTGGACGTCGCGCAGCGTGACCATCAGGAGGTGGTTCCGAGTCCAGGTGTACTGCTCGAGTGACGTGTGCTCGTCGGGTGTGAACAGCACCGTCATGTCGCGTGAACCTCGAGGAACGAGGGGTAGTCGGTCGCGAGCAGGGAGCCGGCGGGGTAGCCGAGCCAGTCGGAGCGGAGGCGCACGAGCATGTGGTCGCAGTACACGCTCACCCGCGCGTCGTCCGGTACGTCGAGCTTGACCAGGGTGCCGTCGGGCTTCAGTTCGTACTGGTGCGCGGTGTAGAAGTCGATGGCGCGGTCGACGAAGCTGCGTTCGTACCCGGGGGTGTTGTCGTGGCCGGCGCCGACGGCGACGTCGGTGGTCTCGCCCTCGAACACCGTTTCCGCGTCCGCGATCGGGGTGCCGCGGCGCCAGCGCTTCGCGATCCTCGGATAGCCCGAATCGGTCAGGGTGCCGTCACCGAAGTCGGTTCCGACGAAGACGGAGTCGACATCGATCCAGCTGATGTCGGTTTTCGCTTCGGGAAGCTCGAAACTGTCCGGGCCCGACACGAACTGCCGTGTGATCAGATCGAACTCGCGGATGACGGTTGCGTCGGCACCGCCACGCGACATGCTGATGAGCGCGCGGTCCTGGTCGGGGCGCAGGACCTGAGCGCCCGACCACACCCAGTTCTCACCCTCCTCGGCGGCCACCGCGTCGAGGTCGACGAGGACATCCCACTCCGGGTCGTCGAGGACGTACTGGTCGAGTGTGGTGCGCCGCCACAGGCCGCGCACGTGCTCGGCGTCGCGCCAATAGTTGTACAGGTACCGGCCGCGGCGTCGGGCGTAGGGGATGCGCGCGTCGGTGTCGAGGATTTCCCGGATCCGGGATTCCAGCGTAGTGAAGTCATCGGTGCGTGTGTAGGCGTCGACGGTGCGGTCGTTGCGTGACCGCACCCAGTCGAGTTGCTTCTCGCCGGTGACATCCTCGAGCCAGAGGTAGGGATCGGTGGTGGTGTTGCTCATGCCCTATTTCTACCTGGACCGGAGCGGTTGGGTGCCGACGGTGGGGCCGGGAATGCGTCGACGGTACGCTCGCGGCCGTGCAGCTCACCCCTTCCGACGCGCAGATGTACTGGCTTGCGGAGCGGATCCGTAGTGATCAGTTCCTGCTGTACTGCTTCGCGGGCGATACCGACGCCGATGCGGTGCGTGTCGCGGTCCGGCGACGTGTCGCGGGGGTGGGGGAGCTCCGGTGCAGGATCCGCGAGGTTCCGTGGAATCTCGACTACCCGTATTGGGAACCGAGGGAGTACGGCGACGACCTGGTGGTCGAGCACGTCTTGACCGACCACACGTGGACGAGCTTCAGGAACGCTTGGGGTCGCTGGTGGCCACATCGATCGACGCCCGGACGAGCCCGTGGCGGGTGCACGTCTTCGCGGGTGTTCTCGACGCTCCTCGCTGTGACGGGCCTGCGGTTGTTGTGGTGTTTCAGGTGTCGCACGCTTTCGCCGACGGCGCTCGGGCGACGGAACTGGTGCGCGCACTGTTCGGCACCGAGGAGCCACCGCGCTCGCCGGCTCCGGACGCTGTCTCGATGCGCGTGAAGCTGGCACGGTCGCTTCGATTTCCGGTCCAGTTCGCGCGACTCGTCGCGGCCGGACGCAGGCTGCCGCTGCCGATCGGGCGCTGACCGACGCGACAACCGCGGGAGAGATTCCCGCGCCGGCCGCAGGCGCCCTCTCGTCGGCGTCAATACCGACCCCGGGGACGATCGGGCCGTGCGGATGGTGGTGTGCCCCGCCGAGGTCTTCCGCGGGGCCGGCGTCACCGTCACGGTGTCGGCACTGACAGCGATCTCCGTCGCCCTGCCCCGCTTCCTGGGGTTGCGCGGCGAGACGGTGCCGGATCGGCTCGGCGTCGAGGTCACCATCGCGGTCGACGCGACAGGGGAGTCGCGCAACAACTACCGTAATGCCGGTATCGACCTGTTCGTGACCGAACCTGATCTGTCCGCGCGGGCCGCGCTGATCGCTGACGATATCGCCGATCGTCGCGCACGACTGTCGAGCCCGCTGTTGGCGCAACGTGATTCGGCGAACGAGTTCGTTCCCGCGCCGCTGTTGAAGTTCGGTGTCGATCGGTACTCTTTGGGCGAGGTTCCCGCGACCGTCACAGGGAACACGGTGGTGTCGAGCGTGAACCGCGGCCGCGCCGACCTCGAACTCGCAGGTGCCCCGGTCGTGTTCAGTGCCGGATTTCCGGGGCTGTCACCGGTGATGGCCCTGACCCATGGTGTGTACGGTCTCGGCGACACCGTCACGATCGGTATCAACTCGAGCCCACGCGCGGTGCCCGACGTCGACGAGTACGAGTCGATGCTGCGGGAGGCGATCGGCGAGGTCCGGGTCGCGCTCGGCGGGTGACCGAGACATACGCGCGCTCGGAAGACACACGCACTTTGTCGGCACGGTGTGCCTATCCGTGCGAGTCGCGGCGGTGTGGTGTCTTCCGGCGTCGCGCGTCTTCGTGGGCAAGGCGAAGAAGGCTGACGGCGATGGTCGACGTCCGAACGCCAGGATCGACGATCGCAATCCACCCCTGAGCTCGATAGACCGGATGAGGTAGGACGGTGTCGGAGGCGCTGTAGTCCACCGAGGATTCCGCTGCCCGTGGTTCCTCACCGGTGAGCTCGGTGAATCTCGCCCGGCCGACGTGGATGTTCAGTCTCCACCGATCCGGCGGGTCCAGCTCGGACCCGGTGTCGCCGGGGTAGTCCTTCGTCACGATCGTCGCGAATGGCTGCGCTCGCTGCGGGACCTGACCGTCGGGGGCGTAATAGAAGAAATGATCGCCCCACGCGACCTCGGGGAACTCACTGCCTTCGGCGGGTGCGAGTTCGAGAATCCCGTCGAAGCCGCGCACCGTCTCGAGAATCTGCTCCATACTCATGGTTCAAGTGTGCAGTTGAAGTGCTTGTGGAGGGTTTGGCAATGGGCCACGGCGACGTCGAACTGAGCACCGCCGCCGTCTCTGCGGCCACCGGATACTCGGTACAGCAGATCCGCGACCTCGAGGCTCACGGCGTCGTCGAGTCTGCTCCTCGGAAAGCCAACGGGTACCGGGTGTTCTCCGCGCGACACGTTCGCGACCTGCATGCCTACCGCGACCTCGCCGGTGCTGTCGGTCCCGTGGAGGCGCGGAACGTGATGCGGCAGATCCGGGTCCTCGCGCCCGGCGAGGCGGCCGCACTGGTGGCGTCCCTCCACATCGAACTCACTCGCGAGCGCGAACAAGCGCTCGAGGCGCGACGGGCACTTCTCCTCATCCGCGCGGAAGCGGCGACCGAGGTCGAATCTTCCGAGAGTGACACCATGACGATCACCGAACTCGCCGGCGCCCTCGGAGTTCGTGCCTCGACGTTGCGATTCTGGGAGACAGAGGGACTCGTGACGCCACATCGAGTGGCCACGAGCGCAGGATCGGCCCGTCGCTATCCGCTGGCGGCGATCCGTGAGGCTCGAATCGTCGCGGCGCTGCGGGCTGCCGGCTACCGCATACCCGATGTCCACAGAGCCCTCACCGATCTTCGCGACCTCCATGACATCGACGTGTCGCTGAGGGTGCTGGACTCGAGGATCGACGACATCGCAGCGCGAACACTTGCGCTGCTGCGTGCCGGAGCCGTCCTTGCCGAGATCATCGCCCGTCGCTGAGAACACCGAGCCCACATGTTGTACTGGTCCGCACGCAGTGAAGGGGGACACATGGGTATCTATGTAGTGACCGGGGCGGCATCCGGGATGGGCAAGGCGAGCGCCGAGCGATTGCGCGCGAAGGGGCACACGGTCATCGGGGTCGACCGATTGGACGCCGACGTCGTCGCGGATCTATCGACGCCGCAGGGGCGCTCCACGGCG
>BBEG01000136.1 GCA_001312645.1 Rhodococcus sp. JCM 9791
GCTTGGCGGGCGTGGTCTTCGAAGATTCCTTCTTCGCACCGGAGCGCGTCGACGACTCGGCACGCGACGACCGGCCTTCGGAATACTGATCACCTTGAGTGGTGCGAGCAGCCGAACGGTCAGCGCGGAGCACCGAGTGCGGCCAATACCGGGCCCGCGACGATCCCGGTGGCGAGACCGGTCGCCCCGAGTGCGCCGATGGTCAGGGCCGCCGCCGGCGTCGAATCGGCGCCGCTGCTGATTCCCGAACGAGCACCGCGGACTGCACCTTTCATGCTCCCCACGACGGCACCCACCAGAGCTCCACCGGTCGCGCCTGCCACTCTCGTGGTCGCATACGAGGTTTCGGTGACCACTCGCGCGGCCGTGTCGAGGATCTGCATTCCATGCCTCCCGCTCGATAGGTCATTCCATCGTACGACCGATGTCCAGGTCAGGAGGTGGTTCGGCCTGCAGCAGGAAGATTCTCGGGTCGCGGTCGGCCCACCGACGATCACCGATGGGTCGACACCCTCGGCAAGATCACCTGCATCGCGCGCCTGCACGAGAAGCGTTGCGACGTACTCCGCTACTTTCGTGCCTCCCCCTGCCATCGACCTTGTCGTTCCGTTCCTCGAGTGGGTACCGAGTCTGCCGGACGGCCGGACTTGGTACCTCCCCTCAGCCGATGAGTGCGGCGGCGAGGTCTCGGTATGCCTGTGTGGGGAACGATGTCGGGTCTGCTGTCAATACCTGGATGGGCACCTCGTCGGCGCCGGCCGCGTAGTGCCGTTCGATCCCGGCGACGACGCGTTCGATGCTGCCCGACGGAATGAGCGCCTCACGCAACCGGTCGCTGCCCGCTCCCGCCACATCATCCTCGGTGTAACCGAGACGCAGGAGGTTGTTGGAGTAGTTCGGAAGCGACAGGTAGCCCCGCATGTACTCCTGAGCGATTCCGCGGGCAGTGTCTTCGTTCTCGTCGAGCACCACGGCGACTTCGGGTGCCAGAAGCGGGCCGTCGCCGAGGATTGCCCGGGCCTGGGCAGTGTGTTCGGCGGGTACGAAATACGGATGTGCGCCCGCAGTACGTTCGGCGGACAGCGTCAACATGCGGGGACCGAGCGCCGCAAGCGCCAGACGCTCCGCTGGCACCGGGGTGCTCGTCGCATCCAGCGCGTCGAGGTACTCGACCATGCGGCTGTAGGGCTTGGTGTACCGGCCCGCGTCGGTCGCCTCCACGACCGGGCCGTGGCTCGCGCCCAGGCCCAGCAGGAAACGGCCGGGATACTCCCGCTCGAATCGGTCGACCGCCTTCGCGAGATCCGCCGGATCCGCGTGCCAGATGCTGATGATTCCACTCGCGACACCGAGCTTCGGCGTCGCCGCGAGCACTTCGCCGTAGATGGAGGGCAACCCGTCGCCGAACCCGCCCGATGTCCACAACCTCGAGTAGCCCAGCGCGTCGAGTTCCCGCGCCGCATCGATTGCGGCCTCCGAGGTTTTCCGGCTCAGCCAGAATCCGCCGCCCCATACACTCACCCGTCGTGTCATGATGCCGAGCCTATCTGCCCGCATCGGGATACCGTCGGCGGATGACGACCGCATCGGCCCTCGACGGCACCCCGACCGTCGAGCAGCGGCCGTACTTCTCGGTATTCGGGCTGGACTTCGTCGGGCTCGTGGTCGCGGTGTTGTTCTTCGCATGGAGTCTGAGCCCGTCGCTGATACCTCGGGAATGGCTGTATCAAGGCCTCGTCAGCGGAATCACAAGCGTCACGGGATACGGAATCGGAGTTCTGCTCGCCTATCCGGCGCGCCGCTGGATCGGACCGCGCCTGATGTGGTGGCGCAGGCGACGCACCGCCCGCATCATTGCGCAGATCGTCGTCGCTGTTCTTGCTCTCATCACGGTGACCGGATCTCTGTTGGTCGCCGCCAATTGGCAGAACGATATCCGCGCGCTCATGGGCATCGACGACACCACCTCGTTCGCGTATCTGCGTACCGGGCTGGTCAGTGTCGCGGTCTTCGCTGTTCTCCTGCTGATCGGGCGCGGCCTGCGCCGCGTGGCCCACGGGTTCGCACGGTTCCTCAGCGCACGGCTGCGTATCCCGGTTCCGGCCGCTCACGTGATCGCACCGGCGGTGCTCGCGGTCGCGGCGGTGGTATTCGTCGACCAGGTGATCCTCGCAAGCACATCGACCGCCGCACGATTCGTGTTCGCGTCCGACAACAACAGCACCGACCCGGGCGTCGCACCACCGCACGAACCGGAACGCTCGGGCAGTTCTGCGTCGGCATCGTCGTGGGACAGTCTCGGCAGGCAAGGACGCACGTTCGCCGACGGTGGCCTCCGGGCCGACGAGTTGACCGAGCTCAACGGCGCGCCCGCCCGTGAACCGATCCGCGTGTACGCGGGCCTGCAGGCCGACACCTCCACCGAATCGCAGGTGCAGTCGATCCTCGACGAACTGGACCGGACCAAGGCCTGGGACCGGGAGATCCTGGTCGTGTCAGGAACGACCGGCACCGGTGGGTGAACCCGGTTGCGGCGGATTCGATCGAGATGATCTACAACGGTGATTCGGCGATCGCCGCGATCCAGTATTCGTTCCTGCCGAGCTGGATTTCGTTCCTGGTCGACGGTTCGGCCGCGAAAGCGGCGGGTGATGCGCTCATCAACGGCGTGCACGAGCGATGGGCGCAGCTCCCGGAGGATCGACGTCCGAAACTGGTGGTGTACGGCGAGAGTCTCGGGTCGCAGTCTGCCGAGGCAGCGTTCGACGACCTCGTCGATCTGCGCGGTGACGTCGACGGTGCACTGTTCGTGGGTCCGCCCAATTCGAACTCGCTGTGGCGGAGCCTCATCGCCGAGCGCGATCCGGGATCGCCGGAGGTCCTGCCCGTCCACCACGACGGTCTCGAGGTGCGGTTCGCCTCGAACCTCCCGGACCTGGAATCCTCCGACGCACCGTGGCACGATCCGCGTGTGCTGTATCTGCAGCACGCATCGGACCCGGTGGTGTGGTGGGGTCCCGGGCTGCTGTTCGAGCGACCCGATTGGCTCGCCGAGCCACCGGGTGCAGATCGGGTGCCGTCGATGCGCTGGTATCCGATCGTCACGTTCTGGCAGGTCGCGGCCGACATCATGGTCGGCAATTCGCCTCCGGTCGGGCACGGGCACAACTACGAGGATCTCATCCCGTACGGGTGGGCGTCCGTCACGGCACCGGACGGATGGACGGACGCCGACACCCAGCGGGTGGCCGCAGCGATCACCGATATGCAGCGCGAGGATTGACCTGCCCGGATACTGCGACCCGGTCTCGTTGCAACGCACGGTCGATCACGAGTCGGCCCTCGCCCGTCCCATTCCGGATGAACGGCACCTGGCCGAGGCGCACACGGCTATGTGGCGAGCTGACGGAGTACGTACTGCAGGATTCCGCCGTGCCGGAAGTACTCCGCCTCTGCGGGGGTGTCGATGCGTACCTTCGCATCGAATTCGATGTCCCCCGCCCGCACATGCGCGGTCTCGGGTATCGCTTCGGCGTCGGCAAGTCCGGTGATCTCGAATTCTTCCTCCCCGGTCAGGCCGAGGCTCTCCGCCGAGGCTCCATCGGAGAATTGCAATGGCAGCACCCCCATCCCGATGAGGTTGGACCGGTGGATGCGTTCGTACGACTGAGCGATCACCGCGCGCACTCCCAGCAGCAGCGTGCCCTTCGCCGCCCAGTCACGCGACGAGCCCGATCCGTACTCCGCCCCGGCCAGTACGACCAACGGTGTGCCGTCGTCCGCGTATTTCTGTGCGGCGTCGTAGATGTCCATCTGTTCGCCGGTGGGAAGGTACCGGGTGACTCCCCCTTCGACGTCGGGGACGAGTTGGTTCCGCAGCCGAATGTTGGCGAAGGTGCCGCGGATCATCACCTCGTGATTGCCGCGCCGCGACCCGTATGAATTGAAGTCTGCCGGGTCGACGCCGTGCTCCTGAAGATAACGTCCGGCTGGACTGTCACGACGGATCGCGCCTGCCGGGGAGATGTGGTCGGTGGTGACAGAGTCGCCGAGGAGTGCCAGCACCCGCGCGCCCGCGATGTCGCGCAGCGGCTCGGGTTCGGCCGGCATCCCGTCGAAGTACGGCGGCGCCGCACATATGTCGAGTCGTCCTTCCACTCGAACACCTCACCGGTGGGGACATCGAGGTTCCGCCATGTGTCGTCGCCGCGATACACGTCGGCGTAGCCGGATTCGAACATCTCCGAGCGCACGCACTCGTCGATGACGGCCTGGATCTCCTCGGTGGACGGCCAGATGTCGCGCAGGAACACGGGGTTTCCGTCGGTGTCGGTGCCGAGTTCGTCCTCGAAGATGTCGACGAGCATCGACCCCGCGAGTGCATAGGTGATCACCAGTGGCGGCGAGGCGAGGAAGTTCATCTTCGTCTGCGGATGGATCCTGCCTTCGAAATTGCGGTTGCCCGACAGCACGGCCGACACGTTGAGGTCGTGTTCGTCGACCGCGGAGGCGATTTCGTCGGGCAGGGGGCCGGAGTTGCCGATGCATGTGGTGCATCCGTATCCCACGAGATTGAACCCGAGCTTCTCGAGATATGGCGTGAGTCCTGCGCGTTCGTAGTAGTCGGTGACGATCCTCGATCCGGGCGCGAGGGTGGTCTTGACCCACGGTTTGCTGCGCAGGCCCTTCTCCACTGCCTTCTTGGCGAGCAGACCGGCACCGATCATGACCGAGGGGTTCGACGTATTGGTACAGGACGTGATCGCAGCGATCACGACGTGACCGTGGTCGAGTTCGAAGTCGGGTCCGTCGCCGATGTGCACGGGAATCTTGTTCGACGGCGGATCGGCTGCGATGAGGTCGTCGGGCAGGGGGTTACGCGGTGGTGCGCTGGTGTCCTTACCGAAGATCGCGACGGGATCGCTCGCAGGAAACGACTCGATCGAGCCTTCGTCGAGGCCCACCTCCTGCACTTGTGCGACGACGCCCGGCACATCAGCGCCTGCGAGCAGCGCCCCGACCGCCTGGGGCGCGAGAGCCACCGGGATGCGGTCCTGTGGCCGTTTGGGGCCGGCGATCGACGGGCGTACCGTCGACAGGTCGAGTTCGACGACCTGGCTGTACGCGGGTTCGCGGGCGGGTCGTGCCACAACCCTTGTTCCTTGGCATACGCCTCGACCAGACGAACCTGATCGTCGGAGCGGCCGGTGAGACGCATGTAGTCGAGGGTGATGTCGTCGATCGGGAAGATCGAGATGGTCGAGCCGTATTCGGGACTCATGTTGCCGATCGTGGCGCGATTGGCAAGCGGCACATTCGCTACACCGGGTCCGAAGAACTCGACGAATTTTCCCACCACGCCGGTCTTGCGCAGCATTTCGGCGACGGTGAGAACCAGGTCGGTGGCGGTGGTGCCCTCCCCCAGCTGTCCGTTGAGCTTGAATCCCACGACCTGCGGGATCAGCATCGAGGCGGGCTGGCCGAGCATCGCGGCCTCGGCTTCGATTCCGCCGACGCCCCACCCGACGACACCGATGCCGTTGATCATCGGGGTGTGGGAATCGGTCCCGACCAGCGAATCCGGGTAGGCCAGCATCTCTCCGTCCTCGGTCTCGCGGGTGAAGACGACGCGACCGAGATACTCGAGGTTGACCTGGTGGCAGATGCCGGTACCGGGAGGGACGACCTTGAAGTCGTCGAATGCGCCCTGCGCCCATCGCAACAATTCGTAGCGTTCGCGATTGCGTGAGAATTCGAGATCGGTATTGATGCGGAATGCATCCTCGGTGCCGAACACGTCGGCGATCACCGAGTGGTCGATGACGAGTTCGGTGGGAATCAACGGATTGATCCGGGTGGCGTCGCCGCCGCGGGTTGTCATGGCATCGCGCATCGCGACGAGGTCCACCACGCACGGCACTCCGGTGAAATCCTGCATGAGAACGCGGGCAGGCGAGAACTGGATTTCGGGGTTGTGCGTAGACCCCGGATCCCATCCCGCGACCGCTTCGATCTGCTCGCGGGTGACCAGCCTGCCGTCCTCGGTGCGCAACAGATTTTCGAGCAGGACTTTGAGGCTGTACGGCAGTCGGTCCGAGCCCGGCACCCTGTCGATGCGATAGATGCGGTAGTCGGTGTCCCCGACGGTGAGTGTGTCTCGTGTGCTGAAACTGTCGTGACTCATATCGTGCCTCCTGGGCTGCACAGCTCGAGTGCGTGTCCGACACCGCTGCACCTCGATCACCGTGCCGAAACGGTGTCACCTCGACGCTACGACACCTGTCGCAGTCCGTCAGAGGATCTGACGGTAGGGAGCATCGGCGCGCACTCGGCACAGCAGCCCACGCGATACTCGTGGAGGTCCCCTCGAACGCAATTCGTGAACGGAGTTCAGGCGTGAAGCAGAAATCAGCAGGTCAGTCGACCCAGGCCATCCACGGCACCAGCATCACCGATGCCCACGGCGCGCCGCACCTGCCGGTCTACAACACGACGACCTTCGCGTTCGAGAACACTGCGGCGCTGCTCGACGTCGCCGATGGCCGCCGGAAGGGCGCGCTCTACACCCGCTACGGGCTCAATCCGACGATCTTCGCGCTGGAGGAGACGATGACGTCGATCGAAGGCGCAGGGAGCGCATTGGCCTTCTGCTCGGGCATGGCCGCGGAGACCGCACTGTTCGCTCAGTACGGACGCGAGGGCATCGTGTGCGTCGGCGACGCCTACGGCGGCACCATGGAACTGCTCACCACGCAACTGTCCCAGCTCGGCATCACCACCACATTCCTGCTCGGCGACGAAGTCGATCGTCTGGACGAGGTGCTCCGCGGAGGGCCGAAACTGGTGTTCTTCGAAACCCCCACGAACCCCGCACTCGGCATCTACGACGTCGCCGCGATCGCCGAGACCGCGCACCGTCACGGTGCGCTCGTGGCGGTCGACAACACGTTCGCCTCGCCCGTCAACCAGCGGCCACTCGCACTCGGCGCCGACCTCGTCTCGTACTCGGCCACCAAGTATCTCGGCGGGCATTCGGATGTCACGGCCGGGTTCGTGCTCGGCGCGGACGAGCTGATCGAACCGTTGAAGCGTGGCGCAAGAGTTTCGGGTCGTGTATCGCACCGGAGCCGGCAGCGTTGTTGTCGCGGAGCCTGCGCACACTGATCGTCCGCGTCAAGCAGCACAACGCGAATGCACAGGCGGTTGCGGAAGCGATGGAAGCCGACCCTCGGGTCGCGCGGGTGCTGTACCCGGGTCTGCCGAGCTTCCCCGGGCACGCGCTCGCCGCGAAGCAGATGTCAGGTTTCGGCGGCATCGTGACGATCGAGATCGCCGGCGATACCGAGACGACGGTGCAGGTGGTCGACCGTCTCGACTGTTCGCGTTGGCGCCGAGCCTCGGTGGCGTCGAAAGCCTGGTCACGCAGCCGGTGACCACGACACACTACGATCTAGCTCCTCTGGAGCAGCAACGACGCGGAATCACCGGCTCGATGATCCGTCTGTCTGTCGGTCTCGAGGATGCCGACGATCTCATCGCCGACCTCACACAGGCTCTCGAAGTCGTCACCGTGTGATTGCCGACTGCGGCGCAACGGGCCCGGCTCGCCGGCTCGTGACCTCGGCGCTCGGGCACTCACCGGACTTCGGTGTCCGACGTCGGTGCTCGCGGCTACCCGATCCGTTCAGGTGAGGTGACCTGACGGAATCCACGTCGGCGCGGGGTCGGAGTCGTCCGACCGGAAGTACCACAATCCGGACGGATATATCCGGTACGGGCCGGACACCTCGAGGTTCCGGCCCTCGTAGTTTGCCGACACGATCTGTGCCGGGTCGTCGGTTCGGGCGGTGCGTGCGTTGTTGCTCATGCGATCACGTCCCGGTACGTCGGAGGTTGTACGTGGGGGCACCGTTGCGGTGGGTGACATCTGCGGCAGCTACCACGCCCGAGCGTAGCCGCGAGTGCATGCGGTCGCAGCGCCGAGCGGTGCGAGAAGAAACACGGTAACAGCGACGAGGACGGCCGGATACCGGCGAACGACGCTTCGGGCGCTCTTCCGGTTCAGAGGGATGACCTCGAGGCCGACCCGGATCGCTCGGCGGCGTGGCGTAAGCAAATCGTCAGGACATCGGACAGCAGCGTCAAGATTTCGTATGGATCGAAGCCGAGCGGGCTTCTCCGGCGCGATGGTGTGATGCGGCGCCGACCGGCGCCGATCCGTGTCGACGACAGGAAAACGAGATGGCCGACGCCGCCTATGTGGCGCTGATGATCGCTGGGATCGTGATGTGTGCTCTGACATTGCGTGCCCTCCACAGCATCGATCTCCACAGGACTGGAGAACGCAGATGACGTGGGCCGGAGTGACGACCACTGCCCTCATCGTGGTCGCAGCGGTGATCGTGGTGTATCTCCTGGTCGCATTGCTCGATCCGGAGAGGTTCTGAGGCCACGATGACGCCTGCTCTTGCTGCGGGACTGCAGATCGCTCTGGTCGTCGCAGTCCTCGCCGCGGTATATGTCCCTCTCGGCGACTACATGGCGAAGGTCTACACCACCGACACCGACCTCCGATCGAACGACCTGAGAATCGAGTCGTGGATCTACCGCGCATGCCGTATCGACTCCCGGCAGAACAGACCTGGTACGGATACGGCGCGAGTGTGCTGGGATTCTCCCTCGCGAGCATGCTGCTCCTGTACGGCTTGCAACGCATCCAGGGTGTGTTGCCGTTGAACAACGGACTCGAAGGTGTGAGTCCCTCGGTCGCGTTCAACACCGCCATCTCGTTCGTCACCAACACGAACTGGCAGTCGTACATTCCTGAAACCACGATGAGCCCGCTGACCCAGTCGGCCGGACTCGCGGTGCAGAACTTCGTGTCCGCCGCGGTGGGCATGGGCGTCGCCGTCGCGTTGATCCGCGGTCTCGTACGCGTCGGCCGGGGCGGGGAGATCGGCAATTTCTGGGTGGATCTCACCCGTGGCACGCTGCGCATCCTGCTCCCCCTCTCGTTCGTCATCGCGATGATCCTGCTGAGCCAGGGAGTGGTCCAGTCCTACCGGAGCGGTTTCGCCGCAACGGGACTGGATGGGCATGCGATGACCACAGCGTTGGCTCCGGTCGCGTCACAGGAGGCGATCAAGGAACTGGGCACCAACGGTGGCGGCGTGCTCGCTGCGAACTCGGCGCACCCGTTCGAGAACCCGACACCCGTGAGCAACATTGTGGAGGTCATCGCAATCCTGCTCATTCCGGTCGCATTCACCCGCACCTTCGGCACCATGATCGGTCACCGCCGGCAGGGCCTGACGGTGCTGGCCGTGATGGCGACGCTCTACACCGCGGTACTTGCGGTGACTCTCGCGGCCGAATCCCACACGCACGGTGTCGCTGCCGATGCAGCCGGCGCAATGCTCGAGGGCAAGGAGGTGCGCTTCGGCATTCCGGGATCGGTGCTGTTCGCAGTCTCCACCACGGGAACGAGCACCGGTGCGGTGAACTCCGCCCACGACAGCATGTCGCCGCTCGGCGGGGGCGCGGTTCTGCTGAACATGCTGTTCAGCGAGATCGCGCCGGGTGGCGTCGGAACCGGACTGTACGGAATCCTCGTCATCGCGATGGTGGCGGTGTTCGTCGGTGGCCTGCTCGTCGGCCGAACACCGGAATTCCTCGGCAAGAAACTACGCACGCGGGAGATCACCCTCGCCGCGCTGAGCATCCTGGTGATGCCGGCCCTCGTGCTGGTCGGCACTGCCATCGCCGTCATCCTGCCGGCGACGGCCGGCGCTCTGGGCAGCTCGGGAGATCCCGGAACTCCCGGCGCGATCCACGGATTCACCGAAGTGCTCTACGCATACGCGTCTGCGACGAACAACAACGGCAGCGCCTTCGGCGGTCTCACCGTCACGAACGACTGGTTCCAGGCCAGCCTCGGGATGTGCATGTTGTTCGGGAGATTCCTACCGATAGTCTTCGTCCTCGCACTCGCCGGGTCCCTGGCGTCCGCGCACCGTGTGCCTGCAGGCGCTGGGACTACCCACCTCGGGTGTCGCGTTCGCCGGACTTCTCACCGGCACAGCCGTTCTCGTGGCGGCACTGACCTTCTTCCCCGCCCTTGCGCTGGGCCCGATCGCGGAGGCATTGCATTGACCGCGTCCACTACACCTCTTACGTCCCCCGACCCTCGACCTTCCGACTCTCGAACATCCGGGGCACACACCGACCGCGTTACTGCGGGCGTGTTCGACTCCCGTCAACTCGCCTCCGCTGTCCCCGGTGCATTCCGCAAACTCGACCCGCGCCACGTCGCACGCAATCCCGTGATGTTCGTCGTGTTGGTGGGATCGGTGATCGCAACGGTCGCGGCCGTCGCCGACCCGAGCATGTTCGCGTGGGCGATCGCCGTATGGCTCTGGTTCACCCTGCTGTTCGCCAACCTCGCAGAATCGGTGGCCGAAGGGCGTGGCAAAGCCCAGGCAGAGTCTCTGCGAAAGACCAAGCAGGACACCATGGCCCGACGGCTGACCAGTCCGGATCACGAGGAGTCGGTCAACGGCACCGAGCTGCGGGTCGGCGACCTCGTCGTGGTCGAAGCCGGAGAGCTCATCCCCGGCGACGGGGATGTGGTGGAAGGTATCGCGACAGTCGACGAATCCGCGATCACCGGCGAATCCGCCCCCGTGATCCGCGAATCCGGAGGTGACCGTTGTGCTGTCACCGCAGGCACCACCGTGTTGTCCGATCGCATCGTCGTCCGGGTCACGGCCGAACCCGGGCACACCTTCGTCGATCGCATGATCGCCCTCGTCGAAGGTGCCGTCCGGCAGAAGACACCCAACGAGATCGCGTTGAACATCCTGCTCGCCGCCCTGACGATCGTGCTGTTGCTCGCGGTGGTCGCCGTCGGGCCGATGAGCGCGTACGCCGGCGTAGAGCAGGGGCCGATAGAGCTGATCGCGCTGCTGGTGTGCCTGATCCCCACCACGATCGGCGCGCTGCTGTCCGCGATCGGTATCGCCGGGATGGATCGGCTCGTGCAGCGGAACGTCCTGGCCAAGTCGGGCCGCGCGGTCGAAGCAGCCGGCGACATCGACACGCTACTGCTCGACAAGACCGGCACCATCACCTACGGAAATCGGCGCGCGACCGCTCTGCACCCCGCACCCGGGGTCACCGAACACGAGTTGGCCGGCGCAGCGAGAGTGTCCAGCCTGTCGGACGGCACCCCGGAGGGGCGCAGCATCGTCGAACTGTGTGCCGACCGATATCGGCTCGACCCTCACAGTTCGACCGCTGAGGACGGCGCCGAATTCGTGCCGTTCACGGCGCAGACCCGGATGAGTGGCGTCGACATACTCGACAGCGGAACTGTCGTCCCTATCCGCAAGGGCGCCGCCGACACCGTCGCACGCTGGGTGCGCGAACAACAGGCACTGTCCCCGACGAAGTGACCGCAACAGTCGAGGACATCGCCGGCCGCGGCGGCACGCCGCTGGTGGTCGCACGGGGGGCCGAGGTTGCCGGCGTCGTGGAACTTTCCGATATCGTCAAACCCGGTATGGCCCAACGATTCGCACAGCTGCGTGTGATGGGAATCCGGACCGTGATGATCACCGGCGACAACCCGCTGACCGCCAAGGCCATCGCAGCGGAAGCGGGCGTGGACGACTATCTCGCCGAGGCGACACCCGAGGACAAGCTGGCACTGATCCGCTCCGAACAGCAGGGTGGCCGTCTCGTCGCGATGACCGGCGATGGCACCAACGACGCACCCGCGCTCGCGCAGGCGGACGTCGGTGTCGCTATGAACACCGGAACCTCCGCTGCGAAGGAGGCCGGCAACATGGTCGATCTCGATTCCGACCCCACCAAGCTGATCGAGATCGTCGAGATCGGCAAGCAACTGCTCATCACGCGCGGCGCACTGACCACATTCTCCCTCGCCAACGACCTGGCCAAGTACTTTGCGATCCTGCCCGCGTTGTTCAGCGGGATCTACCCGCAACTGTCGGCGCTGAACATCATGGGCCTGGCAACCCCGCAGTCTGCGATCCTGTCGGCGGTGATCTTCAATGCTCTCGTGATCGTCGCGTTGATTCCGTTGGCACTGCGCGGGGTCCGATATCGGCCGTCGAGCGCGTCGTCGCTTCTGGGCCGCAACCTGCTCCTCTACGGAGTCGGCGGTGTCGCGGCACCGTTCGTCGGGATCTGGCTCATCGACCTCGTGGTCCGACTCGTACCGGGAATGGGATAAGGCATGCACACCACGAATTTTCTGAGACAGCTCCGCGTGGGGGCGGTCGTGTTGCTGCTGCTCACCGTCATCGTCGGAGGCGTGTACCCGGCAGCGGTGTGGGCGGTGAGCCGCATCGGGACCGCGAGCGCCGAGGGAGCACGTCTGACCGACGCGAACGGGTGTGTGGTCGGCAGCACGTTGATCGGTGTGGATCCGCAGGTCACGCCCGGCGATCCCGACCCGTTCTTCCACCTGAGGGTCGTGGGATCGATCGCCGACGCGGGTCCCTTCACACCGGGTGATCCCGCGGCCTCACTCCCCTCGAACCAGGGTCCGAGCAGCGATACCCTGGCAGAGTTCGTCGAGCAGCGGCGCGCCGCGATCGCTGCCCGCGAGAATGTGGCTGCAGAGGAGGTACCGGTCGATGCGGTCACAGGATCAGGGTCCGGCGTGGACCCGCACATCTCCCCCGAGTACGCCGCGATGCAGATTCCACGGGTGGCGCGGGTGACCGGCCTGAGCACCGACCGCGTCCGCGAACTCGTCGCCGCGCACACAGACGGCCGGCAGCTCGGATTCCTCGGTATGGAGAGAGTGAACGTGCCCGAACTGAACGTAGCGCTGGGTTCGACGCGCCCGGCTGTAGCACCGGCTCATGAGTGTGCAATGAGCGACATTCCTGACCCACCGCCCCGGCGCGGGCGCCTGAGGATCTACCTCGGTGCAGCGCCGGGCGCAGGCAAGACCTACGCAATGCTCGGGGAAGCGCATCGCCGCATCGCACGTGGTGGCGATGTCGTGGTCGCGATCGTCGACACCCACGGTCGCATCCGCACCGAGGAGCAGGTCACGGGCCTCGAGGTCGTTCCACCACGGCGGTGGAGATATCGGGGAGTCGAGTTGGACGAACTCGATCTCGACGCGGTGCTCGCTCGCAGGCCTGCGGTGGCGTTGGTGGACGAGCTCGCACACACGAACGTGCCCGGCAGCAGGAACGAGAAACGCTGGCAGGACGTCGAGGAACTGCTCGACGCAGGTATCGACGTCCTGTCCACCGTCAACATCCAGCACCTCGAATCGCTCAACGACGTCGTCGAGCAGATCACCGGCGTCGTGCAACGCGAAACCGTCCCGGACACGGTGGTGCGCCGCGCCGAACAGATCGAGCTCGTCGATATCACCCCGCAGGCGCTTCTACGGCGGCTCGCGCACGGCAACGTCTACGCGCAGGACAAGGTCGACGCTGCACTGCGCAGCTATTTCCGTGAAGGGAACCTGACGGCGTTACGTGAGATCGCGTTGCTGTGGCTCGCCGACCAGGTCGATGTGGCACTCGCGAAGTATCGCGGCGAGCACGCCATCACCGACACGTGGGAAACCCGCGAACGCGTGGTCGTCGCCGTGACGGGCGGCCCCGAGTCCGAGACCCTGATCCGTCGCGCG
>BBEG01000137.1 GCA_001312645.1 Rhodococcus sp. JCM 9791
CGCAGCCGCTCTCGTGCCAGATCGCTGCGATCAGCGTCGGTGTCGTCGACGGCCGGGTCCGGCTGGACCTCCCGTACGAGGAGGATTCGCGCGCCGAGGTCGACATGAACGTCATCGCCACCGACACCGGCACCCTCGTCGAGATCCAGGCACCGGCGAAGGCGCCACGTTCCCACGCACGACGCTCGACAAACTGCTCGACTCGGCGCTTGCCGGGATCGAGGACCTGTGCCGCATCCAACGTGAGGTCCTCGAACAGCCGTACCCCGGTGTCCTGCCGGTACCCGTCGTGGCCGAGCCGGCGAAGAAGAAGTTCGGTGCCTGACGTGGCCACACGAGTACTCGTCGCAAGCCGGAATGCGAAGAAACTCCGGGAGTTGCAGCGAGTCCTCGACGCGGCGGACATCGGCGGAATCGAACTGGTCGGCCTCGACGCCGTCCCGCCGTATCCCGAAGCACCCGAAACCGGTGCGACGTTCGAGGACAATGCCGCCGCGAAGGCACGCGACGGGGCTCTCGCGACCGGGATGGCCTGTATCGCGGACGACTCCGGCCTCGAGATCGACGCACTTCGGGGAATGCCCGGTGTGCTGTCGGCGCGATGGAGTGGCACCCATGGAGACGATGCGGCGAACACCGCGCTCGTGCTCGCGCAGATGAGTGATGTGCCCGATGAACGTCGCGGCGCTGCCTTCGTGTCCGCCTGTGCATTTGCGGTCCCCGACGGCGACACTGTCGCCGTCACCGTGGTGCGAGGCGAGTGGCGTGGCGCGATCGCCCGTGCTCCTCGGGGCGAGAACGGATTCGGTTACGACCCCGTTTTCGTGCCCGAAGGGGACGGCCGCACCGCCGCCGAGCTCAGCGCCGACGAGAAGGACGCCGCGTCGCACCGTGGTCGCGCACTCGCTCAGCTGGTGTCTGCGCTCGCTGCATACGCGGGGAGCTGACCCGAGGGCGGCACAGTACGCAAACGCAGAAGGCAGACACACGCCGCAGACGCAGGGTGTCTGCCTTCTTGCTTCCCGGTTGCGTGAGTTCGACGACGACCAGCTACCCGAGGGACGTCATCTCACGCAGATACGCCGTGACCATCGAGGTGAGCTCGTCGGCCACCTGCTCCCGTGTGATGTCCGGCTGGTCGAGAACGTACGATATCGCGACGTTCTCGACGTCCGCACGAGCATCCACGCGATCGCGTCGACCGGCGTCCACCACGATCAGTGAGGTGGAACCGCAACCACATGCCGAGAAGCGCGTCGATGCGCTTCTCGAAATCGGAGAGACGACTGTCCGGGGTCTTGGGCAGTTCTTCTATCAGGACGCGGAGCAGCCGCGGATTCTCACCGAGCGCGTCCAATAGTTCGAGCAACGTGCCGCGCACCGACAACTCTTCCGCGGGTCCTTCGAGGGCTGTGGTGAACACGCGTGAAATGCGAGTGTGCAACTCCGAGGTCCACCTGTCGACGACCTCGGCGACGATCGCGTCCTTGTTCGGGAAGTATTGATACAACGACCCGGGGCTGATGTGTGCCTTCTCTGCGATCCGGTTGGTGGACGCCCCGTCATAGCCGCGTTCGAGCAGGACAGCGCGGCCTGCGTCGACGATGCGTTCGACCATCGCACGCGAGCGATCCTGCTGTGGTGCGCGTCGGGTCCGACGTCGTTCCGGCGAGGTCATCGTGGGTGCCGAAATGCGAATTGAACGCGAGTAATCACTCGTGTGAGCATAGCCACATGACTACACAGGAGCTGGGCCGGGACCTCGACGCATCCCCGTACCCGAGCCGCTACGAGCAACCGGCCTCGCAACGAAGCCATCGGCAAGCCTCTGGTGTACTTCGGGAAGGTCCGTGAGGTCGACAATGACCTGCTCGATCGGATCGGTCGGCGCATGTATGCCCGCGACGAAGTGGGTGCCGCCCTCGTGCGGGCCATGCGCCTCGACCGCGACGACCCCGAGCGCGTCACCATGCGGCAGTTCCATCAGGCGCTCGAGCACGGGGTCGACACCCTTCCGGACGCCCCCGAGGCGCTCCGCACATTCTTCGCCCACGTGGAACAGGTCCCGGACTGGGTGGACTGGGATCTCCTCGAGAAGGGCGCACGCGCATTCCGCCGGATGGGACGCACTCGCAACGACGTGCTGCTGCAGCTCGCGCTCATCGGCGGCTACCGATTCGGCGGTCCACCCGATCTCCTGGTCGAAACCGGGGGCCTGACCGGAGCCACCGCGATGCGCCGCCTCGGTGAAACCCAGAAGTGGGGAACAGCGGTGGGGGAGCCGGGCGCCATGCGCCGTGACGGCGACGGATTCAAGCTCACCGTGCACGTGCGTGCCATGCACGCCCTCGTCAACCATCAGTTCGAGACGAACGGCCGCTGGGACGTCGCGCACTGGGGCCTGCCCATCAACCAGACCGATCAGGCCGGAACGCTCGGGTTGTTCAACGGCACGCTACTGATCGGTGCACGCGCCCTCGGCTACTTCGTGACCCGCGAAGAATCCCTCGCGATCATGCACATGTGGAAGTACGTCGGATGGCTCATGGGCGTCGACGACGACTTCCTGTTCGACACGGAACGCGAGCAACACCGTTTCAACTATCACGTGGTGCTGGTACAGGACGACGTCACACCCGCGGGTGCTGCCCTCTCGCGGGCACTCGTCGACGGCCAGCGGACCCTCGACTACGGAAAGCTCTCGGGTCTGATCGGGCGGTACGAACGATTGCGCCTGCTCAGCATGCTGCGGTACTTCCTCGGCACGAAGGGCCTGAAGGATCTCGGGCTGCCCGCGGTCCCGCCGGTGGCGGTGGCACCCGTCGTGGTGACGAACATCGTCAAATCGAAGCTGATCAAGCGAACAGCAGAGGGACGACGCTTCCTCGAATACCTCGGCGACCGGGCCGCGCGCCGAGAACTGAAGCTGAAGTTCGGCGGCGATCGCGCCGACGTCGGCAAGCTCGAGGTCTGATCAGAGCGACCAGCGCATGGCCACATGAGTTCCGTCCATGCCCGGCGTCACCACCATCTCCGTCGAGAGGCTGCGCATCAGGCTGAGACCGTGTCCGCGAGATCCGTACCCGGTCCGATCCATGACATCGCGCCACCTGCCGTGATCCGCGACCGTCACCTCGAGGTGGCGGTCGGATGGCCTGTAGACGGCCTCGAGATCCACCGTGGCCTGGGGATCGTTCGCGGCGTAGGCATGTTCGACGGCGTTCGCCAGGGCCTCGTAGCTTGCCAGCACCACGTCCTGCTCGTGTTCGGGTCCGAGATGCAGATTGCCCAGCCACTGCTGCATGGAGCGGCGTATATCGGCGATATCGGACGGATCCGCACGCACCCCGTGGAAGAAGATTCCACCGGACGCGAACGACGCGGACCCTGATATATGAGTCGGCATGGCTCCCTCTGTTCGTCGAGGCGGACAGCGTTATTCCGGCGGTGCTGCCGGATCGCCGCTCAACGCCGAAAGAGCATCGTCGAGTTCCGGATGGATCGCAAGGACGTCTCCCAGGCCGAGTAGCTCGAGTGGTCGTGCGGTGGCATTTCCGTTCGCCACCACTGCGAATTCGACACTGCCTGCCGTGCGCTTCGACAAATCGACCAGTAAGGCCATACCCATCGACGCGAGGAAATTCACGTCGGTGAGATCGACAATCAAGCCGGACGGGTTGTCGGTGAGCAGGCCGAGAGCCTGCTCTTCCAGCATCGGTGCACTGGACAGATCCACGTCCCCGCTCACAGACAACACCGTGATGGACCCGGACTGTGTCGTAGACATGCCCATATGGGGGTGCTCCGTTGATCGCTCATTCACAATGCCCATCATGCAAGAACACCTCGGATGATGCGAGCGCGCCCGGCCGCGATGTCGTGGAGTGCGCAGCAGAACACACCTGTGGGTATTGTTCCGCGAGGGTGTCGGCATGAAATGCCGATTTCCCGGGGGCCGCCGTGATCAGGGAGGGACGACCGCCGTGGATGCGCATCGACCAGGGGAAGTGGCGCATGCGCCGTTGCTGTTGCTGATCGAGGACGATGCCGGCGACGCCCTGCTCGTCGAAGAACTCGTCGCCGACAGCGCCCCCGATATGAAGGTCGTGTGGGTGCAATCGCTCGCGGAGGCCCGCGACGCGCTGACCACGACGGATCCCGACTGTCTGCTGCTCGACCTCCATCTGCCCGATGCGCACGGTCTGGAAGCTGTCGCGCGGGTACAGGAATACGCCGAGAACGTACCGATCGTCGTGCTCACCGGCCTCGCGGAGGAGCAGACCGGACTGGCCGCAGTTGCCGTCGGTGCCCAGGACTATCTCGTCAAAGGCCGGGTCGAACCCGAGCTGTTCGGTCGTGCTGTGCGCTACGCGATCCAACGTAAACAAGCAGAACAACACGCTGCGGCGCTACAGGCGAGCGAACTCCACGCCCAAGAGAATGCGCGACTCGAACGAGGACTGTTGCCGTCGCCACTCGTGAGCACGAACGACGTCGAAGTCGTTGCGCGGTATCGGCCGGGCCGAGCGGCGGCGCTGCTCGGCGGAGATTTCTACGACGTGGTCCAGACCGCAGACGGTGCGGTACACGCACTCATCGGGGACGTCTCCGGACACGGCCCCGACGAGGCTGCCGTCGGTGTCGCACTGCGCATCGCCTGGCGCACACTCGTCCTGGCCGGCATCGTCGGCGAACTCCAGATGCAGAAGCTCGAGGAGATCCTTCTCGCGGAACGAGCGGCGGATCGCGTCTTCGCCACTGTGACGACCATGGTCATGGCGCCAGACCGGGTCGCCGTGTCGGTGATGCGCGCGGGCACCCCGGATTGCTCCTGCGTACCGGGCACGCGGTCGAGTGGGTCGAAGCACCCGGCGGCCCCGCACTCGGGCTGATCCCGGGTGCCGCCAACTGGCCCATCCACACCTTCGGCCTACCGCCGGAAGGTGCTGTCGTGCTCTTCACGGACGGGTTGTTCGAAGGGCATACCGGCGGTGGCCACGAACGCCTGGGGGAGTCGGGCCTTCTGGAACTCGCGCGCAACGGCGGGCGCCTCGGATCCGACGAGTTCGCCGATGCGCTCATACGTGATGCCGAGGAACTCGCCGAGGCCCACGGCGGTCTGTCCGACGACGTCGCGGTGGTGCATGTGCGATGGAAAAGGGACTCGAACGAATGACGAATCGAGGTTCCGCCGAACTGCCCAAGCGAGATCGGCCCCCAGTCTGGTCGCGACTCACGGTGCGAGGGTGGGTGGTCCTGGTCCTGGGTTTGATGATTGCGTGGGTGATTGTCGCGAGCATCGTCGGCGCCCGCTCGCTGGGTCGCACCGCGGAAGTATCGAACTACCTGCGGGACGTGATCCAGCCCGCAGAGATCGAGGCGCAGCGCCTGCAGGGCGCGCTCCTGAACCAGGAGACCGGCGCACGCGGATACATCATTGCAGCCGATCCGTCCCTGTTGGAGCCCTATGAAGCAGGCCGCAAGGAAGAGACTCGCGCATCTGATGCGCTCCGGGCACTGATCGCGCAGCAGGAAGCAGTGCCCGCGTCCGGGAACAGCTACTCGCCGATCTCGATGCGATCGACGACGCGGCGAACGAATGGCGCAGGGTGTACACACTTCCACTGGTGGACGTCGTCGTACCGGGGGAGCCACGCCCCGTCGATGTTGCCGTTGTCGAAGCAGGCGGGGTGGCGTTCGACCGGCTGCGAGATCTGTTCGAGATCCAGCGAGTCGACCTCACGGAAGCGCGGGATGATGCGGTTGCTGCACTCGACGACGCCCGTGTCACAAGAGATCGCCTGTTCGCGACGATGATCGTGGTCTTCCTTCTGAGTGGCGTGGGTGCGGCTTACCTCATCCTGCGCCTCATCGTCCGGCCGCTGACCCGGCTGAGAGAGGAGACGCGCAAGGTCGCCGGAGGCAACTTTCGCCAACGCATCAACGTAGACGGACCCAGTGATATCCGTGCCCTCGCAATCGATGTCGACGGAATGCGTGCACGCCTCGCTCATGAACTCGAAGTCTCCAAGATGCACCGGGATCAGCTGGAAGCGCAGGCCGAGGAACTGCGCCGTTCCAACGCCGAACTCGAGCAGTTCGCGTACGTCGCGTCGCACGACCTCCAGGAGCCACTCCGCAAGGTCGCCTCGTTCTGTCAGCTGCTCGAGAAGCGGTACGGCGACAAGCTCGACGACAGGGGACACCAGTACATCGAATTCGCGGTGGACGGTGCCAAACGAATGCAGGTCCTCATCAACGATCTGCTCACGTTCTCCCGCGTCGGCCGGGTAGGTGACACACACGTCGCCGTCGAACTCGACCGATCGCTCGACTCGGCACTTGCCAACCTCTCCGAATCCATCGACGAAACCGGCGCGCGGATCGAGCGACCCGAGAGGTTGCCGGAGATCACCGGCGACCCCACGTTGATGACCATGCTGTGGCAGAACCTGGTGGGTAACGCCATCAAATTCCGGAAGCCGAACCGGACGCCTGTCGTGCGGATCGAGTATCAGCAGTTCGGTGAGGATGCCGACACGAAGTGGCAGATCAGCGTCAGCGACAATGGCATCGGTATCGCCGAAGAATTCGCCGAGAAGGTCTTCGTGATCTTCCAGCGCCTCCACGTCCGGGAGGCGTACAGCGGCACCGGTATCGGGCTCGCCCTGTGCCGCAAGATCGTCGAATACCACGGCGGCGAGATCTGGATCGACCACGAGTACACGGACGGTTGCCGCTTCTGTTTCACAATTCCCGTGTCGCGGAACCCGAACCCACGATCGATGACGCTTCAGAAGGAGCCCAGGTATGACCGCGACCGGAAAACCGATCGACGTACTTCTGGTCGAAGACGACCCCGGCGATGAGTTGATGACGCGGGAAGCATTCGAAGACAACAAGATCAGGAACACCCTGCACGTCGTCCGCGACGGTGAGCAAGCACTCGACTTCCTGTACCAGCGTGGTGATCACACCGATTCGCCGCGACCGGACCTGATCCTGCTCGATCTGAACCTGCCGAAATACGACGGACGCCAGGTGCTGGAGAAGATCAAATCCGATCCGGAGCTTTCACACATCCCGGTGGTCGTGCTCACGACATCGTCCGCGGAGGAAGACATTCTGCGAAGCTACCGGCTACATGCCAACGCGTACGTCACGAAGCCCGTCGACCTGGATCAATTCATTCGGGCCGTCAAGCAGATCGACGAATTCTTCGTGCAGGTAGTGCGGCTGCCCACCCGCTGAGCCGCGCGGCGGCCCAGGGAGATCAGACTCCGAAGTCGGCCTTGACCTGCTTGGTGCGCTGGTGCTCGACGTAGAACGACAGGAACGGGATGGTGCCTGCGAGCAAGGTGCCGATCGTGCGCGAGACCGGCCAGCGCACCTTGATCGACAGGTCGAAGGTGAGTACGAGGTAGACCGCGTACACCCAGCCGTGCACGATCGCGATCCACGACGGCACGTTCTCGATGCCGATGATGTACTTCGCGATCATCTCGGCGGTGAGGACGAGCAGCCAGACACCGGTGGCATACGCGAGGACGCGGTACCGCAGCAGCGCAGAGCCGATCTTCTTGCGATCTGCATCGCTGACGTTGTGGGGAGTCGCGGCTGCCTGATCGGATGCCTCGGGGGTGGTGCTCACTGACCGCTCCTATCGGACCCGCGCGCGAGTTGCGCGAGGTATTCGTTGTACTCCTGGACCTGCTTCGCCTCGAGATCGCTCGCGGTGTCGGACTCGTCGATCGCGACCTTCGGGCGGCTCGGCAGAAGATCCGCCGGGACCTCTGTGGGCTCCGCGGGCTTCGATGCTCTGGAGCCGTCCGAGGCGTCGGCAAGAGTCTCCTCTGCCTCGAGCTTGACGAATCGCCGGTACGCGTAGATGCAGAAGAACGCGAAGGCCGGCCACTGGAACGCGTAGCCGAGATTCTGTCCGTTACCGCCGACCGCTTCGAAGCGGGTCCATTGCCAATAGCCGAGGGCAAGGCACCCGCCCGCGGCGACGATCACCAACACGATCAGAGCCACACGGCGCGGGGGACGGTATTCGGACACGTCCTCGACGGTACCTGAGCGCCGCACCGACCTGCCAAGACCGATCCGGCGCAGTGTTCGAGGTCACGTGGTATGGCAGGGTGGCAGTGCGTCGTCTGTCCGAGGGCGAACTCTCTACTGCCGTGAGGTCGCGACCCGGGCGACTTCTGCGGGGTCGATGAGGTGCGAGTGGTCATCGTCCCCGACGTCGATCTGCACGACGTCGATGCGTCCGTTGAACTTGCTCCGGCCCGCGTAATCGTCGCTGACAGGCATGCCGAAATCGTCGCCGATGTCCGTCGTCTCGTCCGCGGAGAAGACCATCGGTTGGGTCCCGTCGACACGGCCTGTACCGACACTGCGGCCATCGATGTAGAGCGTGACGTCTCCGCCCTTCGCAAGGCCACCCCCGTCGTAATCGAAGCGGGCGCGGATCTGGTGCGTCCCCGAGGGAAGGTCTTCGGTGGCGCCGATGACGAATTCGCTCATGCCGAGCAGGTTGTAGACGAACTTCACGCAGTTCTCCCGGACGTAGAGCGCCCAGCCGCCGAAGCGACCACCCTGCGCGATCACCACACCGTCGGTCGGGTCGTTCTTCGGTGTCTCGAGTGCCGCGGTCACGGAGAACGACCGGTTCTTGATGTCGATGACGCTGTGTTCGCTCAGCCGTTTCATCCCGGGGAAGAGCACCTGCTTGGTGCCGGTGACCAACTGGGGCCTGCCCGCAATGGTGGGGTTGAGTCGTTCGAATCTGCGGTCGTCGATGGGGAGCACGTTGTATTTCACGGCCTCGATCAACCAGAGGCGTTGCAGCGACGCCAGCAGTTCGGGTTTCTCGGCTGCGAGATCATGGGCCTGCGACCAGTCGGTGGTGCCGTCGTAGAGTTCCCAGACGTCGTCGTCGAGGGCGGGAAGTTCTTCGTTCGGCAGCCACGGTGTGCTGTGCTGGGTGACCGCACTCCAGCCCTTGTAGTAGATCCCCCGATTGCCTGCCATCTCGAAATACTGCAGGTCGTGCCGCTCCGGCGCGTCGGGGTCGTCGAACGTGTACATCATGCTCGGACCTTCGAACGGTGACTGTTGCACGCCGTTGACGAAAGTCGGCTCCGGCAATCCGGCTGCCTCGAGCACGGTCGCTGCCACATCGATGACGTGGGTGAACTGCGACCGGATCTCGCCCTTGCAACGTATTCGCGCAGGCCAATGCACGATCGTGCCGTTGCGGGTACCGCCCCAATGCGACGCGACCTGCTTGGTCCACTGGAAGGGCGAGCACATCGCCCACGCCCACCCGACCGAATAGTGGTTGTAGGCCTCGGGTGTGCCGAGTTTCTCCTTCATCGCAGCCATGAATTCCGGTGTCTCGATTGCTGCGAGGCCGTTGAAGTTCGCCATCTCATTGAACGCCCCGTTGACGGTTCCTTCGGCGGAGGCGCCGTTGTCGCCGATGATGTAGTAGACGAGGGTGTTGTCGAGAGCGCCGAGCGCCTCGATCGCGTCGACCACGCGACCGACGTGGAAATCGGTGTGCTCCAGGAAGCCGGCGTAGACCTCCATCTGGCGTTCGAGGACCGGTCTGAGTGCCTCGTCCATCTCGTCCCACGCCGGGATCGCGTCCGGTCGCGCAGTCAGTTCCGTGTCCGGCGGTACGACACCGCGCTGCTTCTGCTGTTCGAGAATCGATTCGCGTTGCGCATCCCAGCCGTCGGCGAACCGGCCGGCGTACTTGTCGGCCCACTCGGTAGGAACATGGTGCGGAGCGTGGGTCGCGCCCGGCGCGAAATAGACGAAGAACGGCTTGTTCGGGGCGAGTGACTTCTGGGTGCGGATCCAGTCGATGGCGTGGTCTGCGAGGTCTTCGGTGAGGTGGTAGCCTCTTCGGGACTCTTGTCCGCTTCCACGGGGACGACCCCGTCGTACAGGGCGGGATAGTACTGATTGTTCTCGCCGCCGATGAAGCCGTAGAAATGCTCGAATCCGCCGCCGCCGGTCGGCCAGGCATCGAACGGACCGACAGGAGATGTCTGCCACGGCGGAACTTCGTGGCACTTGCCGAACTGGGCGGTCGAATAGCCGTTGAGCTTCAACGTCATCGGGAGAGCGGCCTTGGTGTTCGGCCGTAGCCCCGACGATCCGGGCGCCGAGGTTGCCGTCTCGGTGATCATGCCCATCCCCACCGAATGATGGTTGCGGCCGCTGAGCAGTGCGGCGCGGTCGGTGCGCACAACGCGGTGGTATGGAACCGGTTGTACGTGAGGCCGTCGCGCTGCAGCCGTTCCGCCGTCGGGTTGTGCACCGGACCGCCGAAGGCACTACTGGCCCCGAAGCCCACGTCGTCGAGCAGGACCACCAGGATATTCGGCGCGCTCCGGGGGAAGCAGGGGCTCGATCGGGGGGAAGGCGGTGTCCGGGTCCTTCGCGTCGTATGTGACCAGTCCGAGGTGTTGCCGATCGGGAATCGGGAGGACTTCACGCTTCTTCGCCATGACGAGATGTGTCCCTTCTTCGAATGAAGTGTGTGTGCGACAACGAAATTCGTGATGATCATGCGGAGTCTGCGGGCTGCTGCCCTGTGCGTGCTTCGACAGGCCGGACAACGATTTCGAGCAGGAACAGTGCGAGCACGGCGATCACCACGGTCCATCCGACGACCGCACCCGTCGGGTAATTCCAGAACACGATCACCAACACGGCCACGGCGATGATCGCCGCCCGGACAGGAACGCGGGCGTGCGCCAACCACACCTCGACGGTGCCCGGAGTGCGGGTGCTGTCCGGGTTCCTCAGCTTGTTCATCCCGTAACCGAACCCGCGACGTACCGCCATCGCCGACGACGAACCACCCACCAGGTAGGCGCCGACCGCCACGACGAGACCCACGACGAAGACCGCTCGCAGCGTGGAGCGCAGTGGCGTGGCTACGGCGTCGAACAGTGCGGCCGCCGCGGCCGGTGAACGGATCTCCGATGGCAGATTGTCGAGATACAACGACCGCCCGATGAGGAGTGCGAGCGCGAGTACCACCATGGCAACGACGAAGCTTGCACCCACGGCGGACAGTGCCCGAAGCCGGGAACCCCGGGGGGCCGCCCAGATCGCGCTGCGGCCGCGAGCAGAGTCAGCCACGGAAGGATTCCTGACGCTTTGTCGAGAGCGTTGACAGCGTTCTGCGCCTTGACGAGTTCAGGGGACTCGAACAGCACGAACTGTTTGTCGATCTCCGGGATCTTGTCGGCGAACGCGAACCCTCGATCGACCAGGAGTCCCTTTGCCCTCTCGATGATCGGGGCGAGGTTGAGGCTCACGGTTCCGCTGTCGTCGATCTCGATGGCAGCGACCTGCGTGTCGCCGGTCAACACCGCGGCGAGCCTGTCGTGTGCGGTGCGGTTCGCCTGGATCCACAGGGTCTCGAACTGGTCCGACGCAACCAGGCTGCCGACGGTGTCGTGCACGAAGTTCTCTGCCTGGCCGGCGATGACAGGCGCCAACCCCACTACCGGTTCCAGCCGCGGCCTGTCTTCGGTCAGCGCCGTCAAGGCATCCGTGGTGAGCCCCTCGACGTCGACCTGCGCGAAGATTTCCTCGGTCACCCGGTTCGTGATCGCTTCCTGGATCGCCGGATCCGAGGCGAGCGGCGTCACCATGGTCACGTAGCGGTCGGTGTCGAGGATCTCGCTGCGCGCGAAACGGGCGACCACCGAGCTGATAGCGAGCAGACCCACGAGCACCACCAGCACAGCGACGGCGGTCCAGCGGAGGGTGTGTCGGCGTGGACGGGTCTCGGCGGTGGTCGGCGCTGCCGGACGTTGACCACGCAGTTCGATGACTTCGACGCGGAGGCGTTCGAGTTCGTCTCGTTCGTCCGCACTCAGCGGTGTGTTCTGGGAGGAGTCGTCGGAGCCTGCCATGACAGGACCTGCCTCTGCATGCGGCCCCGGAGTGCTCTGCTTGCGCCCCGCAAGAGAGCCGTTCCAAGCGTGCCACTTCGGTCGGATGCGCGCTTCACCCGTCGAGGGTGAAGCGGGGAACCGGATGGGTGGAGCAACCCGGTGAGGTGAGAGAACGAGTGAACCCCGTCCAGGAAGACCCGGGACGGGGTTCACTCGTTCGAGTTGGTACGTGAAGTACCCGTGGTGCGCGAGGGGGACTCGAACCCCCACGCCCGTAAGGCACAGCGTCCTAAGCGCTGCGCGGCTGCCGATTACGCCACTCGCGCGTCACGGACACAATACGTCATGACTCTGACGGATCCGAGTTGAAGCTGAAGCGTCGCTTCCGGCCCAGGTCGGCGTCTGGCTGTGACAGTTGGGGCACAGGAATCGCACGTTCTCAGGTCGGGAGTCGTTCGGGTTTCCGTCGATGTGGTCGACATGGAAGACCAGGTCGCCTCCATTCCAGATGGGATCGATGCCGCAACCGCCGCACAGATGGTCACGGCCTGCCTCGATCAAGGCCCTGCGCAATAGGTGGGGTTTGACGCGAGATGAGCCGACAGGGCGCTCGGTGAGGATGGTCGTCCAGTGGCGCCGGACGGCAGATCCGCCGAGAACACGTGGTCGACCGGTGAAGTGCGACGTATCGATGTCGAGTGCCCTGATCCTGCGACTCAGGTGAGTGTGATGGCCACCGTTCGGTTTGAGTCCGAAGTACCTGATCACCTCTGCAAAGTTGGTGCATTGCCGCACGGCCTCTTCGAGCATTTCCTTCGTGTACTTGACCGCCCTGCTCATACCGCCCCCTTGTCGAATGAATGTTCGAGCAAGGGGAAATTATCGGAACGGTCCGACAAGTTCCGGCAGCGGTGACGCACGACTGTGCCCCGCGGTCAATAGGTAACAATTTGGTCACAAAAAAACGTGAGGGTTCCTCGGGTTCGTGGACGTCCACGCATCCGTGCGGCCTGCGTGAATTCGGGTTACCCGTCGGTCACTTCTCGTGTTGGTGTGAGTGAAGTCACTGGTAGGTGCGTCGTGCTGCAAACTGGCCGAAACAAAACATGAGGAACTCCTCATGATTTTGTGCGAACCTTGGCGTGCCCGTAAGAGCACACAGTCCATGCAACACACCGGCGCGGGCAGCGCTGCAACACGAAATGCCTCCACGCAGGGGTGTTCAGGAGAGGAACCACACGCGTGACGATCGACGAGACCACACCAGGCGACAACGGACGGAACTCGAAGGCATCACGACGCACCGGCCAGCGGGCGGCAACCGCCCCGAACGGTGCACTGGTCGACAAGCTTCTCGCGGGTGAGCCCTACGCGCTCGCCTTCGGCGGTCAGGGTGCACCCTGGCTCAGCTCCCTCGAAGAACTCAGCCGCGACAATGGCCTCGAGCCGGTCCTGACCGAGCTGGTCAACACCGCGGCCACCCACCTCGCACCTGTTGCCGGCGACCTCATGGTCGTGCGCCCGGCCGGGTTCGACCCCATCGCATGGATCCTCGAGCAGGAGCTCGTGGACGACGAGGAGAAACCCCCGCGGCCGGTCCGTCCGAGGCGACCCTCACGTCCGCTGCGGTGTCCAAGCCCGGCGTCTTCCTCACCCAGATCGCCGCGCTGCGCGCGCTCGCGAACCAGGGTCTCGACGTTGCAACCCACGCCCCG
>BBEG01000138.1 GCA_001312645.1 Rhodococcus sp. JCM 9791
CGGCGGGGCCGCTGTCTCGCTCGGCGCCGGATCTGCAGCACGCCGCTGAGAGGGACGTTGGAATCGCGCTGCCGGCTCGTCGGACTCGATCGGGGCGGCGGCAGGCTCCGACACCGGCGGAGGCGGAGCCGCAACGGAACTCACCGATGCCACCGCTGCACCGTTCACGGCGGGGCCGGACGAACCCTTGCTCGAGCCGCTCCAGCCGTTGCAGTACCGCGGACTCCGCGTCGGATGCCGAGGGAAGCAACATACGAGCGCACATCACCTCGAGCAACAGGCGGGGTGCCGTCGCGCCGCGCATCTCGCCGAGCCCGGCATGGATGATCTCGGCGTAGCGCGTGAGCGTGGCCGGCCCGAGCCTCGACGCTTCATCACGCATGCGCTCGAGCACATCACCGGGTGCATCGACGAGTCCGCGTTCCGCGCGTCCGGGACGTTACGCATGAGGATGAGGTCGCGGAGACGTTCGAGGAGGTCGATCGCGAAGCGCCGCGGATCGTGCCCGGCGTCCATGACCTTCTCGACGGTGCCGAACAGTGCTGCACCGTCGCCGGCTGCCAATGCGTCGACGGCTTCGTCGATCAGCGCGACATCGGTGACTCCGAGCAGCGACAGTGCGCGCGGGTAGGTGACGCCCTCGGGGCCCGCTCCTGCGAGGAGTTGGTCCATGACGGACAGCGAGTCTCGGGGCGAACCACCGCCGGCCCGGATGACCAGCGGGTACACCGTGTCTTCGACCGGCACGTTCTCCTGGACGCAGATCTTCTCGAGGAGGCCCCGCATCGTGGTGGGAGCGAGCAGCCGGAACGGGTAGTGGTGCGTTCGCGACCGGATGGTGGGGAGCACCTTCTCCGGTTCGGTTGTCGCGAACACGAAGATCAAATGCTCCGGTGGCTCCTCCACGATCTTGAGCAGGGCATTGAATCCCTGCGTCGTGACCATGTGGCCTCGTCGATGATGAAGATCCGGTACCGCGACTCGGCCGGTGCGTAGAATGCCCGGTCGCGTAGCTCTCGGGTGTCGTCGACGCCGCCGTGGCTGGCCGCGTCGAGTTCGGTGACGTCGAGGTTGCCTCCCCCGCCGGGCCCGAGCGACTCGCACGACCGACACTCCCCGCACGGTGTCGAGGTAGGCCCTGTTCACAGTTCAGCGACCGGGCGAGAATGCGCGCCGACGACGTCTTGCCACAGCCGCGCGGACCCGAGAACAGGTATGCGTGGTTGATACGGCCGGTGTCGAGAGCCGTGCTGAGGGGGGCGGTGACATGCTCCTGCCCCACCACCTCGGCGAAGGTCGCGGGTCGATACTTCCGGTACAGGGCCACGCGCCGAGAGTACCGGCGCGCGCCGACAAGATCCGAACGGCGCCATCCTTGACAAACGATATATCGTGAAATATCGTGACTGCATCAACAACGATAAGGAGTTCGCACCATGCGAAACACACGACAGATGCGCGGCGGACGCCGCGCCCACGCCATGAATCAGTTCTTCACCGAAGGCCCGTTCCTGGGCGAAGACCCACGACGTGGGGGCCGTTCCAGGGCGAAGACCCGCGACGCGGGGGCCCCTTCGGCGACGGACCGCACGCCAGAGGCCACCGTGGTGGTCCCATGCACCGCGGCGGACGCCGAGGACGGGCCCAACGAGGTGACGTCCGCGCGGCAGTACTCCAGCTACTGGCCGACGAGCCCATGCACGGCTACCAGCTGATGCAGGCGATCGCGGACCGCACGGGAGGTGTCTGGAAACCGAGCCCGGGAGCGATCTACCCGACCATCTCGCAACTCGAGGACGAAGGGCTGGTCCGCGTCGAAAAGGATGCGGGTCGCAAGCTCGTGTCGCTGACCGACGAGGGGCGTGCCTGGATCGCCGATCCGGCCAACGAGCAGACCGATCCGTTCGCCGGCCACTCCGCCGACGAAAACGGCCCCGACCTTCGGGGAGCGCTCCGGGACCTGCAGGCAGCCGCACGAGTCGTCGCGGTCAGTGGCACCGACACCCAGATTGCGGCAGCACACAAGGCACTGGTCGACGCACGGAAGTCGCTCTACCTGCTGCTCGCCGAGGACTCCGCCCCGGCGACCGACACGACCGATCCGATCTGACGGTCGATCACCGTTCACGGGGGTGGGCGAGCGCCTCGCGCGCGAGCCCCACTCTCGAACGAAGGCCGAGCTTCGCCAGAGCATGCGACACGTGCGTCTGCACCGTCCTCGGTGACACCCGGAGACGCGCCGCGATCTGCGGGCCGGTCAACCCTTCCCCGACCAGGATCGCGACCCGCCTCTCCGCCGCCGTCAACGACTCCCAGCCGGTCTGCGCAGTTCTGCGCGACCCGACTGCGCCGAGCGGCACACCGCACTCCCGCACTCTGCTCGCGATCCGATCCGCGACGGTGCGCGCTCCGAGGTGTACCGCAAGATCATGAGCGCGACGAGCGTGGACATGCGCCTGCTCGCGCTTCGCCGAGGCTGCCGCAGCACACGCCGCCTCTTCGAGCGCCGCGAGCTCCGCAACGGCGTCGCCACCCGCAGCGAATGTGTCGGCCACCTCGGCCAGACCCACATGGTCCCCTTTGCTCAATGCTTCGACGAACTCGACGGCCGGCGCAATCGCCGGCGACCGGTCTGCCCGCATCTCCTGGACAACTTCGTAGACCTGCGCGAACAGGACCCGGTCGCGGGTCTGCACGGCAATCCGGGCGATGTGCGGGCCGAATCGGAGCGCCCACACCAGCCGGCCGCCATCCACCGCAAGACGCCACGCCTGTGCGGCGCACTCTTCGGCTCGCTCATGTTCGCCGAGCGCACTCCACAATTCCGCACGAACGTACTCGATGTCGGGAAGCCCGAACATCCGTGGCGTGTTCCCCGCCTCCCACGTCCGCAATCGTCGCTCGGCGGATTCGAGATCACCGCGGTGCACGTCGACCAGCGCAGCGGTCCCGACGGCACACGATGTCCAACCGGAATCCGTCTGTGCGGCAACGGCGAGCGCATCGTCGCACGCGGCAATCGCCTCGTCCCATCGCCCCAGCGTGAACAGTGTCGACGCCATGACCGAATGGTGTAGCGGCAGCAGCCACATCTCGGCCATCGTGTGAGCGCGGCGCGGCACAACGGTCCGTCGCGCCAACGCCGCGATCGGTCCGTGTGCGTAGAGCGCTGCCCACATCGCCCACGCTCCGGCCACAGACGTCTCGCGATCGAGCACGCCGTGTCCGCTCGCCGCCTGTTCCCCGCGTTCGAACCATTCGAGTCCGAGTGTGGCGTCCCCGGAAAGCACTGCGTGGACACCCGGCCCGATCGTGTCGAGACCGAAGTCTGCCAACTCCTGGTCGGCGGCGGGTGGAGCCGACGCGTCGTCCAAGAGTGGCTCGACGCCCCCGAGCAGAGCCAGCCACTCGCGGTACTGCTCGAACCACCCGCGTGCCTCCGGCGGCAACGACAATCGGAGCAGCTCATCGATCGAGGCTCGGGCACGAGGTACGTCACCGAGCACAGTGTGGGATGTCAACGACACCATCAGGGCGAATGTGCGTTCGTCACGTGCGGTCTCGAGCACACCGTCGGCGAGCTCCGCAGCCGCACGGAATCGGCCGGATTCCGCGAGCACGGCGGCACGCGCAAGGGTCGGGTTGCCGCGAACAGTGGCCGCCAATTCATCTGAATCGAAGACCCCGAACGCCTGTACCGAACTGGGCTGGCGACTCGGCACGAATGTGCCGGGTGCGTCGGCCCGTTCGCGATGAGCCGACAATCGGGCGGCGGGCCCACCACCTCGGGCCAATGATTCCGCGACGGCGTGATGCAGCAGTCTGCGTATGCCGGGCGCAACGGTGTCGTACACGATCTGCCGATAGGCGGGTGCGACGAAGTCGAGATCGCCGTCGTCCGACCAACACAACACCCCCGCGTCGACGGCGGCGGCGACCGCACCCGCGCACCGGGCAGGTGCCTCCCCACCGATGTCCGCGAGTTCCTCGATGCCCATCGAACCGTCCGCAACAGCCAACACCTGCACGAGGTCACGTACCCGTGGCGACAGGCGTGAGAGGTGGGATCGGATACTCCGTCCGAGCTGGTCGGACAGTTCCACTTCGGTTCCGCGAAGGGTGATGAGCCGGATTTGTCGACGACGGTGTGCTCGCGGCGCGCGAGCAGGTCGACCAACTGCCCGACGTGGAGCGGATTTCCCCCGGCCTGGCCGAGATACCGGATCAGGTCGGGAGCGGGATCGCCACCGAGATGCAGGCGAACGACGGCGGCCACCTCTTCGGAGTCCAGCGGAGTGAGTTCGATCGTCCGTGCATGAGGTTGCGCGGCGAACATCGTCAGCGCCGTCCGTTCCGGCACCCGGCGGTAGGCGAGGATCACCGTGAGCGGGAATCGAGCCGTGACCGCACTGATCCTGTGCAGCAGAGCCAAGGACTCTCCGTCGGCGAGATGCGCGTCGTCGACGACGAGCACGACAGGTCCGTCTGCGTAGATCGCATCGAGATCGTCGACGTTGTATCCGAGGATTTTCATGTCGGGTGTCGCACCGGCACCCACAAGGAAGAGACGACCGACTACGGAAAAAGGTGAGCGCGAATCCAACTCGTCTGCTGTTGTCGCCACGACACGGACATCGTCGAGTATGCAGGCGATTTCACGAAGGACCGTGGTCTTTCCGAGACCGATCGAACCGACCAGCGCAAGCGCGCCGTGTTCGGTGCACCGAACGTATCGGCGCACATCGTCGGCGAGGGATCGGACCAGATCCGCACGAGGTGTCCGATCTTCCTCCATGAGATCAAGATTAGGTCGGTTATGTCCGTTGCAGGCCGATACGCGAGAACCGACTACGTCGTTCGACGGATGTTTCGAACGCGTTCCGGGGCGACGATGAGTCCATCCCACTCTGCACTTCGGCGACATCGACGCCGGAACCGACCGACAGGGACTCGATCATGACCTACCGAAGGATTCTCGGATGCGCGACGGTGGCACCTGCTGACGTCCCCCTCGTACTGGCCGGCACCGGCGTCGCGACTGCGATCCGACGGTGTTGTGTAGGTGGGACATGACCGGCCCCGACGGGTGGATCGTGTGGCACGAGTCGGTGAACACGCCTCCGGGCTGCACAAGAGCGCGATCGACCTCATCGAGAGAGGCTTCGCCTGAGGATGTTCCGCGATTGCCGATCGGCGATGTCCATCGTCATCGACAGTCGACGGCATCGCCGCCGAACTCCGAGCGAACGGACCTCGCCCCCCGACCGGATGTCCGTTCGCTCGGAACCCACCGTGTTCCGTACTACCCAGGAAAGTCCAGAGAAGACCATGACAACGTTCCGGAAGATCCTCGGATACTCGGTCGCGACGGTCGCGACCGTTCCCCTCGTGCTCGCCGGGTCCGGCATCGCACACGCAATGGGCGGAGCACTGCCTGGCTCGGTCTACTTCACCAGTAACTCGGACTCGATCACTGCTCACATCGATCCGAGCCGCGGCATCACCGACTGCGCGCTCTTCGTAAACGACGGGCACCCCGACAACGCGCCCGATTCGGGCTGGTCGAGCGACACGATGATCACCGTGTGGGTGGCTCCGGGTACGTACACGGCCACGTTGAACTGCAAGGCCGACGGCAGCGCCGAATGGCACAACGTCAAGCAGGAGCAGGTGAACGTGCCACCTTCACTGATCGATCAGCTGATCGACCTGCTGGAAACCGGTTCGAGCTGAGCCGACGTTCTCAGGTGTATCGACCTCAGGGTGTATCGACGAGGGTGAAGCCCGCGCCGACTCCTCCCTGCGCGTCGATCTCCTCGACGATCCGATCCGCCCGCTGGTAGGCCGCGAGCCCTCGGCCGGTCGGCCGGTACCCGACGGAGAGCCCGATCCACTCGCGGGTGTCGGCCCGGGCCAGCGGGCCCCCCGAATCCCCCGGCTTCATCAGCAGTGCGGACGACATCAGGTTCGAGTCGACGAGCACGTCACCGGAGGTACAGGCCACCCCGTTGGTACGACCCGCGGCGCACTGCACTCCGACGGCGCTGCCACCGGGTTGCAGCGATCCGATGGATTCGAGGACGACTCGATCTCCACGGTCGTTCGGCAGCGAGGTGTTCGAGCCGCGTACCTTCGTCTCGTCGAGCAGGAGGACGGCGTAGTCGGGTGCTTCGTCGGTGGGGAAGCCGATGGGGTCCACCGAGCCCGTGCTGGCGACATCGGTCTCGACGCCGAGCGGTCCGCGATGCTGCTCGCCGACCTTCCACACCTGGGATGAGCCGTCCTGTCTGCAATGGCCGGCGGTGATGGCGACGAGGCGGTCCGCATCGTCGCGTCCCACCGCAGCGACAGAGCACCAGCCGGGTACCGGCTCTGCCGAGAACGTGATGCCATCACCCGGACGAAGCACGACCCGGTCGTCTCCCCCGCCTGCCGCGGCAACCCCCGGAATTGTCACTGCGAAGGCGAGAGCCGCGGCGGACGCAGTCAGGCCACGCTTCACTTCTTTCCGGCTTTGGCCGCAGCCTTGGATGCCTTCTTGAACTCGCGCACCTCGTGCAACGACTGCGAATCGACGACATCGGCGATCGAACGCCGAGCGTCCTCGTCGCCGTACGCTCCCGCAGCCTCGCGCCAACCCGCGGGGTGCACGCCCCGCTGTTTGCCGAGAAGCGCGAGGAAGATCCGAGCCTTCTGATCGCCGTACCCGGGAAGCGCTTTGAGTCGCTTCAACACTTCCTTGCCGTCCGGATCGCCGGAGGTCCAGATCGCGGCGGTGTCGCCGTCGTACTCTTCGACGATCGCAGTGCACAGCGCCTGAATGCGCTGACCCATCGATTTCGGGAACCGGTGCACAGCCGGTGGCCGGGAACACACCTCGATGAACTCGTCCGGGTCCATTTCCGCGATCCGGTGCACGTCGACTCCGCCGAGCCGATCGGCGATCTTCTTCGGACCCGCGAACGCCGTTTCCATCGGTACCTGCTGGTCGAGCAGCATTCCGATGAGAAGCGCCAGCGGGTTCTCGGAAAGCAATGCGTCTGCGTCCGGATCCCCGACCAGGTTCAACGTCGTTGCCATGGGTCGATCATGCACCCAGGATCACTGTCGCCGCCACAGGACGACACCCACGATCACCGTCGTCGTGAGTGCAATCGAGGCGGTCAACGCATACATCCAGTGCGGAAAGAGCGTGGGTTCCGATGTGTCGGGCACCGCCGCGAGAGCCGCGAACAGTGCGACGACGGCGATTGCTCCACCCGCGGCGGACCAGCCGTGTGCGAGCCGGGAGTGGCGCGCTCCGCGCAGCTCGGCGCTGCGCAGTACCGCGTGCTCGATCACCTCCACCGCGTTCGCAAGCTCTGCATCGAGGTCGGCGATCTCGTCGGCTACCCTGCGGACCAGCAAGGACCGCAATTGCGTCGGCTGCGTCCACGAATGGAACCGGTCGTTGTGGAGCGAGGCCTTACGCAGCAGCGCCCGTTCCATTTTCCGTGCCTGCATAGTGGCGATATCGTCCAACGCCTCGACGAGTCGGTCGCCGGTGAGATCCTCGTGGCTGCGGAGGTGACCCAGAACCCGCCAGAAATCGGTTGACGAGTGGGCACGCACGGCCACCCACGGCAGCAGTCCGTAGATCATCTCACCGGTGTCGTTGCTACGTAGTCGCTGCCGACCGGGGTTGCTTCGAGATCGAGCAGTACCGCGCCGGAGTCTTCTCGCACTGCGATCGCTGCGCCCGGTTGCGCGGGCCGGTCCACGAGCGGGACCCGGTCCCAGTTCCACAGCACGCCCCACATCTGCGCTGCGGCACGGGCCTGGGAGTCGGTATGTCGTCCGTCGACGAGGTCGCGCACGCGGTCGCCACCGCTCGACACGACCTCCACCATCAGGGCCTCGATGACCTCTCGGTCGCCGACGCCGCGATGCCGGTGCACCACCGACTCGCTCAGGGCACGGTATGTGTCGGTGCGGGCATCCGACAGTTCAACCCCGGGAACAGGTCATTGAGACACGCGTCGCTGTTCAGCGAGAACGGTGCGAGGAACTCGTCGACGGCAGGGCGGAATCCGGCACCGTCGCGGTCCTGCAATGCGTCGGCCCGCCAGTCGATGAGCGGGGATGTGTCGTCGGTCAATGCTTCCAGTGCAAGTACGAGCCCGTGTCCTGGGATCTCCCACAGCGACAAGCAGGTCGCAGGCAATCCGACGAACGGACGTACCGCGCCGGTGCGCAACGAACCCGTCGAGGCCCCGAACGACAGCGGGGCACGCCCATGGTCGGTGATCTGCCGGTACGCGAGCAGCTTGCCGGTCGCACGCCGTGGTCGGTGCTGGGCAGCGTGCCGATACGTGCAGGAAGGAACGGCTCGAGCTCACCCACCGCCGCGATCGGTGGCGGCGACACCGCCGAGGCCTCGATATCGAGAGCCAGGAGAAAAACCTTCAGTACACCGTGACAGCCCGTGACGGAACCGACGGCTGCGCCGGCTCCGGATCGTACGAGAGCGCGGTCTTCCATCACACTCACCACTTCCGAACCCGCCGCGGGAACGCGGCGACCCTGATATCGGAGTATGGCACTTATTCACAGGAAAGCGAATCTTCCTGTTTCCGGAGCTCAGAGCGCTGTGCCAGAAGTTGTCCACCGTTGGTCCACCAGTTCTCCACAGCTTTGTCCACAGCTTGGGAGAACATGTGGCATCCGGGGCCGGTGCGGCCCCGGATGTCAGTGTCCGAGTGTCTTCTCCGTCGCTGCGAGCAGGACGCAGGTTGCGACGCCGTCCATCGCCTTGACGAGTTCGTCGAGCGACGGGAAGCTCGGAGCAAGGCGGATGTTCTTGTCGTCGGGGTCGTTCTTGTACGGGAACGCCGATCCCGCGCCGGTCAGCGCGATTCCCGCGTCCTTCGCAAGTGCGATGACCCGCTTGGCGGTGCCGTCGACGACGTCGAGGCTGATGAAATAGCCGCCCTTCGGCTCCGTCCACGATGCGACCTTCGACGAACCCAGACGGTCTTCGAGGATCTTGCGGACCAGTGCGAACTTCGGCGCGAGGATGTCGCGGTGCTTCGCCATATGCGCGCGCACGCCGTCCGCGTCGCCGAAGAAACGCAGGTGGCGCAACTGGTTGATCTTGTCGGGTCCGATCGTCTTGATCCCGAGCAGCTTGACGTACCAGTCGAGGTTCGCGGTGGAGCTACCGAAGAAGCTCACACCCGAGCCCGCGAACGTGATCTTGGACGTCGAGGCGAGAGCGAACACACGGTTCGGGTTCCCGGCCTCTGCGGCGAGACCCAGGATATCGATCGCCGGGGCGACCTCTCCGAGAACCGGGTGCACCGCGTACGCGTTGTCCCAGAAGATCCGGAAGTCGGGAGCCGCGGTCGGCATCGACACCAGCGCGCGAGCGATGCCCTCGCTGTAGACCGCACCGGTCGGGTTCGAGTACGTCGGAACCGTCCACATTCCCTTGATCTGCGGGTCGTTCGCGACAAGCTCCGCGATCGCCCGGGTATCGGGGCCATCGTCGTTCAGCCGGACCGGAATCATCTCGATGCCGTAGCGCTCGGTGATCGCGAAGTGACGGTCGTAGCCGGGTGCCGGGCACAGGAACTTCACGACCGGTTCCTGCGACCACGGACGCGGCGAATCGACTGTGCCGTGCAGCAGCGACCACGTGATGAGGTCGTGCATGATCTCGAGGCTCGCATTGTTCCCGGCGAGTAGGTTGTCGGCGGGGATGGCGAGCAATTCGGCGAAGATCGCGCGCAGCTCGGGCAGGCCCTTCAGCCGCCGTAGTTGCGGCAGTCGGTGCCTGAGGCATCCCGGTAATCGTCCGCGCCAGGCAGCGTCAGCAACTCCGCAGAGAGGTCCAGCTGCTCGGGGGACGGCTTGCCGCGGGTCAGATCCAGCGTCAGCTTCTCGGTCTTCAACCGCTCGTAATTCGCGGATTGGCGCTCGTGCTCTGCAACGAGTTCCTCATGGCTCATCAACGATCTGGGTCTGCGTAGGCATGCGGAGAGACCTTTCACCGTGCACGGTGACACGGGCATCGGCGGAAAAATAAGGGGACCCCGCGCACCCGGCAGAGCCCGTTGACCCTTGCTGCCTTCCGGCCCTGGGGGAGTTCACAGGATGCGCGCCGCGCGGGATCCATCGGCAAGTCTAGAGGACTCCCCACACCGGCGCGCACCACCCCCTCCAAGGCGTCCCGATTCGTGTTTCGACCTGCCCGTTTGGGAACTCTGCGGGTTGGTTCGGTATGCTTCCCCACGGAGGATTCGCCTAGTGGCCTATGGCGCTCGCCTGGAACGCGGGTTGGGTTAACGCCCTCAGGGGTTCAAATCCCCTATCCTCCGCCAACAGGAAAGCCCGTGAACAGCAGAAATGCTGGTCACGGGCTTTCCTCGTTCCAGGTCGCTCCACCAAGACCGCGTACCGAATCCGTGTCATCGTTTGTCCCAGCTCAGCACGCATTGGACACTGGAACGGCCCCGGGAGCGACTCGGGGTGCACCTGGGAATGGGGCGGCGGCGCCGTCGGGATCGAAGGAGTTCGTCGAAGACCGTGCTCAACGACCACAACGACACGATCCGCGACCAGGCCGATTCACAGCAGGCCGCCCAGTGGCGCGAGATGCTGGACCGGGAGATCGACGAAGTCTCGGCCGCGATCGAGGCCATCGAGAAGCGCGCCCTCGCGGAACACCGCGCCGGCGCTGTCGATCGCGCGCGCAGGTTCGATGCCGACAGCGAGAAACTCCGCATCGAACTGAAGGAACTTCACCGGATGCGACGCAACCTCACCGACCGATTCGCCTGACCGGACGTCATGCCGTCCTGCGGGTCTGACGAATACCGACGAGCAGACCGACGACACACGTCACCAGCGCCGCCACGACTCCCTGCAGTACGTCCGTGTCGGCGAACGAGCCGCCGAGCAGTGCGCGTTCAGCGTCGACGATGTAGGTCAACGGGTTGGCGAGTGCCACCGTTCGCATCCAGGCAGGTCCCGTATCGAGTGGGAGCATCATTCCGGACAGGATCAGCAGCGGGAAAATCAGTGTCTGCTGCACCGTCCAGAACAACCATTCCCGGTTCTGCGCCGCCAACGCGAGCGCACACGACAACGCACCGATGCCGATCCCGAAGACTCCGAGAATCACCAGGCCGGCCAGCAGGTGCAGCGGACGGAGAACGAATCCGAACGGTACGCACGCGATGGTGATGAGCAGGCCCTGCACCACAAGCGGCGCGAACTCCTTGAGTGCTCGGCCGACCAGTAGCGACGAACGGCTCAGCGGTGTCGCCAGAACCCGTTCGTACGACCCGGTCATGAGTTCGTACAGCAGATTCGAACCGGTCATCGACGTGCCGAACAACGCGATCATCACGACCACACCCGGGACGAACCACTGGAGTGTCTCTGCCGTCGATCCTCCCCCGAGCGTTCCGGCGAGTAGCGGTCCGAACAGCGCGAGGAACACCAGCGGTTGGAGCAGCGAGAAGACCAGGCTGAACGGATCCCTGAGAAGCAGGAGGATCTCTCGGATGAAGACCGCAGCGGTGTCGGCGACGAACTTCGCGATGCCCGTCCGCACTGGAATCTGCACGTCCGTCGCAGTGGGTGCGGTGGTGTTGTCGGTGGTCACGCCCATCACGCGACCTCCTCTCGCAAGCTGCGACCGGTGAGGTTGAGGAATACGTCGTCGAGACTTGCCTGCGTCAGCGATGCGGACTGCACGGTCCATCCGGCGAGCCGTAGGGCCTCGAGCACAGCGGGTAGTCGTTCGGCTCCGTATGTGGTGGCGATGGTGACGGTAGCGGTGTCTGCCCTGTCCGCCGCGTGCGTCACCTCGACTACCCCGACGTCGGGTGGCAGACACTTCCTTATTCGATCGGACACGGCGGCAAAGGAATCCGATCTTGCGATCGCCACGGACGCGGTGATGACGTCGTCCGCGTAGTCCCGCTCGAGATCGGCCGGGGGTGCGTCGGCAACGATGCGGCCGTGGTCGATGACGACCACCCGCTCGGCCATCTTGTCGGCCTCTTCGAGATAGTGCGTGGTGAGCACGATGGTCATTCCGGTGCGCTCACGAAGCGCCGAGATGTGTTCCCACAGATTGGCTCGGCTGTGCGGGTCGAGACCGGTGGAGGGTTCGTCGAGGAAAAGCAGTGGCGGGTGATTCATGAGCCCGAGGGCGACGTCGAGGCGCCGTTTCTGCCCACCGGACAGCGACGAGATGCTCCGCTTCTCGAGCCCACCGAGCTCGAGCGCATCGACGAGATCCGCTGCACGACGCCGATATTCGCGACTCGGAAGTCCGTAGAATCTCCCTGGTTGTGCAATTCGTCGCGCACCTTGTACGAATAACCGCCCCCGTTACCCTGCCCGATGTAGCCGATGCGGGAACGCACGAACGACGGCTCGCGGACCACGTCGAAGCCGGCCACCTCGGCGGTGCCGGAGGTGGGAGTGAGCAGGCTGGTGAGCATCCGCATGGTGGTGGATTTCCCCGCTCCGTTCGGGCCGAGGAATGCGACCAGCTCGCCCTCTGCGACGTCGATATCGACGTTTTCGACGGCCCGGATCGTGTCACCTTTTCGATGGAAGGTCTTGGTCAGACCACGTGCTCGGATCACAGGATCCCCTTTTCGTACGACGTACTGAAATGAGCCGGGTCAGATTATCATACGATGTACGGGAATGGCGCCCACCGGAAGGAACTCGCGTGACCATCGACGAGCAGAACGATCCCTACGAGGTTGTACGCAGCCCCGAGGTCACGCGGCGGCTCACCCTGCTGTGGGACCCGCCCGAACCGAAGACCCGCGGACGCAGAGCCACCCTGACCCGCGACGACGTTGTCACCGCAGCCGTCACCCTCGCCGACGAGGCGGGCTCGATGCACTTTCGATGCGGCGGGTCGCGTCGGCCCTGAACGTCGGCGCGATGTCGCTCTACACCTACGTGCCCGGACGCACCGAATTGATCGACCTCATGATCGACCGTGTCTACGCCGAGATGGATCTGCCCGAGGCAGGCGCGCAATGGCGGCCCGCGCTCGCACAGTACGCCCGCGAGCACTGGGCGCTCTATCAACGTCACCCGTGGATCCTGCAGACCAACATGTGGCGGGCTCCCCTGGCTCCCCACGTCCTCGACGCGCAGGAAGCAGGACTGCGCACCCTCATCGACGCCGGACCCACCGAACGTCAGGTGGTCGAAATCCTCAGCGTCGTAGATAATTTCGTCCAAGGACAAGCGCGGACCGTGATCGCCGAGACTCGCGAGAAGGAGAGCACGGGACTCGACAGCGACGCGTACTGGTCGTCGATGAGCAGCTTCTGGGTGGACTTCTTCGACGTCGAAAGGTTCCCCACGATGACCCGTATCTGGAACGCGGGCGCGTTCGACGAACCGCAGGGCCCGTTCGAGTCGAGTCTCGAGCGCCTGCTCGACTCGATCGAACTCACCGTCGATCGGGCAGGCGTCGGTTCCTGACGCTACTCGCAGGCCACGCCGTCGTTGTCGCGGTCCATCTTCGGCCGGTACCCGGGCTCACCCACATACAACGGCGCCGCCCCTGCCGCGCGGGCGGCAGCGCAGTCTCGTAGTACACCGAGCCCGTGTCGGCC
>BBEG01000139.1 GCA_001312645.1 Rhodococcus sp. JCM 9791
CGCCGAGCTGACCGACCCGATCGTCCGGGGTCTGCACAGGCCGTCGACGTCTCTGCACCCCCTCGTCGCCGCGCTGGCCGAAGCCACCCCGCACCCGCGCGGCAGTCAACGCATGGCCGATGCTCTCGACGAATGGCGGGCCAGTCTCGCAGGATTCGAACCCGACCTCGTGCTTCGCCTCGTGGAGCCCGATGACGACGATGACGCAGCCGTCGGTGCCGACGCTCTCTGGCGTCTCGAAGTGTGCTTGCGTACGGAGGGGCAGTCGCCGGTTCCGCTGCCGGTGGAATCGACCGACGCGCACCTGCTCCAGATCGGTGTCCGCAAGCTCGGAGCTGCCCTCAACGCGTACCCGCGACTGCAGGACGTCCCGCGCGACCCCGACACACTCGACCTGCTGTTGCCCACCCCGGTCGTGATCGATCTGGTGGAGCACGGCGCGCGCGCACTGCACACAGCCGGTGTGTCGCTGCTGCTGCCGAGGGCGTGGGCCACGGTCGACCCGTCGCTACGCCTGGATGTGCATTCGTCGGTCGCGCCGGTGACCGCCGACGAGAGCTCGGTGGGGATGAACGCGATCGTCTCCTACGAGTGGCAGCTCGCCGTCGGCGACATGCTGCTCACGCATTCCGAGATGGAAGATCTTGTCGCCGCGAACAGCGATCTTGTGAAGTTGCGCGGTAAATGGGTTCGCGCCGACAAGGAGGCGCTCGCGCGCGCCGCCAAGTACGTCAAAGCTCATTCCGAGAAGGACGGGTCGCTCGGTTCACTGTTTGCGCAGTTCACCGGCGATGATCCGCCTCCGGTCGAGGTCACCGACATCGCCGCGACCGGGTGGGTCGAGACCCTGCTCGACGGCCAGGTACATCCGGAGCCGGTGTCGGTGCCGAAGGACCTGCGCACCGAACTGCGCCCCTATCAGCAGCGGGGACTCGACTGGCTCGCGTTCATGACCCGGCTCGGTCTCGGTGCGGTGCTCGCCGACGACATGGGCCTGGGCAAGACCGTGCAGGTTCTCGCGCTGCTCGCGCATGAAAACGAGGTGGCACAGGCGGCCGGTTCGCTGACTGCCGGTTCGCGTACTGCAGGCTCGGCACCGACGTTGCTGGTGTGTCCGATGTCCGTCGTCGGCAACTGGCATCGGGAAGCCGAACGGTTCGTTCCCGGGCTGCGCGTATACGTCCACCACGGCTCCCAGCGTCTGCGTGGCGACGCGCTTGCTGCCGAGGTCGCCGATCACGACCTGGTGATCACCACGTACGCGATCGTGGCGCGCGATAGTGCGCAGCTGGTGGAGTTGTCCTGGCGGCGGATCGTGCTCGACGAAGCTCAGCATGTGAAGAACGCGAGCACCGGACAGTCACGGGCTACCCGCGCGATTCCTGCGGCACATCGCATCGCGCTCACCGGCACCCCGGTCGAGAACCGACTCGAGGAGCTCCGGTCGATCCTCGATTTCGCGAACCCCAGGTTGCTCGGCACCGCCGCTGGTTTCCGGGCGAAGTTCGCGGTGCCGATCGAACGCGACCACGACTCGGCGGCTGCGGCGCGACTGCGCGCCTTGACAGCGCCATTCGTGTTGCGGCGGGTCAAGACCGATCCCGACGTGATCTCCGATCTGCCCGAGAAGTTCGAGCAGACCGTCCGCGCCAACCTCACCGCGGAACAGGCCGCGCTGTACCGGGCTGTCGTCGACGACATGATGCGCAAGATCCGTGACAAGGAGGGAATGGCCCGGAAGGGCGCGGTGCTGGCGGCGCTGACTCGTCTCAAACAGGTGTGCAACCATCCCGCCCACTATCTCGGCGACGGGTCGTCCGTGTTGCGCCGTGGCCGGCACCGGTCGGGCAAACTCGGGTTGATCGAGGACATCGTCGAATCGGTGCTCGCCGACGGTGAGAAGATCCTGTTGTTCACGCAGTTCCGTGAATTCGGCACGCTGATCGCGCCCTATCTCGAGCAGCGGTTCGCCGCAGAGGTGCCGTTCTTGCACGGCGGTGTGCCGAAGGGAAAGCGCGACGACATGGTCGCCCGGTTCCAACAGGAGGACGCGGGTCCACCGATCATGCTGCTGTCGCTCAAGGCAGGCGGCACGGGTCTGAACCTGACGGCTGCCAACCACGTGGTCCACCTGGATCGGTGGTGGAACCCGGCCGTCGAGAACCAGGCGACCGACCGAGCCTTCCGTATCGGGCAACGCCGCAACGTGCAGGTGCGCAAGCTGGTGTGTGTGGGGACAGTCGAAGAACGGATCGATGAAATGCTCACAGGGAAGCAGGAACTCGCCGACCTCGCGGTCGGGGTGGGGGAGAGCTGGATCACCGAACTGTCCACGGATCAGTTGCACTCGCTGCTGACCCTCGGTGCCGACGCGGTGGGTGACTGATGGCGGGCCGGAAGAATGCGGGGCAGTACGGCGTCGCCGGACCGGCGGTGCACGGCGTCGAGGCGCGCACCAAACGTGGTGCGATCGGCCGCAGCTGGTGGTCGAAGGAATTGATCACGGCGATGGAACAGGTGGCCGACAAGGGGCGGCTGACCCGGGGGCGGGCGTACGCGCGCTCGGGTCAAGTGGTGTCGATGCGACTCGAACCCGGCGCGGCGATCGGCGAGGTGCAGGGCAGTCAGCTGCGCCCCTTCACGTCCACCGTCACGGTGCGCACACTGTCCGAGGATGCCGTCGGTGAGCTGATCGAGCAGGTGCGTTCGTCGCCCGGGCTACTCGCGCGCCTGGCCGGGGGAGTGCTCCCCGAAGAACTCGGACCGTTGCTGCTGCCCCGCCGCGCGGGCGAACTCGACTTCGACTGCACGTGCCCCGACGACGGCTGGCCGTGCAAGCACGCGGCGGCGGTGGCATTCCTGTTGGCCGAACACATCGATGAGAATCCCTTGTCGGTCCTGAGGCTGCGCGGGGTCGACCTGTCGATGCTCATCGGCGGGGTGGAGGAAGAGGCGCCCGACGACGGCGACTTCTACGGCGACGACACCGAACTACCGGAGCTGCCGGTCGAGCGCTTCCGGCCGGCCCTCGACGACCTGGATCCGATGTTGTTGCGCCGCGCGTTGCGAGCTGGCGGAACCGATGAAGCCGTGGTGATCCGGGGTATGTCCGACCTCGGGGATCTGTACCGTCGTTTGCGCTGATCTGCTGCTCGGCTCGCGGTGGTCCGGAATGTGACGGTAGACATACATGGACTTCCAACTATAGGATGGTCGAAGACTTCCGGGTGTGGTCTGCGGCTGCGCCTAGGTCATCGACACAACTATCTCAAAGGACTGGTCGACATGAGCGTTCGAGAACTCACCCATTTCATCGGCGGCGAGCATGTCGCCGGGACGTCCGGACGATTCGGGGACGTCTTCGAACCCAGCACCGGTGAAGTCCAGGCACGCGTCCCGCTCGCCACGAAGGCGGAGGTCGAGGCCGCCATCACGAACGCCGAAGAGGCGCAGAAGGAATGGGGCTCGTGGAACCCGCAGAAGCGGTCCGTGTGCTGATGCGATTCGTCCAACTCGTGCAGGACAACATGGACGAACTCGCTGCGCTGCTCTCGAGCGAGCACGGCAAGACCATCCCCGATGCGCGCGGCGACGTCCAGCGAGGGCTCGAAGTCATCGAGGTCTGCTCGGTGCAGCACACATGCTCAAGGGTGAATTCACCGACTCCGCCGGCACCGGCATCGACGTCTACTCGATGCGCCAACCCCTCGGTGTCGTCGCAGGCATCACCCCGTTCAACTTTCCCGCGATGATCCCGCTGTGGAAGGCCGGCCCGGCCCTCGCCAGTGGCAATGCGTTCGTCCTCAAGCCTTCCGAGCGTGACCCCTCGGTGCCGCTGCGTCTGGCGGAACTGTTCCTCGAAGCGGGCCTGCCCGCCGGGGTGTTCAACGTCGTCAACGGCGACAAGGAATCCGTCGACGTCCTGCTCGAAGATCCGCGCATCAAGGCCGTCGGGTTCGTCGGGTCCACGCCGATCGCGCAGGACATCTACGAGACCGCCGCGAAGAACGGCAAGCGCGCCCAGTGCTTCGGCGGCGCCAAGAACCACGCGATCATCATGCCCGACGCCGACATGGACCAGGTCGCTGATGCGCTCGTCGGCGCCGCGTACGGGGCCGCAGGCGAACGCTGCATGGCCTTGTCCGTCGCGGTGCCCGTCGGTGAGGAGACCGCGGACCGGCTCGTCGCCAAGCTCACCGAACGTATCGCCGATCTGCGCGTCGGTCCCGGTACCGACGAGAAGGCCGACTTCGGTCCGCTCGTGACGGCCGCCGCACGCGACCGCGTCCACGGCTACATCGCCAAGGGCGTCGAGGAAGGTGCCGAGCTCGTCGTCGACGGTCGTGATTTCGTCCTCGCGGGTCACGAGAACGGCTTCTTCTCCGGCCCCACCCTGTTCGACAAGGTCACCCCCGGTATGTCGATCTACCTCGAAGAGATCTTCGGGCCCGTCCTGACAGTCGTACGCGCCGCCGACTACGAGGAAGCATTGCGTCTGCCCACCGAACACGAATACGGCAACGGCGTTGCGATCTTCACCCGCGACGGCGACACCGCCCGCGACTTCACTCGCCGCGTCGAGGTCGGCATGGTCGGCGTCAACGTCCCGATCCCCGTCCCGATCGCGTACTACACATTCGGCGGCTGGAAGGCATCCGGCTTCGGCGACCTCAACCAGCACGGCCCCGATGCTTTCCGCTTCTACACCAAGACCAAGACCGTCACGCAGCGCTTCCCCTCCGGTGTCAAGGAGCGACCTCGAGGGTGCCCACGGGGGCGACACCGACCACTTCGTCATCCCGACCATGGACTAGGCGGCATCGACAATGTTCGCACTCACCGACGACGACCGGGCCATCCGCGACACCGCCCGCGACTTCGCCACCGAGTACCTGGCCCCGAACGCGGTCGAATGGGATCAGGAGAAGCACTTCCCGGTGGACGTGCTGCGCAAGGCCGCAGCACTCGGCATGGGCGGAATCTACATCCGTGAGGACGTCGGCGGATCCGGGCTGCGACGCCTCGACTCCGTCCGCATCTTCGAGGAACTCGCCAAGGGTTGCCCGTCGATCGCCGCCTACATCTCCATCCACAACATGGTGGCGTGGATGATCGACAAGTACGGCAACGACGAGCAACGGCGCCGCTGGCTGCCGAGCCTGTGCTCGATGGAACACCTCGCAGCTACTGCCTCACCGAGCCGGGTGCCGGTTCGGATGCTGCCGCCCTGAGTACCAGGGCGGTGCGTGACGGCGACGAATACGTACTCAACGGCGTCAAGCAGTTCATCTCGGGCGCGGGCACATCCGACGTATACGTGGTGATGGCCCGCACCGGCGACACCGGCGCGCGCGGAATCTCCGCGTTCGTCATCCCGAAGGACACACCGGGTCTGTCGTTCGGTGCCAACGAGAAGAAGATGGGCTGGAACGCTCAGCCCACCCGTCAGGTGATCTTCGAAGACGCCCGCGTCCCCGCCGAGAATCTCCTCGGCGAGGAAGGTGGCGGCTTCCGGATCGCGATGCACGGACTCAACGGCGGACGCTTGAATATCGCCGCGTGCTCGGTCGGTGGCGGCCAGACCGCCCTCGACCGCACGGTCGCGTACCTCGCCGAGCGCAAGGCGTTCGGCGAGCGGCTGCTCGAGTCGCAGGCACTGCAGTTCCGGCTCGCCGACATGCGCACCGAACTCGAAGCCGCACGCACCCTGTTGTGGCGGGCCGCCGACGCCTCGACACCGAGGCCGCCGACGTCGTGGAACTCTGTGCGATGGCGAAGCGGTTCGCGACCGACGCGGGTTTCGCCGCGGCGAACGAGGCCCTGCAGTTGCACGGCGGATACGGTTACCTTGCCGAGTACGGGATCGAGAAGATCGTGCGAGATCTGCGCGTTCACCAGATCCTGGAAGGAACCAACGAGATCATGCGGCTGGTCATCGCGCGCAGCGTGGTGGCGGCGGCGCAGACAGGAGCGGCATGACGGGGAACGAACCCGAAATCCTCATCGAGGCGAAGAACGGGCTCGGCCGGATCACTCTGAACCGGCCCAAGGCGATCAACGCACTCAACCACACCATGGTCCAGGCGATGGCCGAGGCGCTGCTCGAGTGGTCCACCGACGACACGATCCGTGCCGTCGTGGTCGCCGGTGCGGGCGAACGTGGCCTGTGCGCCGGCGGCGACATCGTCGCGATCTATCACGACGCGAAGGACGGCGGCACCGGCACACAGGACTTCTGGCGTGACGAGTACGTCCTCAATGCCGCGATCGGTCGCTACTCGAAGCCGTACGTCGTGATCATGGACGGCATCGTGATGGGCGGCGGCATCGGAATCTCGGCGCACGGCAACGTGCGGATCGTCACCGAACGCTCCTCTCTTGCAATGCCCGAGGTCGGAATCGGGTTCGTTCCCGATGTCGGTGGCACCTACCTGCTCTCCCGTGCACCGGGTGAACTCGGCACCCATATCGCCCTGACCACGGGACGGATGAAGGCCGGCGACGCGATCGCACTCGGATTCGCCGACCACTTCGTTCCGTCCGAGACGCTCGACAAGTTCGGCGCCGCACTCGAATCCGGTTCGGTCGACGACGCGCTTGCCGAATATGCACGGCCCGCACCGGAATCGGACCTGCTCGCGCAGCAGAGCTGGATCGACGCGGCGTACTCCGCCGACACCGTCGAGGAGATCGTCGAACGGCTTCGCGCCAGTGACGTTCCCGAAGCGCAGGCGACGGCCGAGACGATCCTCGGCAAGTCGCCCGCCGCGCTGAAGGCCACGCTGCGGTCGTTGCGGCACGCCCGGCAGCTCGGCTCCCTCGAAGAGGTCCTCGACGAGGAGTACCGCGTGTCGCTCGCGTCGTTGAAATCGCACGATCTCGTCGAGGGTATCCGCGCGCAGGTGGTGGACAAGGACCGCAACCCCGCGTGGTCCCCGGCGACCCTCGCCGACGTCACCGCTGCGACGTCGACGCGTACTTCCAGCCGCTCGGCGATCTCGAACTCGGGCTCGCCGCCGACGAAGGAGATCGATAGATGAGCACTCTCCCCAGCGTGGCTTTCCTCGGCCTCGGGCACATGGGCGGCCCGATGGCCGCGAACCTGGTGAAGGCCGGCTATTCCGTGACCGGGTTCGATCCGGTCCCCGCCGCGCAGGAACAGGCCACCAGGGACGGCCTCGCCGTCGTCGCCTCGGCGGTCGAGGCCGTGGGCAGTGCGGACGTCGTCGTCACCATGCTGCCCAACGGCAAGCTCGTGCTGGACCTCTACGACGAGATCCTGTCCACCGCGAAGGCCGACACCCTGTTCGTCGACAGCTCCACCATCGACGTCGCAGATGCTCGTGAGGCCGCGTCCCGCGCGCAGGCGGCAGGGCATCGTGCCATCGACGCGCCCGTGTCCGGCGGTGTGGCCGGTGCGACCGCGGGCACTCTCGCGTTCATGGTCGGTGGCTCCGAGGCGGATTTCGGCTCGCTGCGCCGCTGCTCGAGGTCATGGGTCGCAAGGTCGTGCACTGCGGCGGCGCGGGCAACGGCCAGGCCGCGAAGATCTGCAACAACATGATCCTGGGCGTGTCGATGATCGCGATCAGCGAGGCATTCGTGCTCGGCGAGAAGCTCGGCCTCGACAACCAGGCCTTGTTCGACGTCGCGTCCAACGCGTCGGGTCAGTGCTGGGCGCTCACGAGCAACTGCCCGGTGCCCGGTCCGGTGCCGACGACACCCGCCAACAACGACTACCAACCCGGATTCGCCGTCGCGCTCATGGACAAGGACCTCGGTCTGGCCTCGAATGCGGTGCGCACCAACGGTGTCGATGCCGAACTCGGGTTGCGCGCGGCGGAGCTCTACCACCGGTTCAACGAGGGTGGCGGTGGTGGTCTCGACTTCTCTGCGATCATCAACGACATCCGTACCCGTTCGACAGAAGAGGACAGCAAGTGAGCGAGTTCGAGACCATCCTGGTCGACCGTAAGGGCCGCGTCGGCATCATCACGCTCGACCGGCCCAAGCGCTCAATGCCCTCAACAGCCAGTTGATGCACGAGGTCGTGGCGGCCGTCGAGGAGTTCGACGCCGACGCCGAGATCGGGGCGATCCTGCTCGCCGGTTCGGAGAAGGCCTTCGCCGCCGCGCCGATATCAAGGAGATGGCCCCCAAGACGTTCAGTGAGGTCTATGCGGAGGATTTCTTCTCCGAGTGGGACCGCCTGTCTGCGGCACGCACCCCGATCGTCGCCGCGGTCTCCGGATTCGCGCTCGGTGGCGGCTGCGAGCTCGCGATGCTGTGCGACTTCATCATCGCCTCCGATACCGCGAAGTTCGGGCAGCCCGAGATCAAGCTCGGCGTCATCCCGGGTATCGGTGGCTCGCAGCGCCTGACCCGTGCCGTGGGCAAGGCCAAGGCGATGGAGATGATCCTGACCGGCCGCAACATGGACGCCGAGGAAGCCGAACGGGCGGGGCTGGTGTCTCGGATCGTGCCGGTGGCCGAGCTGTTCGACGCCGCGCTCGAGACGGCGACGACCATCGCCTCGATGTCGTTGCCCGTCGCGATCATGGCCAAGGAAGCGGTGAACCGTGCGTTCGAGACCACACTCGCCGAGGGTGTGAAATTCGAACGCCGCGTGTTCCATTCGACGTTCGCCACCGCCGACCAGAAAGAAGGCATGGCCGCGTTCGTCGAGAAGCGCGCACCGGAGTTCAAGAACGCCTGACCGAGCGAGTTCGGTAGAGACGAGTGAGGGCCGCCCCGACCGGGGCGGCCCTCACTGTTCGTTCACCACTTCGTCGGTGCGCCGCCCGTGTCGAAATCTCCTGCGTCATGGCGCATCACGGACAGAATTCGGAGCAGTTCGTCGAGGTCTGCTTCCGGGATGCCCGGACGCGCGAACACCTCGGCATTGAGCTTCTCGGTCGCTTCGATGGCGAGCGCGCGCCCCGCGTCGGTCAATTCGATCAACGTGGCGCGACGATCACTCGGGTGTGGAGTACGTCGAACGAGGCCGGCGGTCTCGAGCCGGTCGACGGCGTTGGTGACGCTGGTCGGGTGCACCTGCAGGCGTGCGCTCGCCTTGGCCATCGGAAGCGCTCCCGACTTCGTGAAGTGCAGCAACGTCAGCAGCTCGTAGCGTGCGAAGGTCAGGCCGAACGGCTTGAGGACCTCTTCGACGCGGGCGATCATGATCTGCTGTGCCCGCATCACCGAGGTCACGGCGGCCATGCCGTCGGCGACCTCGCCCCAGCCGTGGAGGGTCCACTGGCGGTGGCTTCGGCGATGGGGTCGAGCGGAAGTGGTGCGGGCATGCCCCGATCATCCCACGCCGGAACACTCGTCAGGCGAACTGCTCCTCGAGGTGGTCGAGAAATGCCATCGACTCGTCGTAGTCGGCGCGAATCGCCCAGTACGGGATGTCGTAGACGTTCCCGGCCTGGAACGCGGGAAGGCCGGCGTACACGGGGTTCTCCGACAGTTCCGCCGCGCTCGGGCCGGGCCCGTTGAAGCCGGTGACGAACACCGTCGGGGTGGTCAGCACCTGTCCGATCGTTTCGAGCGAGGACTCGAACATATCGCCGCCGGTTGTGTAGGGCTCGGCGCCGCTGTTCGCGAACACGGGAGCGGCTCGAATCCGAGCTCGGCGAGTTCCGCAGGCAGGCCCATGTCTTCGATGAGCACATAGGGCGTGCCATCGGAAGTGATAGCGAGATAGGAGACCGGGTTGGGCGGCAGGGTGAGTGCGTCCGCCACCTCCACCTTGCGGTCCTCATAGGCCTGAGTCAGGTCGTCCAGCACTTCGGGCTTGTCGAACACATCGTTGGCAAGGAAACCGAACTGCTGCTGCCAGGTCTGGAACTCCTTGTCGACCAGCACCGTCGGAGCGACCGTCGAGAGGTCGTCGTAGGCTTCGGTGGCCTGCAGGTAGGGAAAACCGATTCCTCCGGCGATGATGAGATCCGGTTGTATCGCCGCGACTGCCTCGACGTCGAAACCGTCCACGGTCCAGGGAAGGAATTCTGTTCCGGCCGCTTCGGCGTCCTCCGCCCAGAATTCGGAGAAGGTGCCGGATGCCTGGTTCGCATCTTCGGGTGTGACGCCGACGACGGGAACATCGAGGTGATAGAGGTAGCCGGCCAGCGCGTAGTTCAGTACGACGACGCGTTGCGCGTCCGCCGGAATCTCCACCTCGCCCATGGGCGTTGCCACAGCGCGGGTCTCCTGCGCCGAGCTCTGCTCTTCAGAACTCGTCTCGGCGGCGGTTCCGGAATCCTGTGCGCAGGCTGTCAACGCAAACGCTGTGAGTACAGCGGCGCACAGCGGGATGATTCTTCTTCGACGCGACACGTGCACGACACCTCCTGAGCGCGGAGTCTCCGCGAGAAGGCCAGGCTAACCGAAGTGCCCATGGGATGCACCACCCCGGTCCCACTGGAGGAGGCGCGGGCGCGCGGGCGTATACCCGCCGGCCCCGAAACCGCGCTCGGTGACGTGCAGGTGTTGTCCCGGTGAACGGAGGATGCACGCACGGTGACGATCATCTGCGCACGTCAGACGTGAAATTGTCCGGGTTACAGTACGCGGGTGCACATCTTGTTCGTCTGTAGCGGGAACGTGTGCCGCTCGGTGATTGCAGAGCGGCTCACGCTCGCGTACGCCACAGAACGACGGATCGGTGACCTCACCGCAGAGAGTGCAGGGACGCGGGCACTCGTCGGTTTCCCGATCGAACCGCGTGCTGCCGCGGTGATCGAGGGACTGGGCGGCGTCGTGACCGAACGGCGAGCACGCCGGGTCGACGCGGACATGATCGCACGGGCAGAGCTGGTGCTCACCATGACCGAGGACCAGCGCGACCGGGTCGCCACGCTGGCAGCAGGGTCATCGATGAAGTCGTTCACTCTCACCGAGGCGCACCGGATCGCCGTCGTGACCGGAGCCGACACCGTTGCCCGGCTCGACGCCTACCGGTCCACCAGCGATACCGAGGGAATTCCGGGGATCCCCGACCCGGTGGGGCTGTCGGAGCGAAAATTTGTCGAGACGGGCGACCGCATCGCTGCGGATCTGTTTCCGTTGCTCGACATCCTCACCACGCGCCACGCCGGGAACGATCCGGCTCTCGCCGGGTGGCGCGTTCACCGGTATGCGTAGTCGGGAAAACGTTCGTCGACGTCCTCGGCGCGCAACCCGAACTCCTCGAGGGTGTACCGGTGCGCGGGCTTGCGTGCTCCGCTGCGGCTCTCCGCGTGCATCGATGCCATCGCACGCTCCGCATCGGCGCTGAGATCGGTGCCGAGCCGGTCGTAGATGCCCCCGACCGTAGCCAGCGGATCAGCGACGAAGTCCCGGTAATCGACGTCGACGAACTGTGCGCGGTCGTGTCGCGTGCGAGCCTCGGTGAATGTCGTGTAACCCCGTGCCCACAGATCGAGTTGGCTGCGGCCGATGGTGTCGCCGACGAACGTCTCCGACCATCCGGCGGTCGCCTGGGCGGCAAGGCTGCAGACGGACGGAATGACGGTGCGCGGGTCGCGGTGGGTGACCACGACGAGGGCATCCGGATAGACAGTGAGCAATTCGTCGAGGGCGAAGAGATGGCTGGGGTTCTTCAACACCCACCGCTTGTCGGCGTCGGGCAGGCCGATCAGCTGGAGATTGCGGCGGTGACGCGCATACGCCCCCGTCCAGTCGCGACCTGCCAGCACTGCGAGTAGCTCGGCAGGTGGGCGAGGGATTCGTACGAGATCGACAGGAACGACTGACGTAGCAGTTGCCAGCATTCCTCGACCTCCGCCGCCGACATGAAATGCACCCCCATGAACTCCGGGTGCTCGATGTGATGCTGGGAGAACGCCGCCTCGACCCCGGCGAAAACCGGGTTGTCGGCCCATGTCTCGCGGGGCGGGCGCGGTTGCGGCATCTCCGTCAGCCACATCTCGAGACCCTGGTGGGCAGGTCGGCGGTGAGCAGCCGATGCAGCGCGGTGGTGCCGGTGCGAGGCAGGCCGGTGACGAAGACCGGTCGCGTGATCTCGACGTCCGCGTGCGCGGGGTGCTGTGCCCACGCCGCCTCGGACAACAGCCTCGCGACGAGGGCTCCGCGAAGGAACACCCGCGACATCTTGCTGCCGAGCGGGGTGAGTTTCTCGTCGCGCTCGTACGACTCGAGCAGGACGCTGAGCGCCTCGCTGTAGTTGTCGCTCCCGAAATCGGTCAGGCCCGTCAGGCGAGTGGCGGATTCGTGGAGCGATTCGGCAGTGCCGATCGTGGTGCGTTCCGTCATGATCAGTCCCCGTCAGTGGTGGTATTCGCCGCAATTGACGTCGAGGCACTGCCCGGTGATCGCCGACGCATCGGTGACGCCAGGAAGATCACTGCGTCGGCGATGTCCTCGACAGTGGGCAGTCGCTTCAGGTCGCTTGCCGCTGCGGTGTGCTCGTAGATCTGGTCGACGGTCATGCCGTACTTCTCGGCCTGATGCTCGAAGTAACCGCGGAGGATCGGGCCCCAGATGTATCCGGGGGCAACGGAATTGACGCGGATCCCTTGCGGTCCGAGTTCCGTCGCGAGCGACTGTGACGCTGCGAGGAGAGCGGATTTGGCAAGCTTGTAGCTGCCGTAGCGCTCCTGGGAATGTCGCAGAACCATCGAATTGACGTTCACCACAGACCCCTTCGAGAGTCCGAGGGAATCGGTGAACAGCCGGGTCAGGCGCAGTGCGCCGAGCACGGTCAACTCGACGCTGTCGCGGATATGTTGAAAATCGGTGCGCGCCAACGGTTTCATTGCAGGGATGGAGAATGCGTTGTTCACCAGGGTGTCGACCCGCCCGAACTCCTGTACGGCGACCTCGGCGAGGTGGGCGGCCGAGTCGTCATCGGTGATGTCGGTGGGTACGGTCACCGCGCGACGACCGAGCGCGGTGACCTCGGCTGCGACCTGTTCGAGCCGCTCCCGGGTTCTGGCGGCCAGAACGACATCGGCGCCGTGCTCGGCACACCGCACCGCGAGGGTACGGCCGAGACCGGGGCCGACACCCGAGATGACGACCACCCGGTCACGAAGGAGGGCTGCGGGGGCGCTCATGCGAGCATCCGATCTGCCACACCGGCCTGGCGCGCGGCGATGCGCAGCGCCCAGTCCGCCGGCGTGATGCGGTTCGACGGGTGGAAGGGAAGCAGTTCGGCAACGCGGTCGAACGCGACGACCTCGGCGACCGGTCCCTCGCCTGGTTCGGGGTGGCGGTCGAGACGTTGCCACCGGAACTGCAGGATTCCGCGCTCGTGACCGACGGTCTCGACCCAGTTGGTCACCTCCGGATTGCGATGCGAGACGACGATCCGGACCTTCCCGTCGGGGTCGACCTGCGCCTGGGAGTTGTTGAGCGAGGTCTGGTGGCCTGTGTAGTCGAGCGAGACATACCAGAGGCTGCCGAGCTGGAAGCCAGGTAGGGAGCGTCGGAGGCGGGCAGGGTGATGATCATCGCCTCGTCGTCGGACAGCTCGAAGTGCCCGACCGACGAGTACTGGGTGTCGAGGCCGCCGGGAGTGCGACGCGGTTCGGTGAGGGTGTTGACGGGAAGGTCCAGGTAGAACACTGCGGGAACTGCGAGCCATGTCTTCACAC
>BBEG01000140.1 GCA_001312645.1 Rhodococcus sp. JCM 9791
CGTTCCCGCTGCGTCGCGGTGTGGTGTGGCGGCGGTGGCGGCACGAACTCGGCGACGAGGACCTGCTTCCGGGCATTGCGTCGCTGTTCAACGGTGCCCTGTTCACTGCGGCGGCGATAGAGGCGGTCGGCGTGCCCGACCTGCGACTGTTCGTGCGCGGCGACGAGGTGGAAGTCCACCGTCGGCTCGTGCGCTCGGGTCTCCCGTTCGGGACGTGCCTGCAGACCGCGTATCTCCATCCCGACGGCGCCGACGAGTTCAAGCCGATCCTCGGCGGCCGGATGCACACCCAGTTCCCCGACAACGACGTCAAGCGGTACTTCACCTACCGCAACCGCGGCTACCTGCTGTCGCAGCCGGGTCTGCGGCGGTTGTTGCCGCAGGAGTGGGTGCGGTTCGGCTGGTACTTCCTGGTCACCCGTCGCGACCCGTCCGGTCTGCGTGAGTGGGTGCGGCTACGCAAGTTGGGGCGTGAGGAGAAGTTCACCCGGCCCTGATCCCGGGGAATTCGTCCTGCCAAGAATCGCCGTCACTCACTCCGTGATGAAATCGCCGCCCAGCGTGTACACAGCTTCACCACCACCGCGTGCGCTGCTGTAGTCGACGACGATCACGATTTCGTCGCTGCGCTCGCCGCCATCACTGCCCCAGAATCCGATGTCCACACCGGCAGCACCTCGGTCGACGGGATCGATACCGAATCGGCTCATCGCGTCGTCGCGCACCCGTTCCAGTGTGTCCGCGGTGACGTCCGCCAGCCGGAACCGAGGAAGATCGCTGTCGCTCATGGCCTCGTCGGCCTCGCTGAACCGGCCCGCACGGAGCCACGTTCGGTAGTACGTGTCGCCGCGGTAGTAATCGAGCATGAATCCGGGAGTGCTACCGGAATCGAACGAGATCTCCTTGACGAGTGGGTCGGCGGCGGCGATGCCCCGCGCGGCGAGGGCGGCCTCGACCTGCTGTAACCCGGCGGGAGATCCTCGGCGGGCCACCACGGTGCAACGGTGCCGTCCGCCGTTGCATGAATCCGGGTCGACGACCCGTCGAACCAGCTTTCGGCGACGATCGGCCGGGCCTCCCCGAGGATGTCGTCGTCGGAGCGTGAGACGATCAACCGTTGAGGTGTGGCGACCTCCGCCGGCACCATGGCCGCGGCCTCCTCCAGAAACTGCTGCGCCGAGAAATCCTGCAGTTCGTCGGCGGTGAACGTATCTGCAGTGCGTCGATCGGTGCTGCTGTCGAGGATGATCCACCTGCCGTCCCAACCGTGTAGGTGCGCGCGCGATCACCCCCGAGGTAGACATCCACTATCGCGTAGCCGTCATAGGTCTGGATCTGCAGAAGCGACTCGAGCGACTCGGGAGATTCGGACCGCATGTGGGCGAGCGCGTCGTCGTACAGATCCCCCAGCGATAGCGCGTCGGTCCCGGCGACCTCGTCGACGGGTTGCCCGGACACTGCGGCCGCGATCTCCGGTGTGAAATCCCAGAAGTCGCTCGGCGGCAACAGCATCGTCGCCCACATCGCCACCAGTGCCGTCACCGCTGCGGATGTGTGCGCTCGCGCACCGCCATGCTCGATCACCGGTGCTGCCCCGGGTTCACCGACCGCCTCCGATGGCAGCGTGCCCTGCCCGTCGGCGACGATCTCCGCGACCTGGGAGCTCGACAGAGCCGCACGGGTCTGGAATGCGAACGGAGCGTCTCCCCGGGGATGTGCTCGACCCGAAATGAGCGTGGACGAGAAAGCCGGGTTCGGGGCGGACCGATCGATCAGATCTACGTCGACGGGCACCGGATCCCCGCCGGCCGCGGGGAGGGGCGAACGGGACAGAGTGACGATCAGGCCCGAACCGAGCACGACGAACAGCACCGCAAGAATCAGGAACCACCCACCGGAGTACGCACCTATCGCAACGCCACCGCCGATGAGCATGCCACCTGCTACCCCACGAACCGTCGAACTCACAGCACCGCCTCTACGCGTCCGATCGGAGAGGACCGCGGGATACAGTGCGAACCTCGGGCACGGATCGACTTTAACCAGCGCAAGACCCGACGGCATCCGCACGGTAGCGTTTCCGCCATGCATGGAACGGTTCTCCCGACATGACAGCGACGGATGCGCGGCCCGAGACGGCGCCCGCTCTGATCACACGCACCGAGTACACGGACGGCCCCGCCTTGATCCGCAAGCTACTCGGTGTGACTTTCCTGCTCGCGCCGATACCGCTTCTCCTCGTTCTTGCGCTCGTCGGGGTGCCCTCAACGGTCATCGTGGTGGTTGTCGGTGCATCGGTGACCGGTGCACTCGCACTGCGTTCGTTCGCCTCGCTCGCTCAGCACCGCGCAGCGGTCCGGCTCGGGATCGTCGACGAGCAGATACTCATCGGTACCGAGGACACGGCCGACGACGTGCGCCCACTGTCCGAACTCACCGATGTCGAGCTCTCGAATGAGCAGTCACCCACGACCTGCATCGCACCCGACGAACGGGACCTTCGTGTCCGGGGAGTCCGGTCGCTGCAGCTCACTTTTCGTGACGGCGCCGTCTACGCGGTTGCGTTGTCGGAGACCGATCCGGTGGCGATCGAGATCATGCGACGGTTGCGGCGCACAGCACCCGAGAGGCCGCGCGCCCACCAGCAGAAGAAACCCGCCGGGCACCGCACCGCCCCCGAGCGGGTCGAGACGAGCGCGTCTCCGGCCGCCGACGTCCGCCTGTGGGAAGCCGCCCGCGTCGTCCACAATCGGGTGCTGTCGGAGTACGGTGCGTACGAGCTCGATCCCGCTCTCTATCTGCAGTACCCCGGCGTCACGGACATCACCCGTGAGGCGGTGATGGACTTCCACACCGCGCTGGACGGGGCACAGGCGTTGGCCACCGACACCTACCCGGGAGACGCCGCCTTCGCGGGCCGCTACCGGTCGGCCGTCGATGCCCTGCGTCGAACGTGGGCACGGTGCGAACGCGACGGCAAGGTCGCCGGAACCGGATACCTCCCCGGTGAGGACGGTTCGGACCTCGACACCGCCGCCAAGCTCTACAACCACGCCCAGTCCACCGACAATGCCGCGGAAAAGGCGTCATATCTGCGCAAGGTACAACAGATCACCCAGGATCTCGACCGCCGCGGGCGGGTCCATCTACCACGACCGGTCGTCTCGGCGATCGAAACGCAGGTGCGCCTGGCGCTCGGACCCGGTGCCAGCGCACCCTGACCCTGGTGCGACGCGAGAGGTCGCGCGAATCCACAGTGTCCCAGGGATTCACACCAATCCGGCCACGGATGTGTGCAGTCCGCTTTACACTTTTCGCACCATTCCTCGTGGGAGCGATCATGACACCTCGTGACAGTGCACCGTCCACCCTCTGCGATGCCTTCCAGACCACCGCCGCGACGTATCCCGACAGCGTCGCGCTCCGCACACCGGACGACTCCGTCCGGTACACCTGGCGCCAATACGCCGACCGCGTCGAGAGACTCGCCGCGGGGCTCGCCGGACTCGGTGTCCGGCACGGCGACACCGTCGGCCTGATGCTCACCAACCGCCCGGAGTTCCACCTCCTCGACACTGCGGCGTTCCATCTGGGTACGGCATCGTTCTCGATCTACAATTCACTTACCGCAGAACAGATCTCGCATGTCCTCGGCAACGCCGGAAACCGGGTCATGATCTGCGAAGAGCAGTTCGTTCCCGTGCTGCAGAAGGCGATCGGCACCACGAAAGTCGAGCATCTGATCTGCATCGACGCGAAGCCCGACGACACACTCTCTCTCGCCGATCTCGAAGCAGCTGCCGACCCCTCGTTCGATTTCGAGGCGACATGGAAGGCAGTGCAGCCGTCCGATCTCCTCACCTTGATCTACACATCCGGCACCACCGGCCCACCCAAGGGCGTCGAACTCACGCACGCCAACCTGCTCGCCGAACTGACGATGACGAGCTCGTTCCTGCCGACGAGCGCCGACGATCGGATCATCTCGTACCTGCCCGACGCGCACATCGCCAACCGTTGGGGCTCCCACTATTCGAGCATCTACAGCGGAATCCAGATCACCACCCTCGATGATCTCAAGCAGGCCATCGCCGTGCTGCCGGGTCTCCGCCCGACGATATTCGGTGCGGTCCCGCAGGTCTGGTACAAGGTCAAGGCCGCGATCGACAAGACCCTCGCCGATGAGCCCAGCCCGGTGAAGAAGAAGCTGGCACTCTGGGCGATCGACGTCGGACGCAAGCGCGCACGGTTGCAGTCCGACGGCAAGCCCATCCCGAAGACCCTCGAGATACAGCACGCGGTCGCCGACAGACTGGTACTCTCTGCGATCCGTCGGAAACTCGGTCTCGATCAGGTCCGCGCCGCCGTCACGGGCGCCGCCGCGATCTCACCCGAGGTACTCGAATTCATTCTGGGACTGGGTATTCCATGCTCCGAGGTGTGGGGCATGTCGGAGACGTCCTGCGTGGTCACCATGAACCGGCCCGACGCCATCAGAATCGGCACCGTCGGACAGGCGCTCCCCGGTGTGGAGATCCGCCTCGCCGATGACGGCGAACTCCTCGTCAGAGCCCCCTGGTCATGAAGGGATACCGCAACGACCCCGCAAAGACGGCCGACGCCATCGACGCCGACGGTTGGCTCCACACCGGCGACATCGCCGAGATCGACGCTGACGGCTACGTCCGGCTCATCGACCGCAAGAAGGAACTGATCGTCAACGCCGCGGGTAAGAACATGTCGCCCGCAAACATCGAGGGTGTGCTCCGCGCGGCGTGCCCGATGCTCGGCGGGGCCGTCGCCATCGGCAACGACCGGCCGTACAACGTCGCGCTACTTGCTCTCGACCCCGACGCACTTGCGGCCTTCGCACAGGAACACGGTTTGTCCGGGTCCCACGAGGAACTCGCCGAGAACCCCGTCGTGCTCGACGCGATCGAGAAATCGGTACAGGTGGCGAACTCGAAGCTGTCCCGCGTCGAGCAGATCAAGAAGTACACGGTGCTCCCGACTATCTGGGAGCCGTCGGGTGACGAACTGACACCCACGATGAAGCTCAAGCGCAAGCCGATCGATGCGAAGTACGCCGAGCAGATCACGGGTCTGTACGAGTCCGCCTCGTAGATTTCTCGCGTCGTCGTCCCTCTCGTACCGCACCGGCAGCCACCGGTGCGGTACGGTTACCAGCGGTGTGCCGGGAAGTCTGGTCGGCGAGTGTTTTCTGCTGTCGAACCGGAGGTCTCATGATTCCGTCGTGCCATCGCAACGATTCCTTCTCCGTGTCCGGAGGCGTGTGATGCCCGGAATCTTCTCGTCGCTTCCGTTGCTGTCACGCGGTTCCTGGGAAGAATCACGCCGCATCTCGGACATTCTCCGCAAGGAGACGGTCGGCGGCGTCCTGTTGTTGCTTGCTGCGCTCGCGGCGCTGATCTGGGCGAATTCCCCGTGGTCGGACTCGTATCACGCGCTGCGCGACACCACGTTCGGCCCGGAGTCGTTGCATCTGCACCTGTCGCTGGGCACCTGGGCGGCCGATGGATTGCTGGCGATCTTCTTCTTCATCGTCGGTGTCGAACTCAAACGCGAATTCGTCGAGGGCGACCTACGCGATCTCCGTCGAGCAGCGATGCCCATCGTCGCCGCGGTCGGCGGGATGACAGCCCCAGCACTGATCTTCGTCGCGATCAACCTGCAAGGAGGCGCCGCGGCCTGAACGGGTGGGCGGTACCGACCGCCACCGACATCGCGTTCGCGGTGGCCGTTCTCGCAGTGATCGGGTCGCATCTACCGACAGCGTTGAGAACATTCCTGCTCACCCTGGCAGTGGTCGACGACCTGCTCGCGGTGACGGTGATCGCCGTGTTCTACACCGACGAACTGAACCTGCTGTACCTTGGCGTCGCTCTGATTCCGCTGGCCGCGTTCGGCTTCGCCATGCAACGCGGTGTGACGGCATGGTGGGTTCTGGTGCCCTTGGGCATCATCACATGGTGGCTCGTCCATCAGTCCGGAGTGCACGCCACCATCGCTGGTGTGCTGCTCGGCTTCCTCGTTCCCGTGTCGCGGCACGTCAACGGTAAGAAGATCGCCGTCGCCGAACGTGTCGAACATCGGATCCGGCCTCTGTCCGCCGGCATCGCGGTGCCGATCTTCGCGTTCTTCGCCGCCGGGGTCACGGTGGGAGGCCTCTCCGGCCTCACCTCCACGCTCACCGATCCGGTCTCCGTGGGTGTGACGACCGGACTCGTCGTCGGAAAGGTCGTCGGGATCTTCGGCACCACCTACCTGATGGCGAAATTCACGCGAGCCCGACTCGACGACGATGTGCGGTGGATCGACGTATTCGGCGTGTCGCTGCTCGGTGGTATCGGTTTCACGGTCTCCCTGCTGATCGGCGATCTCGCGTTCGGTGCGGGATCGCTCGAGGCCGACCACGCCAAGGTCGCCGTGCTGTGCGGATCTGTACTCAGTGCCGTCCTCGCTTCGATCGTCCTCACCATCCGTAACCGTGCGTACCGCCGCGTTGCCGAACGCGAGCAGATCGACGACGACGGCGACGGCATCCCCGACGTCTATCAGGGACGATGAGCAGAACCCGGCTGAGCTTCGTTCCGTCATACCTCAGGAGGAGGACGCCGTGAACTGGACGGCACTGTGGGTTTTCATCGGTGTGTGGGTGCTCACCGGGCTCGCGACCGGATTGTGGATGGCCCGCAAGGGGCACGACGCCCGCTGGACGATCATCGCGGTGATCCTCGGCCCCCTGTTCGTACCGATTGCGTTCGAACGTATCGAGCAGAATCCCCGGTCCGTGGCGTCGGAACCGGTCGCGATGTGGGGTGCCGGTGGCGAAGGGTCCGATGGTCTGCGGGTGATGGTGGGATTCGACGGTTCGAAGGAGGCCGAGCAGGCGCTACGCACCGCGCGACAACTGTTCGCCCCTGGCGGCGGGGTGCTCGAGCTCGTCGCGGTGGTGTCGTACGACGACGGAGCCGACGTCGACTCGGAGGTACTCGGCAGGGCGAAGGAACGCCTGGAGGCAGCGGCATCGGATGCCGGAGAGGTGCCGGTCGGCTACGCCGTCATCGCCGGTCCTGCGGGCCGGAGCTGCGCTGGTTCGCGACCGAACAGCACGCCGACGTGCTGGTGATCGGCAAACGCGGTCGCGGTCTGTCCAAACAAATGATGGGCAGTGTCGCGGCGTATCTCACCGAGCACTGCCCGGTGCCCGTCCTCGTCGTCGATCCGACACAGAATGCACCTACCGGCGAGAATCCGGCTGCGCCGGTGGCGCTGCGTGTTCCCGCCGAGGACATCGACGGGTCGACTCAGTAGACCTTTCACAGATCACGTCTGCGCGCAGGGTGCTACCCGTCCGGCTTGTCGTCGTCGATGCGCTCGACGTCGTCGGCGTGATGGGGATCGACGGAGTCTCCTCCACGGCGGGAATCGTGGGCGGGGTCAAACTCGACGCGTAGTCACGCTCCGCCGAGTAGCTCAGGAAACCGAGGTGGGCCTCGTAGCGGTCGAGGACATCGTTGATGACCTGCTGTTTGGTCAGCCCCATCAGGTCGTAGCCCTCCGACCCGGTCTGAGTGAACACCTCGAGCCGGTAGTAGACGTCGATCTGCCTGGACATGCTGCGCCCGCCGAATGTGGGCACGGGCGCCTCGACACCGGCCACCTGGTACTGGAAGTCGCGGTGCTCGTTCATGTTGACGACGAGTGTGTGCGCGTCGATGCCGGTGTCCGCGTCGGGTGTGGTGGTGAGGTCGGCTTCGTATCCGAGCACGGCGAATTCGTCGGCCACCTCGCGCAGGGCCGGCTGGATCACGCGCGTCGAGAACTGGGCCACCGCCTTGTTCGATGGGTACGACCGCAAGCTGCCCAGGCGCTGCCGCCAGGTCTTCTCCGGCGTCTGTCCCCCGTGCACGGCCATCGACCTGCGGCGCAGCATATGACCTTCGCGCTCGGCCCGTTCCATCCTCAGCACCTTCGAGAAGGACGCCATGACGAGGTAGGCAATGATCGTCACCGGCAGAGCGAAGATCAAGGTTGCATACTCCATCGTCGTCACGCCACCGGCGATGAGCATGGCGATCGTGAGGATCGCGGTGACCAAGGCCCAGAAGATTCGCAGCCACTTCGCGCCGTCGACCGACGGGTCGGGGATCGACGACGAGAAGTTCGACATCACCATGGCACCGGAATTGGCGCTGGTGAGATAGAACAACAGACCGGACAGCGTGGCCAGACCGATCAGGAACGTCGCGCCAGGGAACATCTCCAGCAGGTTGTACCAACCGTGTTCCGGACTCTCGACGGCGAGCTCCGCGAATTCGTCGTTTCCGCCGAGCACCTCGCTCATCGCGCTGTTGCCGAAGATCGAGACGATGAAGAAGTCGCACAGCACCGGGGCGGTGATCGCGGCGATGACGAACTCGCGCAGGGTGCGACCGCGGGAGATCCGAGCCAGGAACAGTCCGACGAATGGTCCCCATGCAAGCCAGAACGCCAGAAGAACAACGTCCAGCTCGCCATCCACGCGGAGCCGTCGCTCTCGTAGGCAAAGGTCGCGAGGGTTCGTTCGGGGAGGGTGAACACGAAGCGGCCGACGTTCTCGACCATGGCGTTGAGCAGGAATGCAGTCTTGCCGGTGACAAGGATGTACAGCATCATCGCGCCCGCAGACCACAGGTTGAGTTCGGAGATCAGGCGGATGCCCTTGTCCACACCCGAGGTGCACGCGGCGACAGTCATGAGCACGGCGACCAGCACCAGCGCGATCTGCAGCGCGAGACCTTCCGGCAGCCCGAACAGCATCGAGAATCCGACGTTGAGCAGGACGACGCCGATTCCCATCGAGGTGGCCACGCCGAACACTGTGCCGACGAGCGCGAAGATGTCGATGACGTCACCCGTCGTACCGCGGACCCGCTTGCCCAGTAGCGGATAGAGCGCGGCGCGAATGGACAGCGGCATGCCCCAGCGATAGGCGAAGTAACCCATGGCCATGCCGAGGAGTGCGTACATGGACCAGCCGGCGATGCCGTAGTGGAACATCGTCCAGACAACGGCGTCCTGGATCGCTTCCGTGGACTCCGGGGTTGCCGACGGTGGAGTGATGAATTGGGTGATCGGCCCGGTGACCGAGTAGAAGAGCATGTCGATGCCCACACCCGCGGCGAAGAGCATCGCCACCCAGGTGAACAGATTGTACTGGGGGCGCGAGTGATCGGGCCCGAGCCGGACGCTGCCTTCCTTCGAGAGTGCAACCCAGAGAACGAAGAGGATGACCAAGGTGACGGTGACGACGTAGAACCAGCCGAGGTTGGTGGCAATCCACGTCACGACCGTATGCATGGTTTCTTTGGCCTGGTCGGGCATCAGCATCGCCCAGATCGAGAACGCCAGGACAACGCCCGCCGCGATGAGGAAGACGCGCCAATTGACCCGGGGTTCCCTGTGTTCGGCGAGTTCGGTCGGCCCCTTGCTCAACTCTGTGCTGGAGATCGGGGGCAGGTCCTCGAAATCGAGCTCCCTGCGCCGGTCGGGCACTCCGAATTGGCTGCGTTCGATTCTCGGCTGCGGTGGTTCTGCGTCAGTCAACCATGACTCCTTACCTGCAGTGACTCCTCGGCCGCTCGGGCCGATTTCTTACTATCCCCCTGTACGTGGCGGATGCAGTCGTTGTTCTGAATGTCGGGCGCTCACGCGTCGCTCGCGCGGTTGCGCATACAGCAACTCCATCACCGCACGCCACGACGCTTCCGCCCCGTGTCCGGCCCGGCGGAACGCGTCGTCGAGAAGTCGCATCTGGGCGTCGACCAGTTCGGCTTCGAGCGCGCGCCCCTCGTCGGTGACGGTGAGTCGGCGGACTCGCCGATCGGTCGCGTCGGGTGCGCTGATGATCAGCCCTGCGACTCGAGGTCCTTGATGGGCCGGTGCAGCGCCTGCTTGGTTATATCGAGGATGTCGAGGAGCGCGCCGATCGACAGGCCGTCGTCGCGGCGGACGAAATGAAGGATGCGGTGGTGCGTCCGGCCGAGTCCGCGTTCGGCGAGCAACCGATCGGGCAACGCCGTGAAGGCGCGGTATCCGAAGAAGAAGTCCTCGATGGCCTTCCGGAGCTCGATCTCGCGATTTGAGTCAATCATCTTGACCTTCCCTTTGTTCACGCCCTACAGTACGTCAACATTGTTGACCTATTGAACGGAGTCTTCTCGTGTTCTCCCGACGAATCGGATCGCTCAGGCCGTCACCCATCCGCGAGATCCTCTCCGTCCTCGATCGGCCCGACATGGTCTCGTTCGCGGGTGGTCTCCCCGCGCCGGAAATGCTTCCGCCCCTGTCCCTCTCGGCTGCACCCACCTCCTTGCAATACGGGCCGAGCGAAGGCGATCCCGAACTTCGGGCCGTCGTGTCCGAGCAGCTGCGCATACTGGGCCTCGACGCACCCACCGAGCGCGTGATGATCCTCTCCGGCAGTCAACAGGGAATCGATCTCGTCGCGAAGCTGTTCGTCGACCCCGGCACACCTGTCGCCGTCGAATCACCCACCTACCTCGCGGCACTACAGGTGTTCCGCCTGTATGGCGCCGACTTCACGAGCCTGAACTGGAACAACGCACCGATGGCACCGCTCGCCTACGTCGTGCCCACGTTCGCCAACCCCACAGGACGCTGCGCGACGGACGACGAACGCGACAGCCTCGCCCGCGCGTGCCAGGACGGCGGTGTCACTCTGTTCGAGGACGACCCGTACCGCGAACTCGCGTACGGACCGTGCGATCGGAAGCCCGTCGCTGCGAGAATGCACGGCGGCTCCTGGGTGTACCAGGGCTCGTTCTCGAAGACGTTCGCACCCGGTCTGCGGCTCGGGTTCCTCGCAGCATCGGAAGATCTGTTCCCGAGCCTGGTGATTCTCAAGCAGGCCGTCGACCTGCACAGCTCCACCCTGTCGCAGCAACTCGTGCGCAGCGCCATCACCGACCCGAGCTGGTCGAACCGCCTCGACGAACTCGCGTCGTTCTACCGGAAGCGCCGCGATGGATTCGACGCGGCACTGCACCGTCACCTCGACGGTCTCGCCGAGTGGGAGACTCCCGCCGGCGGGCTGTTCTTCTGGCTTCGCCTCACTCGTCCGGTCGATACCCGCGCACTGCTCGCGGCAGCAATCGATCGTGGTGTCGCGTTCATGCCGGGCGAGGAGTTCTTTCCCGACCGACCACAGCTCGGAACCATGCGCCTGAACTTCAGCCATGCCGACGCGGACGCCACCGAACGCGGACTCCGGACACTCGCGCAGCTCCTGAGGGACGGCACCGAGAAGCACGAGGGCGTGAGCAACACGTGAGCTTCGGATTCGCCTTCTTCGTCGCGAGCCGTGTCGACGTCTACAACTACGTCCACCGCGTACTCGGCCGCCACACCTGGGGGATGTGAACAGACGCCGACCACCACACCGCAATAGGCATGTTTTCGACGCGGGTAGCTCGGGACCCGTGTCTGATGCCCTCATTATCGATGACGAGCCGATCGAATCGTCCTCCCGCACATTCAAGCGTGCATTCGAGGATCTCCGCGATGGTTTCTCGCATCGTGAGCTGTGGTTCCACCTCGGGTGGCAGGACATCAAGCAGCGGTACCGGCGCTCGGTGCTCGGCCCGTTCTGGATCACGATCGCGACCGGTGTCTCCGCGATCGCGATGGGCATCCTGTACGGAACGCTGTTCAACCTCGACGTCCCGACGTTCCTGCCGTACGTCGCACTCGGGTTCATCATCTGGAACCTGATCAGCGGTTCGATTCTCGAAGGCGCGGACGTGTTCATGTCCAACGAGGGTCTGATCAAACAGCTCCCGACACCACTGAGCGTGCACGTGTACCGCCTGGTCTGGCGTCAGATGATCTTGTTCGCGCACAATATCGTCATCTACGTCGCATCCTCATCGTGTTTCCGCAGCCGCTGCACTGGACGGCGATCGCGGCGATCCCAGCACTGTTCCTGATCGCGATCAACGCGGTGTGGGTGTCGCTGGTGTTCGGCATCCTCTCCACCCGCTACCGCGACATCTCTCCGCTGCTCGGCAGCATCGTGCAGTTGCTGTTCTTCATGACTCCGATCATCTGGACCGAGCAGACCCTCGTCGCACGGGCAACGAAGGCCGCGCCAGGATCGCCGAGATCAACCCGCTCTACCACTTCCTCGACATCGTCCGGACCCCGCTGCTCGGCGGCGACCAGCAGCTCTACCACTGGGTCATCGTCCTGGTGATCACGGTGCTCGGCTGGGGCCTCGCACTCCTCGCGATGCGCAACTACCGCGCACGCGTCGCCTACTGGGTCTGAGTCGGTTCGAGCCGGATCATCTGCAATCGGTGGATCTGTTCGCGGCCGGTGATCTCGAAGCCGGCCGCAGCCAGTTCACGATACGTATCGGTGCTGGTGAAGCGGTACGGCTCGAATCGCCACCACACGTTGTTGGGATGCCACAGCCGCCACGCAATGTCGCGGTCCCGGTCGGCAATCACCCACAGCACCGTGCACCGACCGGACGCGCGTTCGGCCAATTCGGACGGCGACACATCGGTCGACCACAACTGAGTTCGCTCGACCGCGCTGACACCGAGCCCGACGTCGTCGAGGCCCGCCACCGAATCCGGTCGCGCGTCCATCACCGCTCGCGGGGAGGTCGGCGCCCATGAGATGGTCGGTTCGAACGCGACGCAATCCCCCGCCTCCGACCGCTCGACGAGCCGGTCTGCAACTGCGCTGTAGTCCATGCCGCCGGCCTTCCCGAACGGCTGACGTTGCGCAACGTACGCCGGTGACACGGCCACGACCAGCGCAACGAACACGACGAACATCGTCCACCACCGCGTCACGATCCGAGCGAGCGCCCAGCCCACCAGAAGCACCATCGCCGGCACCGTGAACGACAGGTACCTGTCGAGGTAGAGATTGCGCGACACCAGCGAATACACGAGCAACACCGTCATCGGCACGGCAAACCCGGGGACCGCCACCCACAGCAGCATCCGGTCACCCGGCATCACGCCCTTCCGCACCGCGACGACGACACCCGCGACGACGATCACCGCGCACAACGCCGCTGCCCACGGCGCTTGCGGAAACCACTGGTCGACGAAGATCGTGCGCACCACCGCGGTGTCGAGCGGCGGAATCCACGACACCTGCCGCACCTGGGACGCCGCGAGCACCACGAACGGACCCGAGAGCGTGAGTCCCACCACCGCGGCTACACCGAACCGCACCCTGTCGCGCTTCATCACGAGGACCGTCACCGCGTGCGCGAGGATCACGGTCGCGGTGTACACGAACATCACCGTCGACACCGTCACCAGCAGTGCATACGGCACCCACCAGCGCGCCTTGCCCGTCGTCAGCGCCGTCACCAGCAGCAGCGTCAGCACCGCGACACCGGCGAGCGCGAATGCGTAGGAGCGCGCCTCCGTCGCCGCCCACGTGACTCGCGGAGTGATG
>BBEG01000141.1 GCA_001312645.1 Rhodococcus sp. JCM 9791
GCCGCACCAGCGACACGGCCGCCTATTTCGCCGGCGGCGGCCCGGGGATCGAGGCGGCGGTGCCGTTCCTGCCCGTGTTGTTGATCGGCGCCGAAGCAGCTCAGCCGGAGTTGAGCGCCGACGCCATGCTCACCGACGCCTCGCGCGTATTGCTCACCGCTGCGCGCACCGGATGCATGGATGACGTGCGGGCAGCGGCTGCGACGGTCCCTGTCGATCAGGTCTTGGCGCCCGACGCGGACCTCGAGGGATTGGCCGCGTACTACCGGACCCAGGAGCCGGGCGAGCTCACACCCACCGTCCCCACGTTCGTGGTGCAGGGAACCGAGGATGTGCTGGTGAGTCGTCCGCTCACCGACCAGCTCACCGAGGATCTCTGTGCGAACGGCTCGGACGTGACCTACCAGGTCTACGAGGGCGCCGACCACCGCGCAGTCCTCGAGGACTCCTTCGACGACGTGCGTGCCTTCGCCGAAGGGGCGCTCGCTGGCGAGGCTCCCGAAACGACATGCAGCTGAACGGAGTCCGTCAGAGCACCGAGCCGGTGTAGACGTTCATCGAGTTGTCGCGCAGAAAGCCGATCAAGGTCAGGCCCGACTCCTCGGCGAGGTCGACGGCGAGCGACGACGGCGCCGACACCGCCCCGAGCACGGGTACACCGGCCATCACGGCTTTCTGCACGAGCTCGAATGACGCGCGCCCGCTGACGACGAGGACGCTCTCGGAGAGCGGCACTCTCCCTTCCGACAGTGCCCATCCGAGCACCTTGTCGACAGCGTTGTGCCGGCCCACGTCCTCGCGCAGCTGCAGGAGCGACCCGTCGATCGTGAACAGCGCGGCGGCGTGCAGGCCGCCGGTGGACTGGAACACCTTCTGCTGCTGACGCATCAGACGGGGAAGCTCCGACATCGTGCGCGCGAGGACCTCGACATCGCCGCGCAGCGGGAAACGGGTGCGTGTGCGCACCTGCTCGAGCGACTCCTTGCCACACACCCCACATGCCGAGGTGGTGAGGAAGTTCCGCGCCCCGGCACCGTCGGGTACTTCGACGCCGGGGGCGAGCTGGACGTCGAGCACGTTGTAGGTGTTCGCGCCCGTCTCGTCGACGCCGTCGCAGTACCGCGCGATCGCGATGTCGTCCCGGTTGTCGATGATTCCCTCCGCGAGCAGGAATCCGTGTGCCAGTTCCACATCGTGGCCGGGCGTGCGCATCGTGACGGTCAACGCCCGTCCGTTCAGCCGGATCTCGAGGGGTTCCTCGACCGCGAGCGTGTCGGGGCGCCGGATCACACGGTCCGCGGTGACACGCAGGACCGCTCGGCGGGTCGTCACACGTCCCACTACGAATCCATCATTGCTGCAGGTTCGAGCCGCACGGTGATCGCCTTCGATGCCGGAGTATTGGACCTCTTCGCAACATGGTCCAGCGGCACGAGGGGATTGGTCTCGGGGTAGTAGGCCGCCGCGTTGCCCTTCGGAGTGTTGTAGGCGACGACCCGGAAGTCGCGGACGCGGCGTTCTTCGAGCGCGCCCTCGGGGCCAGTGAATTCGGAGACGATGTCGACGAGATCGCCGTCGCGGAATCCGAGATCGGTGATGTCGTCGGGGCTGATGAAGATGACCTTGCGGCCGCCCTTCACGCCGCGGTAGCGGTCGTCGAGCCCGTAGATCGTGGTGTTGTACTGGTCGTGACTCCGCATCGTCTGCAGGATGAGTCTGCCTCGGGTGTGGGAACCCATTCGAGGTCGTTGACCGAGAAGTTCGCCCGCCCGGTCGCCGTGTGGAATTCGCGAGCGTCGCGCGGGGGGTGCGGGAGTTCGAAGCCGTCGGGCTGCCGCACCCGGCTGTTGTACTCCGCGAACCCCGGTACCACGCGACCGATTGCATCGCGGATGCGGTCGTAATCAGCTTCGAACTGCCCCCAGGCACCGAGTGATCAGCACCGAGCAGGGTGCGAGCGAGCTGGCACACGATGGCGACTTCGCTGCGCAGATGTTCGGACACCGGCTTCAGTCGTCCTCGGGAAAGATGGACCATCGACATCGAATCCTCGACGGAAACCTCCTGCTTCCCAGTCGACTGGAGGTCGAGGTCGGTGCGGCCGAGGGTGGGGAGGATGAGTGCGGTTCTTCCGTGGACCACGTGGCTGCGGTTGAGTTTCGTCGAGACCTGCACCGTCAGTGCGCAGTTGCGTAAAGCGATCTCGGTGGCTGCGGTGTCGGGTGTGGCCGAGACGAAATTGCCGCCCATTGCCATGAACACCGACGCCTGCCCGTCGCGCATCGAACGGATGGAGTCGACGGTGTCGAAACCGTGCTTGCGCGGAGCCTCGATACCGAATTCGGTGTCCAATGCTGCCAAGAACGATTCGGCATCTTCTCCCAGATGCCCATCGTGCGGTCGCCCTGGACGTTGGAATGGCCACGCACGGGACATACCCCGGCGCCGCGCTTACCGATCATTCCGCGGGCAAGCAGTATGTTCACAGCCTCGGCGATCGTGGCGACGGCATGGGTGTGCTGGGTGAGCCCCATGGCCCAGCAGATCACGGTCCGCTGTGACGCGATCAGTTCGGCTGCGGTGTCCCGTAACTGGTCGAGGGTCAAGCCGGTTGCTTCGACCACGGTGTCGAGATCGACGTTGCGCACGTGAGTTTCGTAATCGTCGAAACCTGCGCAGTGCGTGTCGACGAATGCGCGGTCGATCACCGTGCCGGGGGCAACGTCCTCGGCCTCGAACAGCAGCCTTCCGAGTCCTTGGAACAGCGCCATGTCTCCGCCGAGGCGGATCTGGAGGAACTCGTCGGCGATATCCACGCCGCGGCCGACCACTCCCGAGACCTTCTGTGGGTCCTTGAACCGCTTGAGGCCTGCCTCGGGAAGGGGATTGATCGCGATGATCCGAGCCCCGTTCGCCTTGGCTTTCTCGAGGGTCGAAAGCATGCGCGGATGGTTCGTTCCCGGATTCTGGCCGGCGATGAGGATGAGATCGGCGGCTTCGACGTCGGGCACCGACACCGAACCCTTACCGATCCCGATCGAGTCGGTCAGTGCGGTGCCCGACGACTCGTGACACATGTTCGAGCAGTCCGGCATGTTATTCGTGCCGAAACTGCGGATCAACAACTGGTACAGGAACGCGGCTTCGTTACTCGTCCGACCCGAGGTGTAGAACACGGCCTGATCGGGTGACGGTAATTCCGTCAGATGATCGGCAATCACCCGGTAGGCGTCGTCCCATTCGATCGGTTCGTAGTGATCAGCGCCCGCACGCAGCACCATCGGGTGAGTGATACGGCCCTGTTGTCCGAGCCAATAGTCGGTCTTGGTGGCGAGCTCGTCGGCGGAGTGCTGTGCGAAGAACGCGGGTGTCACCGTCCGCAGGGTGGCTTCCTCTGCGACCGCCTTCGCCCCGTTCTCACAGAACTCCGCAGGTTTGCGATGCCCGGGGGTCTCGGGCCATGCGCAGCCTGGACAGTCGAAGCCGTGACGCTGGTTGAGTCGGGTCAACGTCTTTGCTGTGCGGATCGCGCCCATCTGCTCGTATGCGCGCTCCAGTGAGACGAGGACCGCGGGGACACCCGCGGCGTAGTCCTTGGCGGGAGACACCTCGAGATCGGACTCGTCGATATCCGCTTCGGGACCGTGTCGCATCATTCCTCCATAGTGGCCCGCGACACGGCGTTGGGCCAATCGATCGGTGGGACCCGTACGACTACGGTACGAGGATGGCCCTTGCTGTCAGACGCGCCGAACAGGCAGATATCGAAGCAGTCGCGTCCGTGTTCGCAGACGCCTTCTTCGACGACCCGTTGATGTCGTGGATGTTCCCCGACGAGGAGAGCCGCATCCGTCGATTGTCACGATTCTTCGCGGCCGAGGTTCGCCACCATATGCTCGCGCTCGGCGGCACAGAGATCGCCGAACTCGACGGGCGTGTCGGTGGTGCGGCGATGTGGGCTCCGCCGGATCGATGGCGCGCGCCGATGGGTGCGACGCTGCGGATGATGCCGGGCTGATGCGGGCCCTCGGCCGGCACGCCGCACGGGGTCGAGCGGTGGATGATGCACTCGAAGCCGCACATCCCGAGGAGTCGCACTGGTACCTGTCGACGATCGGAACGGCGTCCCATGCGCGGGGCGCGGGATGCGGCACGGCGTTGCTGAAGTCTCGGCTCGATCGGATCGATGCCGAGCACGCGCCCGCATACCTCGAATCCAGCAAGGAAGAGAACGTTCCGTACTACGAGCGGTTCGGTTTCACCGTCACCGGTGAGATCCGCATCCCGCGCGGAGGTCCGACGCTGTCGGCGATGTGGCGCGAGCCGCAGTGACGAGGGCGCGGTAGCGACCGGAGGGAGGAAAGTCGTTGTCGAACGTTTTCGGACCGACTATCGGCGTTGCGGGCGTACGGTGAGAACACACTGCGCCGAAGTCAGGAGTCGTCGTGCCGAAGCTGGAGATCAAGCGCAAGTCCGAGCTCTCCCGAAAAGAAGTGTCCGATCGCCTCATCGCACTCGGACAGGCCCTCGCCGGCGGCTCCGAGGTGGAACTGGGTTCGGGTGGTGACTCGATCGAAATCGTCGTCGCCGATCGCGTCCGGTGGGAGCTCGAGATAGAGGTCGACGGCGACGAGATCGAAATAGAGATCGAGATCAGCTGGCGCGACGATCCGTCCTCGGAATCGACGTCCGATTCGCACACAGAATCGGCCACAACGCCACCGGCCAAGGCGACGCGTCGTGGGAGGCCGCGTAAGAGCGCAGCCGATTGATCGGTGAACGTGATCAAGCCCTTGCTGGACAGGATCCGATCGAATCTGTAGTCATCCCCGCCCGATTGCGCCCACCCGCGTCGGAGGAGGGGCGCAATCGGGAGTATTCGTTCGGCGCTACGCCATCTCCGGGACGTGCAGGTGCGCGATAGCGAGTTCGAACCCGCAGGTGTCGAGCACCTGGGCGCCCGCCTCGCGAACCCTGCGTCCCGAATGCTGTCGACCCGTTCCCTGTTGTGTTCCATCGCCTCGGCGCTGTCGAACGTCAGCGACGACACCCCGCGGCCGGAGGCACGGTCGAACATGAGTGCGGCGCTGCAGAACCCGTCGAGTTCCTCCATCGCGGGTACCCGGCCATCTTCCACACGTCGATGCCGCGGTCGATGTGTGCCGGCTCGGTCTTGAACCACGTGACGCGGCAGCAGGCCCCGCGCTCGGAATGATGGTCGCGGTGCATGACCGCGATCTCCCACCGCGAGACTTCCGTGGTGCCGTGGAAGGTCTCGGCTGCGTCGGTACGCAACGTCTGTACCGGTCCTTCGCTGGCACGTAGCGACTCCTCGTCCCGCCACGAACTGGTCGCGATACACCGGCCGGAGCTGCGATCGATCAGTAGGGACATTCCGAGACAGCCTTCGATATCCGTGAGCGCAGGCATCACGGTGTCGCGTACCTGCTTGATTCCGACGTCGATGTACGACGGATGTGCATTGATGGTGGTCGAACGTGCGAACATGATCGGCACCCTTCTGCTCAGGGCGGCGCCGACACGGCGTCGCCGGTCGTATTCCATATTTCACACTGCACCTCCTCCCCGTCGAAGGCAATGGGCATCGCTCAGTGGGTCGCCATCTCCACCTTGCGACGCTCGGCCTCGGGTACGCCGCCACCGCGCGGCAGGTCGATCCGGAGATCACGCAGGGTGCCGGTGAATGAGAACCTCCCCTTGCGGCGATCTCCTCCGTGACCGGGCTTCCCCGGTCGACGCCGATATCGAGCTGCTCGTTCATGGAGAAGATCGCCCGCACGGTACGTTCGACCGGGCCTTGTGCAACGACCACATCGTCGACACGCAGGAAAGCGTTGCCGCCCTTGCCTATTCCTCCTCCCTCGTATTCGAAGTGAAGCGAAACCGCACTCCTGCCGGGCGGTAGCGGCTTCGGGGAACGCACGAACGTGTGCTCACGGCCGCAGAAGTTGTAGCAGAACACCGGTTTCGAATCGAGAACATAGAAGGCGAACCCGCCGAACCGGCCGCCGATCCCGGCGAGCATCCCTTCACAGGGCGAGCCATCACTGTCGATCCGTGCGGTCAAGGTGAAGGACTTGTTGAAGAATGACGGTGCCGCTTTCTCCACAAGTCCTTGGATGTGCGGGTACAGGGTGATGCTCGAGCGACCGTCGAACGGGTGCGGCGGGCGAGAGTCTCGCGTGTGACGTTCCACTGTGCGGTCGTCGAGTGGCAGCACTTGATATCGGGCGGCTTCGACGAGGAACAGCTGCTTCAACCGTTCGAGAATGTCCGGATACTCGGAGGCGAGGTCGCGCGCCTGCGACCAGTCCGTTTTCGTGTCGTACAGTTCCCACCGATCTTCGTCGAGGCTCGGCAGTTCCGCACCGGCAGTCGCCATGAGCCATGGAGCCCGATGTGCGGTGACCGCGGTCCATCCTTCGTTATAGATACCCCGATTCCCGAAGATCTCGAAATATTGGGTGACGTGGCGGTCTTCGGCCTCGGGAGCATCGAACGAGTAGTTCATTGCGACACCCTCCATCGGCATCTGCGCGACTCCGTCGACCGTATGGGGCGTCGGAACACCCGCGGCCTCGAGGATCGTCGGGGTGAGGTCGACGCAATGATGCCACTGGTGGCGCAACCCACCCGACTCCGCGATGCCGTCCGGCCATCGCACGATCAGTCCGTTGCGGGTGCCGCCGTAGTGCGACGCGACCTGTTTTGCCCATTGGTAGGGGGTGTCGAGTGCCAGCGCCCACGCCGCGGGGTAGTGGGGATAGCTCGAGGGGGTGCCCAACTCGTCGAACCGGTCGATGACCTCGCGGGTGGTGCTTTCGTATCCGTTGAGGCCCGCGAGATAGTTGAACGACCCTTCCATTCCGCCCTCGGCGGATGCGCCGTTGTCGCCGAGCATGTACACCACGAGAGTGTTGTCGAGAACCTCCATTTCTTCGAGCCGGTCGACCAGACGGCCGACCTGGTCGTCGGTGTGTTCGAGAAAGGCCGCATACAACTCCATCAGCCGCGCGGAAGCCCGGCGTTGTTCTTCGTCCAGCGATTCCCAGTGCGGCAGGCCGGGGGCCCACGCGCGAGGACGGTCTCGTCCGGTACGACGCCCAATCGCTTCTGTCGCTCCAAGGTGATCTCGCGTTGCCGGTCCCAACCATGATCGAACTCGCCTCGGTACTTGTCGAGGTACTCCTCGGGTATCTGCAGCGGCGCATGGCACGCACCGAACGGCAGATAGCAGAACCATGGCTTGTCCGAATCGATCGCGTCCACACCTTCGATCCACGCGAGCGCGCGGTCCACGAGGTCCTCCGACAGGTGGTATCCCTCTTCCGGGCTACGCGGCGGTTCGACAACCGTGAAGTCTTCGTAGAGCACGGGGCTGAACTGATCCGATTCGGCGCCGAGGAATCCGTAGAACTTGTCGAAGCCTTCTCGGCACGGCCACCGGTCGAACGGTCCCGCCGGAGTGATCTCCCACGCCGGCGTCTGATGCATCTTGCCGAACGCGCCGGTCGCGTACCCGTTCCCCTGAAGGATGCGTGCCACCGTCGCCGCCGATGCGGGACGTGTTCCGTTGTATCCAGGGGCAGCCCCGGCCATTTCGGAAATCACCCCCATCCCGACCGAATGGTGGTTACGGCCGGTGAGTGTCGCGGCGCGGGTCGGGGAACACAGTGCTGTCGTGTGGAATCTCGTGTATTTGAGCCCGTCGTCCGCGAGTCGCTCCGCTGTCGGTGTGCGGCATGGGCCGCCGAACGCCGATGCCGCACCGAATCCGACGTCGTCGATCATGATGAGAAGGATGTTGGGTGCCCCCTGCGGGGGCCGCACTGGTGCACTGCGGTGGAACGGACGGCTCTGGCTGCGGTAATCGACAGCAGCGGAAGGCTGCGGCGAGTGGGTGACGATCGGAAGCGAATGGCGATCCATATGCGAACTCCTTCGGACGTGACGGGTGCAGGTGATTCGGTGACGGTGATCACACACGTTCGTGGCGATGAACCACCGCGGTCTCCTCTGGTCGCATACCGCCGGTAGCCGGCGAACGGCCGTGCTTCATCAGCAGTGCAATGACCACGCCGAGAGCACCGACGAGCGCAGCGGACCCGAATCCGTACACGAATGCCGAGTCCGTGTACACCACGGAACGGCTTCCCGAGCCTGCGCCGCTGACATGGCCGGCCATCACCACGCCCGTCACCGTGACAGCAACCGACGACGTCAACTGCATTCCGACCCCGGCAATCGTGGATCCCACGCCGCTGTGCTCGGAAGGAAGGGCATCCTGCACGAGATTCGCGTTGGACGAGTGCAGGAATCCGACAGCGACACCGGCCAACGCGCTGATCAGGACGACTTGTCCCAGTGATGTCGGCAGTCTGGAACCGAGGAACATGACGAATACGAACAGCACACCGGAGGCAAGCAGAACCTGTCGCGGGCCGAACTTCTTGGCGCAGAACCCGCCCAGAGGGCCGGCGACCATTGCACAAATTCCGAGTGCACATGTCCACAGCGCATACATGGTGGCTGTCAGGCCCGCTCCGTAGGCGACGCCGGGAACTCCTGCCGGGGTCTGGAGCAGCGTCGGCATCATCAGAGCGTGCGCGTTCATCATGTATCCCACACAGGCGACCGCCAGGACGGTCGGTCCGAACCTGCGGCCGAAGAGGATGGAGAAGTCGATGAGTGGATGTACGGCGGTGCGTTGACGCACGACGAACAATGCCAGCATCAGCACGCCCGTCGCCAGGAGCGCCACAGTCGTGGCGGACGACCACCCCCAAGCGGAGCCCTTACTGATTCCTACGAGCAGCACCGCCACGCCGGGACCGAGTAGAACCGTGCCCGGATAGTCGACCGGACGATCGGCCCGCACCGGACTTTCCGGCACCACCACGGCGTACAGCGGAATCAGCGCGACCACGTAGACCGCCAAGAACCAGAACACCGAACGGAAACCGAAGCCGTCGATGAGCCATCCCGCGATGAACGGACCGGCGACAGCCGACATTCCTATTCCCGTCGCGACCACGCCCAACGCGATCGGAACGAAGTCACGCGGCATGACGTCGCGCACGAGACTGTAGGACAGCGCCACGATACCCACCAGCGCGCCCTGTGCCGCACGGCCGACGAGCATGAGCTCGAAGGACGGTGCGATGGCGGAGATGAGACTACCGAGTACGAACACGCATGCCAGCGCCATGATGACACGCTTCTTGCCGACCTTGTCGGAGATCTTTCCGATCAGGGGCATGAGGGTTGCACCCGCGAGGGTCACGATCGAGATCACCCATGCCACATCGAGTGTCCGGAACTCTTCGGCGATGTGCGGCACAGCCGGATACACCATCAGAATTTCGAAGGTGGCGATCTCCGAGAACAGAATGATGACGCCGAGGATGGCAAACAGTTGCCGTCTCGACGCGCCGGCGGTCGGAGGGGTCGGAACATGCACCAGAATTGTCCTTTGTTCGAGCGAGGCGAGGCGAGGACGAGGACGAGTACGGCAAGCAGGCCGTGTCGGGCGACTGCCACATGCGGGAGAGATACGGACGCCGAGCCGGCATCACGGGTATCGGATCGTGACGCTAATCACGAACTCCCGAACCGTAGCAGGCATGTCCCGCTGAGCGGGACCGGTGGGGCGCGGTGTCGGCCGAAGTGTCGGCGCACTCTCCGACTGCATCCAAAATGACTACGGGCCAGCAAATCCAGAGAATTAAGGCAGTGTCTTGACGACGCGTATCGCGTTGCATACGGTGGCCGTATGTCATCGGCAGTCGATTCACGTCAAGCCCTGCTCGAAGCGGCCGAGCAGTTGTATGCCGCACACGGCCTCGAGGGTGTGTCGATGCGCGACATCGCATCTGCTGCAGGACACCGCAACAACTCGGCCGTGCAATACCATTTCGGAAACCGAGAAGGATTGCTGTTGGCGATCTTCCGATTTCGTATGCACGCCATCAATGAAGTTCGGCGCGCCTACCTCGACCGTGTCGAGTCGTCGGACGGAGAACCTGAGATCCGCGCCCTCGTCGAAGCCGAAATCCGGCCTCTCACCGAGTTTCTCGCGGACGCACCCGCCGGAAGCTACTATGCGCGTTTCCTTGCGCGCGTCTCCCCGTCCGTGGATTTCACATCGCCCGAACTCACTGAGGTTCAAGACGCCGGTAGGGAAATTGTCCAGCGTCTCATCGACGCGCTGTCCCACCTTCCCCGTCGCGTCGCTCTCGCTCGAATCGACCTGATGTTCAACATGATCATCTCCGCGCTCGCGCTGATCGAACAGCGCCGAGCTGAAGGACTTCCCCAACTCGCGAGCTTCGACGACACCGTCGGCCACCTGATCGATATGGCAGTGGGTGCATTGCTCGCAGAACGGACAGGAGCACCATGACCAACGCAATCTCGTCCAGAACAGTGGAAATCGGCGACCACACAATAGAATTCGGTCCTCGTGTTCTTCGTCGCACGGTCGGTGGAAACGTGACCGAGCCCTACGAGACCCTCCGCCTGGAACCGCTGACGCCGTACATCGGAGCCACTGTCACCGGAGTCGATCTCCGCGACCCCGCCGCGGAACAGATCGATGAGCTGCGACGTGCACTGCTGGAATGGAAGGTGCTCTTCTTCCGCGAGCAGAACATCACACCCGCGCAACACCGCGACTTCGCCGGTAACTGGGGCCAACTCGAAGTGCACCCCTTTCTCCCTCAGGGTGAGGTGCCGGAGGTCGTGCACTTCGAGAGAAGCCAGGACGATCCCGGAACCGAGAACATCTGGCACGTCGACGTCACCTGGCAGCAGTGCCCGCCGTTGGGTTCGGTCCTTCGAGCGCTCGAGGTTCCGCCGGCGGGCGGCGACACGTTGTGGGCAGACATGGGCAATGCCTACGACTGCCTTTCTGACGAGGTCAAGGGTCGAATCGATGCTCTGACCGCGGTACACGATTTCGTCCCGTCGTTCGGTCGCGGTATGACTCCCGATCGGCTCGAGGAGATGCGGGCGACCTACCCGCCGGTTTCTCATCCGATCGTGCGGATCCACCCCGAGACGGGACGGAGGACGTTGTTCGTGAACAGCCTCTTCACCACGCACATACCGGATCTCGACCCAGCGGAAGGGCAGCAGCTTCTGCGTCATCTGTTCGACCAGGTGAAGGTTCCGGATTTCCAATGTCGATTCCGCTGGCAACCCGATTCCATTGCGTTCTGGGACAACCGAGCCACACAGCATTACGCCACCAGCGACTACTTTCCCCATCGCCGGGTGATGGAGAGAGTCGCCATCGTCGGTGACGTCCCGCGCTGACCTACCGTGCCGAACGCTGAAATGATGGCAACGTGAACTCTGTGACGCGACGGACCGCACCGAAGAACATGGTGTGGATCCCCGGCAACACGTTCTGGATGGGTTCCGACGAGTTCTATCCCGAAGAACGGCCGGTCCATCAGAAGCACGTCGACGGTTTCTTCATCGACACGCACCCTGTGACGGTCGCCGAGTTTCGCCGGTTCGTCAAGAGCACCGGGTATGTCACCACTGCGGAGACGACGCCCGAGGAGGCGGACTATCCCGGCGCCGATCCGGCGCTGTTGGTGCCGGGTTCCCTCGTGTTCACTCCACCACCCGGGCCGGTACCGCTCGACGACTATCTCAGGTGGTGGACGTGGACGCCCGGAGCCGACTGGCGCCATCCGGAGGGTCCTGGTAGCAATCTCGCAGGGCGGGAGCGGCATCCGGTCACACACGTCTCGTACTTCGATGCGCTCGCCTACGCGCACTGGCAGGCAAGGACCTCCCCACAGAGGTGGAATGGGAGTTCGCGGCACGAGGCGGTCTCGATCGTGCGCGGTTCGTCTGGGGCGATGAATTCACTCCACGGGGCAGGCACCTGGCAAACACGTGGCAGGGAAGCTTTCCGTGGGAGAACAGGGCCGAGGACGGGTTCGTCGGAACCTCGCCGGTGGGATCCTTCCGTGTCAACGGATATGGCCTGTCGGACATGGCCGGAAATGTGTGGGAGTGGACCGCCGACATTTTCACTCCTGACCACGCAACGGGCTATCGGGACATCGCCCCTGCTCGCGCGTGTTGCACCCCGGCGAACCCTCGTAGCGACGTGGGGGAGGAGCAGATGCCCTATCCGGTGCGGGTGATCAAGGGTGGATCGCATTTGTGTGCGCCCAACTACTGCCTTCGATATCGACCCGCTGCGAGGCAGGGCGAAAGTGTCGAAACCTCGACGTGCCACATCGGATTCCGTTGCATTGTCCGTCCGTCGAAGGACCGTGGCCGATTCCCTCCGGCCCCTACGGCCATGTCGGTCCGATCCCGAGCTACGCGCCCTGCCAGACCGTGTCGAACGGCGTGTGCGCCGACACGCGACCCTTGATGCCGTTCGTGACGAAATCCTTTGCGGCCTTGACTGCCTCGCGACGTCAGTGCCCTTCGCGAGCTCGGCGGTGATGGCAGCCGCCAGCGTGCACCCGGCGCCGGACACCCGTTCGTTGCCGACCTTCGGCGCGGTCAAGAGGGTGACGTTCTCGCCGTCGAACAACACATCGACAGCTTCGTCGCCGGGCAACTCCACGCCGCCCTTCGCCACGACGTACTTCGGGCCGAGATCGTGGATGCGGCGCGCCGCCTCGGTCAGATCCTCGACGGACTCGATGGAGTCCATCCCCGACAACATCTGAGCTTCGAAGAGGTTCGGAGTGATCACCGTCGCGTGGGGCAGGATCTGCTGGCGCAACGCGTTGTCGGTGTCGAGCGCGGCACCCGGTTCCTGGCCCTTGCAGATCAGAACCGGATCGAGCACCACGTGCCGCCAGCGGGATTTGCCCAGCCCGTCGGCGACGACGTCGATGGTCGCAGGTGTGCCGAGCATGCCGATCTTCACGACGTCCAGGTCGTGCGCGGAGGTGGCGGCCTCGATCTGATCGGCGATGACCTCGGCGGGCACCGGGAAGAAGCGGTGTCCCCAGTCGTTCTTCGGATCGAACGAGACGATGCACGTCGCTGTGCCGACGCCGTACACACCGAGCTGCTGGAACGTCTTGAGATCGACCTGCAGGCCGGCGCCACCGGTCGCTTCCGACCCGGCGATGGTATATGCGAGATCGACACTGTGCGTTCTCCGTTCGATAGCGGGGAGACGAAACCCGAACTGTTTCGTCGACCGACCAGGTTACAACCGGTGGCCGGACGCCCGCCGATCGCGTCACTCAGGGCGTCCGAAGCGTATCCCCCGGGGTTATCTGCTGACGAGCTGAGACGCCACCGCGGTGCCTGCGGCGACGACACCGACTGCCGGCCAGGCACCGATCTGCTTCGCCAGAGGATGGGAGGCGCCGAACGCGCCCACGTAGGTGGCGACGAGTGCGGCGGTGCGAGCAGGACCGCTCGTACGCGCCCAATGCGTCCCGCACACGGCACCGACGACACCGAG
>BBEG01000142.1 GCA_001312645.1 Rhodococcus sp. JCM 9791
CCCGCCGCCCGGGGAGCAAACCGGTGACGCGCCTCCTGGACCGCCGGGACGGTCCGCGCGACCTCCGCGGACGTAGCCGTCCCGACCGTGGGATGAGCGTGCTGAAGGTGCTGGTCGACCGGTACATCGGCGTGGTCGCCCCGCTGGGCACCGGGACCGACAACGTTGCACGGCCAGACCCGGAGATTCGACTCATTGTGTCGCACAAGGAGGTCGTGGCTGCCGACGAGGATGTGGTGCGGCTGACGCTACAGGCGCCGGACGGCACCGCGCTACCGTCGTGGCACCCTGGTGCGCACATCGACGTGCACCTGGAGTCCGGACGCGCCGGCAGTACTCGCTGTGCGGAGACCCCGCAGACGCCGGCAGCTACGTCGTGGCGGTGCGCCGTGTGCCCGACGGCGGTGGCGGCTCACTCGAAATGCACGCGCTCCAACCCGGTGACACAGTGACGGTGCGGGGACCTCGCAATGGATTTCCGTTCGTCGCGGATGGGCCGGCACTCTTCGTCGCGGGCGGCATCGGGATCACGCCGATCCTCGCGATGACGCGCGCTGCCGAACTCGCCGGAACCGACTGGCTCCTCGTGTACACAGGCCGGAGTCGCAGCGCGATGCCGTTCGTCCGTGAGCTCGAACAGCGCTACGGCGCCCGGGTTTTCATCCGCCCCGACGACGAATACGGCATCCCCACCGCCGCCGACCTCCTGGCCGCCGCACCCATCGGAGGCGCCGTCTACTGCTGCGGTCCTACATCGATGCTCGATGCCGTGCGAACCGGATTCGACGACACCGACGCCCGCGCACTGCATTTCGAACGGTTCGGCGCACCACCCATCGTCGACGGCCGTCCGTTCGAGGTGCAGCTGGCGAGCACCGGCGAGGTCCTTCCAGTGTCCGCCGACGAATCGGCACTCGACGTGATCCGCCGACACCGCACCGATGTCGCCTACTCCTGCCGGCAAGGGTTCTGCGGCACATGCCGCACACGCGTCCTGTCCGGCAACCCCGACCACCGCGACAACCGCCTCACCGACGACGAACGCCGCGAGGAGATGCTCGTCTGCGTCTCCCGCGCCGACGGCCGCCTCGTACTCGACCTCTGAGGAACCACATGCGCACACGTACCGTCACCAACGGACCTATCCGCCTTCACACCGTCGAAGAAGGAAACCCCGACGGTCCGACATTGATCCTCGTGCACGGCTGGCCCGACACCCATGCCCTGTGGGACAGGGTCGTGCCGCACCTGACCGACGAATTCCGCATCATCCGGTTCGACAACCGCGGCGCGGGGGCCTCCACCGTTCCCCGCAGTGTCGCGGACTACCGTCTGGCACATCTCGCGTCCGACCTGTTCGCGGTGATCGATGCGGTGAGCCCCGACGAACCCGTTCACCTCCTCGGACACGACTGGGGCGCGGTGCTGTGCTGGGAGGCGGTATGCGAACCGGGCGCCGCCGCGCGGATCGCGTCGTACACCTCGGTGTCCGGTCCCAACCTCGACCATCTGGGAATGTGGATGCGACGACGGCTCAGGGAGTTGCGCCCCCTGGGGCCGCTCGAGCAGGCGCTGGCGTCGGCGTACACGGTTCTCTTCCAGATACCCGGACTTCCGGTGCCCGCGCTGCGGTGGTGGTTCTCGCGGCACTGGCCCGGCTTCGTCGGTGCCTTCGACCGAACCGACCCCTCCGTGATCGGGCCGGTTGCGCCGACCGTCGCCGACGACATGGTGCACGGCATGAAGTTGTACCGGGCGAATGTGCGGCGTCATCTGCTGCGGCCGCGAGAACGCCGAACCGATATTGCCGTGCAGCTCGTCCAGAATCTCCGCGACCTGGCCGTACGACCCGTCGGATACGAGGACACCGACCGGTGGGTGTCCGATCTTCATCGCGTACCCCTCGACGCCGGGCATTGGTCGCCACGGTCGCATGCCGATGAACTGGCCGCTCTCACAGCTCGGTTCATTCGGGCCACCGAGGTCGGTACCGCCGCGCCGCGGGTGACCACCGGGTAGATTCCGCGTCATAGCCGATCGCCCGGGGAGGTGCGATGAGCAACGACGTGACCGCAACCGATCGTCCGCGCGCGCCCCGCTGGGTGCGCCCGACGATCATCGCGGTGCTCTTCGCAGTCGCGTTCTACCAGATGTCGGGGTGGCTGTTCCACAACTTGAAAGGCTTTCTCGGCCTGCTGTTCCTGGCATGGCTGTTCAGCGTCACGATCGAGCCGATCGTCGACTTGCTCGAGCGGCGCGGCCTACGACGAGGTGCGGGCACCGGGATCGTGCTGGTCAGCCTCTTCATCCTCGTGGTCGGGTTCTTTGCGCTGTTCGGTGCGCTCCTCGCCGAACAGGTAGCGCAGCTGCTCACCACCCTTCCGGACGCATTGTCCCGCGTGACGGACTGGGCGAACCAGACATTCGATACCAACTTCAAGACCGGCGACGATCTACTCCACATCACGCCCGATACGATCCGCGATCTCGCGCAGCGATTCACACCGGGTGTGCTCGGCGTCGTCAGCACCCTCGTCGGCGCGCTCTTCCAGCTGTTGACGATGCTTCTGTTCGTCTTCTACATGTCCGCGCAGGGACCGCAGATGCGGCGGATGATCTCGAGCTGGTTTCCCGCAAGGCAGCAGAAGGTGATTGCGCAGGTATGGGAAACGTCGGTCGACAAAGCCGGCGGTTACGTGGTCTCACGGCTTATTCTCGCCGCGTTCAGCACCTTCTTCACGGGCATCTTCCTGCTGATCATCGGTGTGCCGTACTGGTTGCCACTCGCAATCTGGACCGGCGTGGTCTCACAGTTCATCCCCACTCTCGGTACATATCTGGCCATCGCTCTACCCGCGATCATTGCTGCCGCAGCGCAACCACTGGACGGGGTGTGGGTGATCGTGTTCGGCACGCTCTACCAACAGGTGGAGAACTATGTGCTGCACCCGCGCATCACAGCGCGTACGGTGGCGATCCATCCCGCCGTGGCTTTCGGATCGGTGATAGCCGGGGCGACACTGTTCGGACCGATCGGAGCGCTCGTCTCCGTCCCGGTGGTGGCAATTCTGCAAGCGCTCGTCGAATCCTATGGAACGCGCTACACACTCGTCGAGCACTCCCCCGAGTCGGAGAAGCCGGACGAGTCGGAGAAGCCGGACAAGTCGAAGAGCGCAGTGCCTCCGGACCCAGAGGATCCGGAGGCACACTGACGCCGAAGCGGCAGAGTCAGACGATGAGCTTCGCGGCCGTATTGGCAACCACTTCTTCGGTGGTGACGCCCGGCGCGGTCTCGACGAGCTTCAGTCCCTCGTCGGTGACATCGATGACGGCGAGATCGGTGATGATCCGCTGCACGCAACGCCTACCCGTGAGGGGAAGTGCACACTCCTCGAGAATTTTCGGCTCACCCTTCTTCGTCACGTGATCCATCATCACGATGACGCGTTTGGCGCCGTGCACGAGGTCCATCGCGCCGCCCATGCCCTTGACCATGGCACCCGGAATCATCCAGTTGGCGATGTCACCCTTGGCCGACACCTGCATCGCGCCGAGCACTGCGACGTCGATCTGACCACCGCGGATCATGCCGAACGACTGCGACGAGTCGAAGTACGAAGCACCGGGAATCGCGGTGATCGTCTCCTTACCCGCGTTGATGAGTTCGGGATCGAGCTCATCCTCGGTGGGGTACGGGCCTACACCGAGCACTCCGTTCTCTGCGTGCAGGATGACCTCGATGCCGGGCTCGATGAAGTTCGGCACCAGCGTCGGCATCCCGATACCGAGGTTGACGTACTGGCCGTCGCGCAGTTCCGCGGCGACCCGCGAGGCCATCTGTTCGCGGGTCATGCCCTTGGCGGTCTGTGTCATGAGCGCACCGTCCGATTCTCGATTCCGACCTCGACCTTGCCGACGGGCACGACCCTCTGCACATGGATGCCGGGAGTGTGGATCTCGTTGGGATCCAGTTCGCCCGGCTCGACGAGATGCTCGACCTGCGCGATCGTGACCCGGCCCGAGGCCGCGGCGGGCGGGTTGAAGTTGCGGGCCGAGGCCCGGTAGACGAGGTTGCCGTGCCGGTCGCCCTTCCAGGCGTGCACGAGTGCGTAGTCGGCGGCGATGCCTCGTTCCATCACGTAGGTCTGGCCGTCGAACTCGCGGGTTTCTTTCGGCTTCGACGCGAGCTTGATGCCGCCGTGTCCGTCGTAGCGCAGCGGCAGGCCGCCCTCTTCGACGGCAGTGCCGACACCCGCGGGGGTGAAGAACGCGGGGATGCCCGCGCCGCCGGCACGCATCCGCTCGGCGAGTGTGCCCTGCGGCGTGAGCTCTACTTCGAGTTCACCCGAGAGGTACTGGCGGGCGAACTCCTTGTTGGCACCGACGTACGACGAGATGGTGCGTCGGATTCGGCCCTTCTCGAGAAGCAGGCCGAGACCGAAACCGTCGGTACCGCAGTTGTTGCTGACAGTCTCCAGGTCGGTCGCGCCCTGTTCGAGAAGCGCGTTGATGAGGATCTCGGGGATGCCGACCAGGCCGAATCCGCCGACGGCGATGGTCACACCGTCGGGAATGTCGGCTACGGCCTCGGCGGCGGAGGCAACGACTTTGTCCATGCATGCCAGAATAACCGGTGACGTGCGTAATGTGAACCCTCGTCCGCTATGCGAACAGATCCGATTCGAACCGTTGCCTCACGCGCCGGTCCGTTCTAGCCTTGTCCGCATAGCGTCCATCCGTCCTCATTGCGAACAAATGGAGCATGAATTGACTGTCACGCTGCACTACGAACAGCACGGAGACCCGTCGGCGCCGTCGGTGCTCTTCCTCGGCTCGCTCGGATCCGACCTGTCCATGTGGCAGCCGCAGATCGATGAACTGTCCGCGAACTGGCACGTCATCGCCGTCGACCACCGCGGTCACGGCTCCTCGCCCACACCGCAGGGCCCCTACACGATGGGCGAACTGGGCGCCGACATCATCGCGGTACTCGACTCCCTGAACGTGCAGAGCGCGCACTACGTCGGGCTCTCCCTCGGTGGTGCCGTGGGCCAGTGGCTCGCAGCCCATCACCCCGACCGCATCCTCTCGCTGACACTGCTGTGCACGTCGTCGGCATTCCTGCCCGCGCAGCCGTGGCTCGATCGCGCCCAGACCGTGCGCGCCGACGGACTGGCGTCCATCGCCGAGTCCATCGTGTCGCGCTGGTTCAGCCCCGGCCGCCTGGAATCCGACCAGGAACTCGTCGACCGGCACGTTGCGATGGTGAAGAGCACCACCGACGAGGGCTACGCCGCATGCTGTGAAGCCCTCGCGACCTGGGACGGACGCGACGACCTCGCCCGCATCACCGCCCCCACCCTCGTGATCGCCGGCGAAGAAGACCCCGCCACCCCACCCGCAACGATGCAGACCCTGGCCGAGGGCATCGCCACCTCCGAGTTCCACGTCGTCGCGCCCGGCGCGCACCTGGCAAACGTCGAACAGGCCGACAAGGTCACGCAGCTGATCACCGACCACCTGAAGAAGAACCAGTCGTGACAGACATCGACGCGCGGTCTTCCGTGAAGGACCTCCCTGCCAAGGACGCCTCTCCGGACTACGTCCAGTCGCTTGCCCGCGGCCTCTCCGTCATCAAGGCGTTCGGCGTCGAGAATCCGCGTCGTACCCTGTCCGACGTCGCGCGCGCGACCGGCCTCACTCGCGCGACCGCGCGCCGTTTCCTTCTCACGTTGACCGAACTCGGCTACGTGCGCACCGACGGATCCCAATTCTGGCTCACCCCAAGGGTCCTCGAACTGGGATACAGCTATCTGTCGGCGCTGTCACTGCCCGAGGTCGCGCGTCCGCATCTCGAGGCGTTGGCCAGAAGATCCACGAGTCGACGTCGGTGTCGGTGCTCGATCACGACGACGTCGTCTATGTCGCCCGTGTTCCCGTCAATCGCATCATGACCGTCACGATCACACTCGGCACACGGTTCCCCGCCTACGCCACGTCGATGGGTCGCGTCCTGCTCGCCGGTCTGCCCGAAAGCGAACTCGCCGACTACCTTGCTCGCGCCGACCTGGCACCCATCACCGGTACCACCGTGCAGACCCGCGACACGTTGCGCGCCGAGCTCGACAAGGTGCGACACGACGGATTCTGCATCGTCGACCAGGAACTCGAAGAGGGATTGCGGTCGCTGGCTGCACCGATCCGCGACGCATCCGGCACCGTGGTCGCCGCGGTGAACATCTCCACCCACGCTGCCCGCTACCCCATCGAAACCCTCCACGACCGGCTGGTCCCCGCCCTCGTTTCCACCGCGGACGAGATCTCGTCGGATTACGCCCGCACCCAGACCAATTGATCGGAGAGAATCAATGACCGACGTAGTGATCTGCGAACCGCTTCGCACCCCGGTGGGCCGCTTCGGCGGTGTCCTGAAAGACATCGCACCGGAAGACCTCGCCGCCACCGTCATCCGCGAGATCGTGTCGCGCAGCGGCATCTCGGGATCCGACATCGACGACGTCATCCTCGGACAGGCTTCCCCGAGCGGGGAGAACCCGGCGATCGGACGCATCGCCGCACTCAATGCCGGTCTCGGCGTCGAGGTTCCGGGAATCCAGGTGGATCGACGCTGCGGCTCCGGTCTCCAGGCGATCCTGCAGGCCGTCATGCAGGTACAGACCGGCGGCAGCGACCTGATCCTCGCCGGCGGCGCAGAGTCCATGAGCCAGGCGGAGTTCTACGCGACCGGGATGCGCTGGGGCGTCAAGGGTGAGGCAGTCGCCCTCAACGACCGGCTCGCGCGTGCCCGTGTCACTGCCGGTGGCCGCGACTTCCCCGTCCCCGGCGGCATGATCGAGACCGCGAGAACCTGCGCGCCGAATTCTCCATCAGCCGTGAGGATCAGGATGCGCTCGCGGTGCAGTCGCACCAGCGTGCCGTCGCCGCTCAGAAGAACGGTGTGTTCGCGCAGGAGATCGTGCCCGTGACGGTGCCGCAACGTAAGGGTGAAGCGCTGGTCGTCGACACCGACGAGCATCCCCGCGCCGACACCACCCTCGAGACACTCGCAAAACTGCGTCCGATCCGCGGCAAGGTCGATCCCGAGTCCACCGTGACTGCCGGGAACGCGAGCGGCCAGAACGACGGAGCTGCCCTGAGCATCGTCACCACCGCAGACAAGGCCGCAAAGCTCGGCCTGCGTCCCCTCGCCCGGCTCGCGAGCTGGGCTGTGGCCGGAGTTCCGCCGCGCACCATGGGAATCGGCCCGGTCCCCGCCACCGAGAAGGCGCTCGGCCGGCTCGGCCTGACACTCGCCGACATGGATGTCATCGAACTCAACGAAGCGTTCGCCGCGCAGGCCCTCGCGGTGATCCGCACCTGGGGTATCGATGCGGACGACGCCCGCCTCAACCCCAACGGTTCCGGCATCTCACTCGGTCACCCCGTCGGCGCGACCGGCGGCCGTATCCTCGCGACGCTGCTGCGCGAATTGGACCGTCGCGAGGGCCGTTACGGTCTCGAGACGATGTGCATCGGCGGCGGACAGGGCCTCGCTGCGGTATTCGAGCGCATCGCCTGATCGGTGCCAGGTCGCGCGGCGCGGACATCACCGCTCCGGCGCGACCTGTACCAGCAGCTTCCCGAAGTTCTTCCCTTCGAGCAGACCGATGAACGCCTCGGGGGCATTCTCCAGACCGTCGACGATGTCCTCGCGGTACTTCAATTTGCCGCTACGCACCCAACCCGACGCGTCGCGCAGGAAGTCGCGGTACATCTCGGATACGAACTCCGATTGGATGAACCCCCGGATCGTGAGGCTCTTGACGAGCACGAGCGAGAAGAATCCGGGCAGCCGGTCGCGGCGTTCGAGGTCGGCGCCGTTGTACTGGGCTACCAGACCGCACACCGGAATCCGCGCATAGAGATTCAGCAGCGGCATCACCGCGTCGGCCACGTGCCCGCCGACGTTCTCGAAGTACACGTCGATACCTTCGGGTACCGCGTCTGCAAGCTTCTGCGCGAAGTCGGGGTCGCGGTGGTCGATGGCGGCGTCGAACCCGAATTCGTCGATCAGGGCTCTGCATTTCTCCGGCCCACCCGCGATACCCACTGCGCGAGCACCCTTCAGTTTCGCGATCTGACCGACCGCAGATCCGACAGGCCCGGTCGCAGCCGCGACGACGACCGTCTCGCCTTCCTTGGGCTGCCCGATCTTCAACAGTCCCGAGTAGGCCGTGAAGCCCGGCATCCCCAGCACGCCGACTGCCGTGGACAGCGGCGCGGCGTCGGGGTCGAGCTTGCGCACCTCATCACCATTGATGACGGCGTGCGATTGCCAGCCTGCGCCCGCGAGGACATAGTCGCCCACGGCAAGGCCCGGGTATCGCGATTCGACGACCTGGCAGACCGTGCCACCGACCATCACGTCGTCGAGTTCCACTGGCTCGGCATACGACTTCGCGGTACTCATGCGGCCGCGCATGTAGGGATCGAGAGAGAGGTAGACGGTCCGCAGCAGGACCTGCCCGTCGGCCACGGCGGGAAGGTCGACGACCTCGGTACGGAAGTTGTCGGCGGTAGGTGTTCCGTCGGGGCGAGACGCCAGGACGATTCGTGTGCTCTGGTTCTTCGACGATGCACTCATACTCCGGCAGTCTGCCTTACCACCGGGTCGACGTCAGGCAGCTCCGGGTCGATCGCCCCGCGGCGGCTCGTAGTTCGAGAACAGGCGAGAATGGATGGCCTCGGTGAACGATGGACCGTCGTGCTCGACGGTGCGGTGTGGACGCGGCTGCTGAGGCTGGGACCTGGCCGCAGTACTGGACGTGGATCGGATCGACACATCGACTCCTCTCGGATGCTGGGAGGAGAGTGCTGACCACCGAACACCGTGCGTGACCTGGTGCGCGCCCCCCCTTTGCATACATATACCCGGTCGGGTCCCAGGGCGCACACATCAGTCCCGGGCGTCGCGCGCAACGAGGCCCGACCTGTGTGGTCGGGCCTCGTTGCGTGAAAACTTTCGTTCAGATACCGGACTCCTACGAGACCGGGACAGGCACGCGCGCGGCGGCCGCGGCCTTCCTCTTCGCCCGCTTGCTCGGTGCTTGGTCGCGTCTGCCTTGGGCGCCCCGGTCTTCGATACCCCGGCCTTCGCTGCGTCCGTCTTCGGCGCGTCGGCCGGCTTCTCCGCCTCGGCAGGGGCTACCGGTTCGAGTTCCTGCGCGTAGTAGAAGTGCGGACGACGGTGGCCGAGGAACGATCCGCACCACGACATCACTGCGATGTACCGGTTGCGGAATCCCACGAGGTACACCAGGTGCACGGCGAGCCACAGCACCCACGCGATGAATCCGGTGAGTTCGATCTTGCCGACGCGGGTGATCGCGCGGAAGCGGTTGATGATCGCCATGCTGCCCTTGTCGCGATACTGGAACGCGGTTCCCGCGGGCACCTTGCCGAGGATCATCTTCGCAACGTGCCGGCCGCCTTGCATCGCGAACGGCGACTGCGCCGGCAGGTTGTCGAGCGTGACCATGTCGCCGATGGCGTAGATGTTGTCGGCGCGTCCGACGGTGAAGTCGTTGTCGACGAGAAGTCGCCCGCTCCGGACGGTCTCGCAGCCCGTCCGCTCGGCGAGCACGTCGGCGAAATCGTTGGCCTGGATTCCGGCCGACCAGATGATCGTCTCGGCCGTGAGGCGACGGGTCTCGCCGGTGTTCGCCGTCTTCAGGGTGGCGCCGTGTTCGTCGATGTCGGTGACCATGGTGCCGACGACAACGTCGACGCCGGCCTTCTCGAGAGACACCTTCGAGTACTCGCTGAGCTTTCCACCGAACGGCGGGAGAACCTTGTCGGCACCCTCGACGAGCGTGACGGTGACGTCCTCGCCCTTGATGTTGCCGATCGACTCCGCGAAGTAACGCTGAGCGAGTTCCTTGATCTGTCCGGCCAGCTCGACGCCCGTGGGGCCCGCGCCTACGACAATGAAGCTGAGCAAGTTCTTACGCAGTTCGGGGTCGGCGGTGATGTGCGCTTCCTCGAAGCAGCGGATGATCTGGCGACGCAGGCGCTCCGCGTCGTCCACGGTCTTGAGGCGAACGTCAGGTCGGCGAACTCGTCGCGGCCGAAATACGCCTGTCGCGCTCCGGTAGCGGCGACCAGGTGCTCGTAGCCGAGGGTGTGCCGTTTCCCCGCCGCCTCGTACACGACGGTGTTGTCGTCGGGGTTCACGTCGACAACGCGGCCGAGCCGTACGTCGGCGTTCGGGTACTTCGCGAGAATCGCGCGGACGGACGGCGCGATCTCGCCGGGCGAGATGACACCCGTCGCCACTTGGTAGAGCAAGGGCTGGAACAGGTGCTCGGTGGTCTCCGAGATGAGGACGAACGGCGTGCCTGCCTTGCCCAGCTTCTTCGCTACGGCAAGAGCTCCGAATCCGGAACCGACGATCACTACCTCGGTCCGGTCGACGACGGTCGTCTCTCCCTTGTCTGCACCACCCATGCTGCCGATACCTCCACATTGAAGTTCTTGTATGACTTCAAACCTAGGTATCTACATCCCTTGGAATCCAGTAACCTGGGATATTCGAAAAACTGTTATCTGTTTCGCTCATAAATGGGGTTTGATGGACTTCCGGCAACTACGCTACTTCCTCGCAGTCGGTGAGGAGTCCAGCTTCTCCCGTGCAGCCGAGCGGTGCTTCATCTCGCAGTCCGCGATCAGCCACCAGATCGCGAAACTGGAGCATGAGCTGGGCACGAGTCTGTTCGACCGGTCCACCCGATCGGTCAAGCTCACCGCCGCCGGCCTGCGGCTGATGCCGATCGCCTCGGAAGTGCTCGGCCTCGAAGCGCGCGCGTTCGAAGTGGCGACCGAACCCCGCGACAGCATCCGGATCACCGCGAACATGAGCTTCGCGACGCAGAGCCTCGACGCGATCTCCCAGGTCCGCGAGCGATACCCCCACATCGACGTCGAGTTCGTCATCAAGGACTTCACCGACCGCGTCAACGCCGTCGCCTCCGGCGAAGCCGACCTCGCCCTCATCCGCGGGGAGGTGGACCGGCCGGGGCTCGAGACCGTGAGGCTCGGGATCGAGGATCTGGTTGTGGTCACCTCGAGTCAGCATCCGCTGTCGGCGTTCTCGACCGTCGACCTGGGCGAGCTGGCCCACTATCCGCTACTGCTCCCTCCTCGCAGCAGCCAGGTTCTGTTGCACCGTGTCATCGAGGATGCGTTCGTCGAGGTGGGCAGACGTGCACGCTTCGGTCCGTCGATCGCGAGCGATCACACAGCAACCCTCGAGGTCCTCACCAACGCGCGCCTGGACGGTGCTCTACGCCAGTACCGCCGCCGAGACTCCGAGCAAAGGGCTCAAGTTCATGCGCGAGAAACGACACCTGCTTCGGGTGCCGTGTGTGGAGTGGTGCGCACCGGAACGGTCCCGACACCCGAGCTCGAGTTCCTCGTCCAGGCCCTCGCGCACTCGATCGTGCCGGCGGTCGACACGCCGCCCGTGCGGGGTTCCGGGAACTGACGTCTCAGACACTGCCCATCGTGTCCTACCACAGTGACAACGTCGGGCACAGGTGTCGGGTGCATCCTCTTCGTCGGTCACCGACGCGCAACGACAGACGAGGTCGGCGTGGTGCCGATACTCCCGCGGGTACGCATCCGGTACCTGAACAGGTACCGTTGGGAGTATGCCCGGACTCAACATCCAGTTCACCGACGACGAGCAGGCATTGATCCGCGACGCCGCCGAACGCGAGGGGGTCTCCCTCAAAGCATTTGTGCACAATGCCTCGCTCGACGCAGCCAGCAGCCGTAAGCACCTGCGCAGTGAACTGCTTGCCGATATATTCGACAAGTCCGCCGAACTCAACGCGCGACTCGCGTGACGTTCTACCTCGATCGCAACGATCTCCTCACGATCGCGGCGCGTGTCAACGGCGGGTCGCCCGCTGTGCGCGAGATCGGCCTGCTGGACGCAGCGATCGCACGCCCACAGAGCACGGTGTTCGGTGTCGATGCATATCCCACACTGTTCGAGAAGGCAGCCGCGCTGCTTCACTCCATCGCCCGAAACCACGCCCTCCTCGATGGCAACAAGCGCACCGCCTGGGCCGCGACATGGCTGTTCCTCGGTTACAACGGTATCCGTCTGCGCCGCGGCTTCGATGTGGATACTGCCGAAGCGCTGATGAATGACATCGCCACGGGCGCTCACGACGTCGCCTCGATCGCTGCAGCTCTCGCGACGTTCGTGGCCTGACCGTCACCGACACGCTGCTTCGGGTGCTGGAAAGTGTTCGCCGTTCACGCGCCGCGGGGCACGGCTTGTCCGGATCGGTTCCCGGGTGCGTGTGGTCGGCCGGGTGTTCCTGGGAAACGGGGTCTACATCCACGTCGGTTGTGTCAGCTATCGGAGTCCACCAACACGTTCTCAGCGACGCGTCAACCGCTCGATCTCGGCGACCACATGCCTGCCGTGCGGCGACTGCGCGGCACGATAGGCATGCGACGCGGTCGCGGATGCGCATGCGCATGCGCATGCAGCAGCATTCATGCCGTCGCCGGTAAGGCCTCCGGAAATCGCGGTGACGGGAATATCGCCGAGTGCGGGTGGATTGTCGCGCCACGCGGCGATCTCGTCGAGAAAGGTGCGAGCCTGCGCTCGTTGAGTACGGAATACCCTGGATTCGAATGCTTCTCGCTCCATGTCCGCGCGGACATCGGCCGGGCATGCGTCGAGGAGGAAACCGAACGTGTGCCTCAGCACGCGCAACCGGGAGAGTCCGATCAGTATCGGGATCGAGATCTTCTCGAACGTCCGGAAACCCCTACCCAGCAGGACGTCGGAGGCTTCGTCGGCCGGGTCCACGGGTGAGCGCCCGAGTCCGGATCGGTCGTACACGATCGCGCGTATGAACCGGGCAACCCGAGATTGCACGGGTGCCCAACTCGACCTGTCCGCGGCCGCGCCGGCTTCGAACACGACCGTCGGTGTGTCGGTCTCATCGGGGGCTGTGCACACCATGCTGAAGAGCCGCCGCCCGTCGCGGGTCTCGACCCACTCCGCGGTGCCCAGAGTGTGTGACCGGCCAGTACCCGTCGCGTCGCCTCCGAATCGGTCGTTGTCACCGCTCGCTCCCCTCAGTCGACCACACCGAACGCAAACGTAAGTTCGCCTCACCGACCGGTCAAGGCCTGCGTTTCGACGATGCACCGCACAAGGCGTGTCCCAGTTCATACTCGTCCGCCTCGGGTGACATGATCCGAGCATGACTGCACCCATCGCACTGCCGCGCACCATGCGCATCGGCGGCGGAGCCGTCCGCGAGATCGGCGAAGTCGTCGCGAGCCTCGGCCTGTCCCGCCCACTCGTGGTCACCGATTCGTTCCAGGTCGGCACCGGCGCGGCCGAGAAGATGCTCGACAACCTCGAGGCCGCCGG
>BBEG01000143.1 GCA_001312645.1 Rhodococcus sp. JCM 9791
GAAGCTCGGTGCCGATCCGGCGGACGCGTGGTCCGCAGACGGCGACGCACTGCTCGAGGACTTCGCTCGCGCCGCCAGGAGATCGGCGAAATCCGGTGCGCCACTGTCCGACATCGTGTCCGAACTCGCCGTGCGGCATCGTGCGGAGGCCGAAGATGAAGCCGCCGGCGACATCGAACGCGCAGGTGTGCTCGTGAGCGGTCCGCTCGGCTTGTGCTTTTTGCCGGCGTTCGTGTGCTTGGGCATCGTGCCGGTGGTGATCGGCCTGGCCCGGGGAGTCCTGGGATCAGGTCTGTTGTGACGTCGACGCGGACCGTCCGCATCGGCAGAAAGGGGATACTCGTGTTTGCTGAACCCACAGAAGAAGATCGGTCGTTCATCCGCCGTGTCGTGAAGGTTGCAAGTGACGACGAGGGCATGTCGACAGCGGAGTACTCGAAACAGTACTATTACAGCCATGGCCCAGAAGCGCAACCCTAACACCGGAAAACCTTCGCTACGTGCACTGATCGTTGTTCGACTCTCACGCCTCACCGATGAATCGACGTCACCTGAACGTCAACGGTTGGAGTGCGAACGACTGTGTGCTGAACGGGGCTGGGATGTCGTGGGTATCGCCGAAGATCTGGACGTGTCAGCGGGCAAGACGAGTCCGTTCGAACGGCCTGCACTGAGTCGGTGGCTGAACAACCCGCAAGACTTTGACGTCGTCGTCTTCTACCGCCTCGACCGTTTGGTGCGGTCGGTGAAACACCTTTGGGAAATGATCACGTGGAGCGAGGATCACAGCGTCATGCTGGTATCCGCAACCGAACGACACTTCGACTTGAGCGACAAGTTTGGTCGGTTGATCGTCGCCCTGGTCGCGACCGTGGCGGAACTCGAACTCGATGCCATCCGCGAGCGAACCAAATCAGCCCACCGACACAACTACGATCGCGGTCGGTATACAGGCGGGGTTAGCCCCTGGGGTTATCTGCCACGGCAAGTTGATGGCGAGTGGAGATTGGTTCAGGATCCCGAATCGGTTGCTGTGATCCGTGAAGTCGTCGACCGAGTATTGAGTACCGAACCGATGCGCGCCATAGCGCACGACTTGACGGAGCGCGGAGTCCTCACAGCCCGCGACCGATTCGCCCAGCACCAGGGTAAACCACCCCGCAAGTATCAGTGGCATTCAACCGGTCTACGGCGTGCACTGGAGTCGAAAACGCTACTGGGATACGCACCTACCGGGGATGACGTTGTGAGGTCAGACGACGGTTCACCTGTGGTTCGGGCTGAGCCGATACTCACTAGAGCTGTGTTTGACCGTGTGCAAGTGGAATTGAAGGATCGCGAGAATCGCAAGGAACCAACGGCCCGTTCCTCGGCATTGCTGCTGCGGGTCTGCTATTGCATGGTCTGCGGTCGCCCTGCATACAGACTGAAGGGTGCTAACGGTCGGACTCCACGGTATCGGTGCGCGTCTGCACAGCACCGGGAGAAATGCGGGAATCGAACTGTCCCGATGCCGACACTTGATGACGCGGTCACCGACAACATTCTGCGCATGATCGGCGAATCGGAGCGACTACGGCGTGTGTGGGATGCCGGCGAAGATCATTCAGCGGAACTCAGCGAGGTCAACGAACAGTTGACCGACCTAACAGGTTTGCTAGGAAACCCTGTCTACCGTGCCGGAACACCTCAACGAGCACGGCTCGACGAGAACATCCGAGCACTGTGGGAACGGCAGGAACGACTCTCGTCTGTAACGTCACGTGCAGCGGGGTGGTCGTGGCAACCCACAGGGGAAAAGTTCTCCGACTGGTGGGAGGAACGCACCCTCGAGGAACGGAATGTGTGGTTGCGGTCAATGCGCGTGGCCGTGGGGTTTGCGTACTCGCCGGATCCTGTCGACCCAGACCTTACGGTGCGGATCGAGTTGGGTGATGTTGCGGGAATGATGGAACAGTTGCGTCCCGTCGGTGCTGCGGATGCGTGGCAGAATCTGCAAACCGTGCTTCGGGAGCATGGCGCTACAGGTTTCAACCTCAGCGAGGATTCCCTGCAGGTGTTCAAGGATTGACCCACCACCGGAGAGATTGACGCGCTTCACATTCCGCGTCCATTTGCTGCCGTGGCATCTCGTAGCGTCTCGTGGAGTGTGGTTAGCGTGGCTAATCGTCATGGTTTCACCCAGTCGGTTCTTGATGTTGCGGAACTGACTGGGCTTTGCCGTTTCGACCCTACCGGGCCGCCCCGACCAAATACCGAAATCGGCGTTAGAATTACTTTAGCGAGAAGACTAGCCCCGGTACGTCCCCTTTCACGTACCGGGGCTTTCAACCCAGAGGGGAACGAACCCATGAGTAAAAAAGCCGTGGCTCAAGCCCATGATCACATTCGCACACTGCCCCAAGTGTGGCAGGAAGAATACGAACATCCGCACCAACTGGACGACGTGGCCCCATCAGATACCTGGCACCATGGGCGAGGTCTGCGAAGGCCCATCACAAGATGAGATTTTCAACCAGCACCTTTCGGAGTCCGGCCTACTCGTCATGTTTCAGAATCAAGACTGAAGCAACAAAAAGACTGGCCCCGGCGCTTGGCGTGAGCGCTGGGGCCGAATCATGTTCTTGGAAGGAACAACTTGATTATACAGCAAAGCGTTTTTGGCGCGCCCAAGTGTGTTGTGCACGTTGTCGACAGGCCTAAGGAAAAGTTCTCTCAGATCAGAGATGAACTGTTCGAGTCTGATCTGAGTCCTGCAGCGAAGGTTCTAGCGGCATGTTGGTCCGCCACGTCGATGGCTTCGCCTTTAACTGGACTTGGGTCGACAGTAAGACGAAGCTCCCCAAGTCCACAAGGTTACGTGCCGTGAAGGAACTTCAGGACGCCGGATATTTGAGGTTCTCCAAGATGTCGGATGGACGGATCAACCGATTTGAAATGTGGGTCAGCGACACGCCGCATTGGAACCCTTCCGAAAGCCTTCCTGAACCCTCCGTGGAATCCCCCGAGGATATTGGAAACCAAGACGGCACTACCTCTGACCTGCAGGAATACGAAATGTCCCAGTGGGACAACCACGGGACGGACGCCGGGACAACTGTGGGACAACCCCAAACTGAAGTTCCATTAGGGGCAAATACCACCCCTGACCTGCAAGGAAGTTCAGAGTCAACGCAAGGAAGTTCAGAGTCAACCGGAATGGTGAAGCCTGATCAGACCGACCTCGCACCACATTGGTTCGACCCCCCGCACCATATTGGTTCGACCCCTCGCACCACATTGGTTCGACATAACAATACAACGCAACCAGACCATGTAAACAATATTTCCGCTCATGCGGGGGATTCGGACGAATCCCGGAACCGGGATTCCGCTTGCGCGGGCTCAGCGCAAGCGCTGCGCCTGCCGAACGACTCGAAGGACTTTGCACGGGATGTCCCAGAAGGCGACGCAGACGCAGCGCAGGAATGGGTTGAGCGTGACATCGGTCGGAGCCTCGAGGGGTTCGAGGAGTCGATTCTGCGCGGAATCCTGAGTGGCTGTGAATCGTGGGCTAAGGGTTTGAAGATCGCAGCCAATACGATCGCGAAAGATGAGCGCGCATACGCATAGTCCATTCCTGCCCGAAAGTCGCTCCACGTTGAGTACAGCCCCACTACGCCCTATTGGAGATTCCATGCAGACATTAGATGTGCGACCAGGTTCGTTCACCGCGACACAGGACGATGATGGGCTATCCATCAGAGTCGTCCTCGCCGGCCTCACCTTGCGGCTAACCAAGTCACTCGGATACGCGTTCGTCGACAGCCTGATCGACGCACTCGACGGCACCGAACCCGAACCATTCAGACCTCACTCCAACGAAACCAAGCAGTGGTCAATCCGATGAGCCTCACACCCGTACAGACCGTAATGCTCGCCATGGTTGTTGGTGAACCCGACGAACGGGTTCGGCTCGAAATCGCTGAGCGACTCGAGGAAATCGCACGAGTGGAGAGGCAATGCCCAGCGTGTTTCTCGTGGCCAGAAGTGACGCCAGACGAAACCCGCTGGGTGAATGTTGTTGAACAGCATCATCACGCTTGCCCGCGAAACGCCGACTGAAGGTTGAAGGTTATATCCATGGATTTCGTCAACACCAAAGAAGCCGCAGCGATTATCGGAGTCAACGACCGCCGGGTTCGTCTTATCGCCGCCCAGCTTGGTGGAATCAAAATCGGTTCCGCTCAGAATCACGGTTACGTCTTCGATCGCGACGCTGTAGAAGCATACGCAGCGAAACGACGAAAACGAATCGATAGCCGGGTGTAGATGCCCACGCCCAAACATGAATACCGATATTGGCTTATAATAGATACGGAAGAGAAATCTTCCTCCAACCCAATTCGAACCGCACAAGAACGGTTCGAGTTGGGTTTTTTTTCATGCCAAAAACAAAAAAGGGAACACCACATGGCAATCTCAAACGAACTCTCGGCACTCCTCGAGACCATCCTCGACCACATCAACGACGATCAGGCAGTGGGCGACATCCTCACCGACCGACTCGACCAGGCAGAACGCACCACAACACCCGCAAAACGCCAGCGCACCTCCGACATGGCCGCGGGTCGAGAAGCTGCCCGTAAGCGATTCGGCACCGACGCGTGAGCATCAACCCCAAGCGCGACATACGCGACGACACCGCGCTGACCGCGCACCTTGCCTGGTCCCCACGTGCGAAGCGTCCCGAGTACAGCGCACAGGTCGGGCAGATCCCGACCTCGTGGCGTGAGAGGTGGCCCGGCGACAGCAACGACACCGACCCTCCACGGAAGTTCGGTGCAAGCGGTAGAGCAGAAGCGCACCGACGATTCGGCAACACCGAAACCAACGAATAGTCCGCAGCGCAAACACTTTTTGAAAAGGGACACCATGACCACAGCACTTACCACGATCGCAGCACCAGACCGCCGGCCGAACCCGTCGAAAGCCGCAACCCTGGCAGCATCCGACAAGACGCTTGCGGAAATCTTTGCAGCGATCCCCGACCACCAGGCATCGCAGGATTCCGCCTCGAAGTACAAGACCGACTGAAAGCTGCCCGTGCCGCGAAAGTGCAGGCAGCAACCGAACGGGCAACCTACGGTCGAACCTTCCTCGCAGAACAGAAACTCCCGAAGAACATCAGCGACGATTACCGGAAGATCGACGACCGATACCGCTCCGCTGATCTCGAGGTGCAGCTACTCACCAGACTCGAAGATGCAGCATCATCACAGCTCGACACCCTGATTTCCGCATCCATCGATTCCGTAATTGCTTCTCTCTCATACGAACTCAGCGAACTCACATCCGCAGTGCTCGAACACGCCGAGAACGTACCCGCACCGTTCACCGCAGACGCGTCCTACGCCACACCTGAATCACAATCCGGATACCTTGCGATCCGCAGCATGGTCGACCGCTACAACGCAATCCGAAACGCACAGACCGAAGTGGTGCGAGCATTCTGGAGCATCAACCCGTCACCGATCGACGGCTGAACCTCCACACACTCGCGCTCGTTCGGACAGGTATCGCCGCACCCGTCACGGATGTTGCAGCACTCGTCGCCCATGCACGTCAAAACCCGTGGGTACCCACGGAAGCGGAGTTCGCCGACGTATGGACCTCCGAGAACCGCGCCGACATCGACGACGCCCGACGAGCAGCAGCAGGACCACCCTCACTCGTCGCCGCAATCCGCTACTAGACATCGGAAACACCATGTCATTCAACGTAAGTCATCTTCATTTCGCGTATCAGCAGTACTTGGAATCACTCGACCTTGAAGGGCGAACACGATTCCTCGATGCGATCCGCCACACCGGACGACCACCCGCAGAACCAGAGGTGACCGAATGAGCAAGATGCAGAGGTTCCTATTCGGGATTCAAAAGTGGCTCGAGGAAGAAGACCCCGACATGCGGGAACATATCCTCAACGGCACCCCGCTACCCGACGGACACCCGGCGAAGCCGACCACGCCGTAACGAACTTGCCCCGTCGACGCCCGTAGGTTGCTGGTCCCTTCCCGTGCGGCACGCGTCCAGCAACCACGACGTCCCGGTGCTCGCCCCCTTCCGCGGGCACTGGGGCGTCGCACGGCCTCAACCCTCACAGATTTATCCCTGTCGTTGCGTACCGGCTTTCGTCCCCTTTCACTGGCCGCGCACCAGGGTAAAACCGGAGCCCCCGTCTGGCCTTCCTCCTAGGGCTAGGCGGGGGTTTCCGTGCGTTACAGGGGGAATCAGACCGCAGCGCCGCACCACTGACGACTGACGACTGAAGTGAACCAACATCCACAACATCGACGTTCCGCGAACACCATGGCAAACGCGACGACGAATGCTGACCACCCGATCAAGACGAGCAGCATCAAGAACGATCAACGCCGATCAACATCAACAACAAGCGACGACAACGAACCGCCGGATTGCTTGCACCGACAGACCCGACCGACGACCGGGACCAACCGGACCGACACCCGCACCGACACCCGACGCAACCCCGACCACGCCCACACTCACGAACCACGCAACGCCCGACAACACGACGCCGAGAACATCGCGCCGACAACCGCACCGACCAACGGCACCGACGTCGACCGGACGCCCACGGCACCGACGCGACCACCAGCGCCACCACCGACCACAGCCAGCAGCAACCCGACCACGACGACCACCGATGTCCTCGAGCACTGCCGATCATGCCCCGCACCAACGACGCAGGTCACGACTTCGACAGCCAGTAAGTTACCAGCAGGTAATCGAACATAAGATCGAACGACCAACGACCAACCTACCGCCTGAAGGTGCATACATGCAGGTCAGAGCGCTACAGACCCCCAGTGGTGGGAGGTCTCTCCATACCCCCTTCCTTGCTGCCGCACAATCTGCTGCTCGCTGTCCGCCTGGGCTAGAAACGTCGAAAACCGGTCCCGTGGGTGCCCCTCAGGATCCACCGTATGGAAGGAAAACTGCCTATGACCAGCGAAAACGGCAGGAAATCGGCCTCGAGAATCGTATACCCGGAAGGCTTAAAACAGTCCGGGCGAGAGCTGTATAAGGACGTTTTGAGTCGTCTTAGGCTGAACCTCTGGGAGGTTAAGCTACTGGTTGAGGCTTGCAGGACCGTTGACCGCCTTGAGGACTTGAACACCGAAATCGAGGATGCCGACGGGAAAGAGAAGCAGAAGCTTCTCGTTGAGGCACGGTTGCAGCAAGCGACACTTGGTCGACTGATCTCCTCGCTGCGGTTTCCTGAGTCCGTTGAGGATGACTCGATGGTTCGTCCGCAGCGTCGCGGTTCGTACCGTGGAAATTACGGTCGACGTTGAGGTGGATTGACGCCGAGAATCCGGCTGAGGCGGTTGATGTGCCGCTGAGTTGCTCGCTGGCCCTGACATACGTCGGTGGTCGGATCCGGTGTTGGTCTCGAAGATCGACCGTGAGCATCGTCATCCTGATCGTGACGATTTGATGTTCGACGCTGCGCTCAGGGCTCGGAGTCGTTGGTCCGCTGCGGTCGCTGAGTGGGCAGACGCGGTTGGTTTGACTGTTCATGACGCCCGGTGTGTGGTGCCGGCGCGACGTCCGTACTGGGGTTGACCTGTGGAGATTAGGCGTAAAGAGATTGACACTGTTGTCCCCGACTATTTGACTGCGGGCGCCCTGGTTGATGTGTGGGCTCCGGAGCAGTGGGCGGCGTTGCAGGGAGTACAGCAGTCGGAAGATGTGTTCGTGGAACTAGCTGTGCAAGCGAAGATGACAGCACAAGTCAACTACACCCGTGCGCTCCAATCCTGGATGCGAACCAACGGAATCACACGACGGCCGGATGGGGTCACGACGATTCCGAAGTGGTCGAACCGGTAGAGGCAGTAAGTCTGGCCAAGCTTGACCTGATGTGGACGAACAGCCTTCCGTAGACGCCCCTATGCGTTTGTTAGTGTCCCAGGTCACAGACCGTCCGCGATCCATAGATTGCCTCGACGGCTGAAGACCTGCCATCATGTAGTTACACGCAGCATGGGCAGACTCGAACGGTTGAAGGGAGCGACACAGTGACTACGCAGGATGTTCGCGCAATGGTTGCTCAGTGGCGCGCCCTCCCGGATGGCGAGAAGGTGCGTCGCCGTCGTGGCGCAGTCGTCGACCAAGTGATCCGCAGTATGGCGATGGAAGGTGAGCCGGTTTCGCCTCGCTGGGCAATGAGTGCGCGGAGTCGGCAGAGCGCCGCTCTCGGCCTGCACTAGTCGCAGTCCTGGTTGTCGATGGACGCCTCGCCCGAGCCAGTTGATACGAGTAGTACTCGCCAGTTCGACACTCTCTTTGGAGAAAAGAGCTACGCAGAGGTTTCTGACCTCATTGCGGAACCTCTGCGTCAGCTCTTGGACGATGTAGCGTCCGGGACATTCGCTAGTAGTGCGATGGACGTTGATCTAATCCGGGGGTTTCACCTTCGCATTCTCACGGACGTGATGCCGGACATCGCGGGGCGGTGGAGACAGAAGCCGGTGCGGGTCGGCAGTCACTACCCTCCGGAGCATATCCACGTGGACCGTGAGATGCGCGAACTCTTGGATACGTTCGGTGCGCGCCTCCAGTACAGCAATGATGACATCACGTTGCAGTTGGAAGCCTTGCATACTTGGAAGCCCACACTCTGCATGTGCACCCGTTCGAAGACTTCAACGGTAGAGCGGTGCGGGTCATGGTCGCAGAAGCTATGCGGCGTCTCGATTTCCCAGTACTCGAACTGAGCGTGGAGAGGGATACGCCCGAACATGTGGGTTACGTCCAGGCGCTTCGTACGTGGGACAACCACAAGTCAATTGTGCCGTTGTGCGATTTTTGGCGTGAGGTCCGATTCGGCGCTCTGGGCGGCGGATCCGCTGGGGTGTAGCAACCCACTAGAGTGCCCCGGTCGACCTCATGGTTGACCGGGGCACTTTCGTTGGTCTAGTGCTGTCAACTTGCGTACTTGGCGTTTTTCTCTAGGCGCTGGCGCTCAACCCCGAATTCCTGGGCAAGATACAGCCGGACAAGCAACGCTCCGGCGTCGGTCAGTATCACTGCACGCAGCGGATCAGGTAAGGGATGGTCTGCGTGTTTCGCTTGCTTGTAAACCTCATTGAATGCCACCGACCAGTCTTCGTAGTTCTTGAATGGCGGGATTCCGTTGTGAGGGCTTCCGGCTATAACTTCATCTACTGAGCAATCCAGCGTTTCATGAATGCGCTTCAGGTATTGGGGGAAGGAAAGGTTCTTTCCCCGTTGCACCTTATTTTCTCTCAATGCGACTAGATATCCAAGAGCCTCGATCGATATAGCAGTCTGGATAAGCTGAGTCTCAACGGTGCTGCCTCGCTGATACTTCGACGCAACGAGCGGCCCGACAACTCGCGTCCATTCTTCGGGCTTATCGATCCACCGCTGAAGATTACCTACACCCAAATCATCCAAGCTGAACAGGGCGTGCGTCCGTGTCGGCAACATCATTTCGGTGTCCCGTTTTCCGCGTCCACCTCGCACTGACGTTACCGGGCGCCACTTATCAGTTAGAACTTCCCCTGAACTGATCTTCATCAGCGGATACTTCTTGTTTGAAGCGGCGCTGACTTTCATTCCGCAAGGTTTCCAATATGCCACGGTCAATAGGTCTTGCATAGCTTGGTGGACATAGGCGTGTTCTTCCCACGGGATAGGTTCATCTACCAACGTTTGCACGAACACCTTTTCGGTCAGGATGTGCTGCCCGTTTTCCCGAGATTCATTGAACGTGAAGTGCGGATACAGGGACAGCCCGTGCTCTGTCCCGATCTGGATCGATTCCTTTGACTCCGCCTCAACGGTCACTCCCCGGATGAGGCCGGAATCGTTAGTGGTCCTTTTTGAATTCACCGAGGACAACCCAGTCCACGCCGGTAATCCGGCTATTTCGCTACGCAGTCCTGTGACTTGCCAATAGTCTTGGTCCGCTTGCCCGATTTCGGCGGCGTAGTCGATGCTTATCCGTGCCCATCCTGCAAGGCCACCACCGAAATTGCTTGTGGTATTTCGTAGCCTGCAACCGCCTAGAGCTACTTTTCCATGACGGTCGATGAACACTAATCGTTCGGTCGGATCGGGTTCGTTCGGGAAGGACTCCAGATCGAGTGCTTCTGAAACACGGTCATCAACGGGAAGTTCGAGCGCAATTTCCGTCGGGGAGATCTTCAGATGCCCGGTACCGATACATTCCCCGGTGTCGGGGTCATACACGAACCCCAGGCGGTCGTCCAGTTCATCGAAACTCGGTGTGGCCATGCGATGAAGCTAGCCGACAGTGCCGACATATCCGTGGAATCCTGAACCACTGTCGTTCGAACAGATGACATGTCATCGGCTCAACGGAAACTTGTCGGGCTCCGCTGGTAGATCAGGCACATGGAGTTCAACCACAAGATCTATCGCGAACACAGCGAACACATCCGGCACCGGGGAGTCCTCGCGCCCACCGGAGTAGTTATTGCCCTCCAAAGCCTCGCAGCCGGCCGGACGCCCGACGCATCCGTTCTTTGCTCAACCGCTACGGACGGCGCTACGACATGGGAGGCTCTGTGGCTGGTCGGGTCTTCACTCGTCTACGTGAAGGGGAGTCACTCACTGGAGCCATGGACCGGAACGGATCAGGGTTCGACAGAGGGCACCGTGACCGGATGGGTTCGGCCCGTCAGTGCCATTCGATCGTTGAGGATCGACGAGCAACAGGTTTGGACCGATCGGTTCCAGGCTCGAGAGGGCTCACGGATCAAGTGGGTTGTCGAGTTCGGCGATGCGGAACTAGCGGTGCCCGACGATTGGAGATTCGACGACTACGGCGATGCGGACAAGTTCGTTGCTGCGCTCAGGTCGACGTGGGGTCACTGAACGTTCGGCATGCAACCCCGGCCACTCTTGTCACGCTGCGGTCGTGTCTCGCTGTCTCCAGCGTCGCACCGTTGTGTCACTGACCCCGATGCGTCGTGCAACTTCTCGTTGTGACATTCCTTGCGCGAGTAGTTCGAGTGCCGTGGTGCGTCGGTCGGTAGTTGCGGGTGCGACTGCGAAGAGTGCCACGGGTTCGTCGTGGGTGGTCGATGACGTTGCATTCGCTGTGTCGCGGGTTGCGTCATCCTCCGCAACGGGTGTCGACGACGCCACTGCAACTACCTCGGCCACGTCGTCACGCTGTCTCGAGTCACGCACGAGCTGCACCGCGAGGTGTGGCGCAGCGAGTAGGCACAGCGGGGGCACGACGGATACTAGTGCAGCGGCGAACGGTGGGAGTGGTCCGGTGGGGAACATCGCGCCCGCGACTGCCGCGACCACTGACACGACCGTTGCGGAGATCAGCAGGAACCACGCGTATCGACGTCGCGCCTGGAGTCGCACCACGGCCATCGTTGCGACCACTGCGAGCCCGTCGACGACGATGGGCCATAGGTGCGCCATGCTCGGGCTGTATCCGGCGCGTGCTGCGAGGTCGACCAACTTGCTGTAGCTGAGCACGAACGCGAGTAGTGCAATGCCGAGTGTTGCGGTCGAATCGAGTCGTCTCACGTTGTTCTCCTGCGGGTGTCGTTGTGGGTCATGTCGTTTCAGTCGCTCTACGTCGATCTGAGGGCTTGATGTAATCGCTTCTCCCGTGCGTTCATTTCGGGGTAGGCGATTGGTGGGTTGAACCGTTCTCGTTGCTCTGCGGGCTTGTGAGCGTGGTTGTTTGGGCATACTCGTTGGGAGGGAGTGGAGAGGTGGGAGGCAGGGCGTACCCCGTACCGCAATGGGTACGGATGCACCTTCTCGCCGGTCGGTCGGTCGCTACGGTCGGTTGGTGTGCACGCGACTCCGGGAATTGCTCGGTGTCGCCGGGACTGGGATGTTCCACGCGCTCTACAGATGCCACTCTGTGCCCCTCCGAGTCCGCCTTTACGGGGTGAGCTACGTGTGATCGGAAATGGTTGCTGTAGCCCCTCTGACGGGCGACGACCACGCGGGCAAGGCGTGTCACCCGTGCTTTCGACGGGCGCAGCGGATCGAAATGGAGTAGGGAAGCGTCACGGCTACCGGAACGGCCCGTGCACGACAACCCGGCTCACAGGGCCGCGTGTGGGGTCGGCACCACACGTGACGCAATGAGTCGGGTTGGGTCAGATGTCCAGTGCTGCAAGTTCGGCACGTTCGGCTCGGATACGTTCACCGATCAACGCGAGTGCGGTTTCCGGAACGATCGGGACTCGACGCCACGACATCACAGGATCAATTCCAGCTGTCAGACAGGCGTCGTCGACTTCACCACGGGTCAACGTCATGTTGTTCATGACGTCGTCGATGGTCGCGTCGAGAATGTCGGAAGCTTCAGCGAGTGTAAGTGTTCTCGAGCCGAGTTCGTTGATGGTCGGGCGGTTCATCCCGGCGAACAGATCGACGGGGTTGCGGTAGGTACGTCGCGCACCGAAACCGACACCGACGACGCCCATCGCAGCGGCAATGGTTTCGTGCGGTTCGGTGGTGAATGTTTGTCCGACGTACAGCAAGCCGAGTCCGCCACCATAGACAGCGGCGAAGAAGATCAGCGCGTAGAGCGCGGCGAGTGGTGTGGAGATGTTCCCGGAATCGTCGGGACGTAAGCTAGTGGTGCGATGCATGACGGAGTCCTGTCCGTGGTGTGGTCGTAGGTCCCGTGTCGGTGTTGACGCACCGTGCGGGACCGCTTTTTTTGGGTTAGGCGTTGTCGAGTGCTTGGGCGCTGCGGATCACGGTTTGCAGCGTGTCAACGAGGCTGTGTGCGTCGTCGATCGAAAAGTCGACACCGTGCAGAGGTGCGGCGAATTGCAGTGTGATCATCGCCGGGTCATCGCCGATCTTCATTGCCTCGAGCGTGACAATGTCGCGGTCGTTGTGCGGCACGATAAGGTGGGAATCAGGCATCTTGTGGCACTCCTTGGCGGACGGTAGCAATTTCTTGTTGTTGACTATGCCATCGGGACCATCGCCGCTGCGGCCTTCGGTGCCGTGTTGTACACGGTCGTGACGGGAGACGGAATCGTGTCGGCGCTGACCGGCATCGTCGAACGAGCCCTCAACACCTCGGTGTGACGGGGTGGGTTCACGCTCGTCGCGTCGCTGCGCGGGACGAGGGTGGCGTGACCGTCGAAGCTGCTCTCGCGATCGCTTCGCTCATCACTGTCCTGACGCTGTGCCTCGGTGCGGTGCTGTGTGTTTCGCAGCAGGTTCGATGTCAGGACGCGGCACGTGAGGCTGCGCGGCTCGTGGCGCGCGGC
>BBEG01000144.1 GCA_001312645.1 Rhodococcus sp. JCM 9791
GGGGAGTTGCTGTTCGGCGACCCGGCGCGGCACCACCGTCGCTCCGGTTCCGCGCATCACGAACTCTCGGATCGCGGAGGGATGAGCGCAGTCGACGACGACGTTGCCGGAACCCAGCAGCTCACCGGTCTTCGCGGCGTCGGCGGGCGACCCGAGGTCGATGACAAGGGGAACCTTGCGCACGAGTTCGCGCGGCACCGGGTCGGGAAGCCCGGTGGCGAGGTCGGGGTGCAGGGCGAGCACCATTTCCTGCTCGAGGATGGGGACTGTGATCATGCCGGCGTGCTCGACCGACAGATCGGTCACCCCGATCTCGGCCTCGCCGCGGCGGAGCGCGGAGTGCACACCGGCCGGGCCGTCCACGTCGGAGATCGACACGACGATGCCCGGATGACGGCTCGGAACCGGCGGACGAGTTCGACGACGGGGTGGATGGAGAACGCCGAGAACGTGACGATCTCGACGCGACCGGACTCGAGTTCTCGGACCGACGCGACCTTGCTCTTCGCACGGTCGACGTCGGCGAGGATACGGCGCGCCGCGACCTCGAGAGTCCGGCCGTCGTCGGTCAGGGTGAGGCGCCGACCGGTCCGGTCGAACAGGGTTGTGCCGAGCCGCCGTTCGAGGGTGCGGATGGCCTGCGAGAGCGATGGCTGTGAAATATAGAGGGCCTGTGCGGCTTTCGTGATTCCACCGTGGTCGATGACAGCCACGAAGTAGGTCACGAGATGCAGGTCCACCCGTTCATATTAGGCGGTCATGTATTCCGAGGCGCAGCAGTACCCGGTCGTCGGCTCCGTTGCCGGGCCGGTGACCTGCCATCGAGATGGTTTCCCTCTCACGGTCAGGCCGGATCTGCAATAGCAGAGAGCATCTGCGCGACCTCTTCCTCGCTCATGTTCTCCACGGCATCGTGGCAGTGGACGTACTGATCGTCGGGATCCGCGGTGTGCGCCGTCCGAGGGTCCGGATCACGTCGTCGAACGGTCTCACAACCGCGTCGACCAGGGCTCATGACGCGGTCGAGTGCCGCGTGGAAGGTGCCGGTGTTCTCGGCCGGGAAGAAGTGTCCGCCCGGGAGCACTTCGGATCGGTATCGTCCCCGGGTCATCTTCTGCCACGCACGGACGTCGGAGGTCTCGACCGTGGGGTCGTCGAGGCCAGCGAAGGTCGTGATATCGGCGGCGAGCAACGGGACGGGTTCGAGGCGATAGGTTTCCACCAATCGGTAGTCGTCGCGGATCGGTCCGAGGAGCATCGCGCGGATGCCGGTCGCCCGTCGCTCTCCAGTCGCCGCGCGACTTCGAACGCAACCAGCGCGCCCATGCTGTGCCCGAAGAGGATCGGAGCGTCGATCTCGGTGGCCGATAATTCCCGGGCAATCGAATCAGCGAGTGCAATAAGAGAATCCGACGGTGAATCGTCGAGTCGGTCTTCCCTGCCCGGGTACTGGACGACGATCACGTCCACATCCGGAGTGATGCCGGTCGCGAGTCGCCGGTAGTACGACGCTCCGCCACCCGCGTGCGGCAGCATCACCAGCCGGTGCCTGGCCGAGGGCGTGCTGCGGACTGTCCGGAGGGATGGTGACGTGGTGTTTCCGACGTTGTGCAACATGGGACTGATCCTTGGGAAGTGAGCGGTCAGGGGACCTCGGAGGGCATGGCGGCGAGCACGGGTGTGATTCCCCTGCCGACCACCACCACACCGGCGGCTGCCAGGAGTGCGGCGACGACCGTGACGGGAACGAATCCGGCGGAACCTGCAGCGGCGATGCCGAGTCCACCGGCAACTGCCATCGCGATGCCCGAGACGGTCGTGAAGAGTGTGAAGTCGGTGCCGGCGGATTCGTGCCGCACCAGGTCCATCGAGATCGTGTACACGATCGCGCCCGAAGCGGCGAAGCCGATATTCGACAATGCCACGACGAGTATCACAGCGGTGCGGCCGTCGGATCCGAGCGCGAGCGCGACGGTGCCCAGGCATGCCGCCACCTGGGTCAGGCCGAGCGCGACCAGCGACAGTCGCGTCCGAGTCGTCGGATGAACATTCCCGCGGCGACACCCGACACGATGCCGAAGGCGCTGCCGGCGATCACCACGACGGTGCCGATCTCGGATTCGGACCACCCGGCGTCGACGAGCATCGGGCGCACCAGGTTGTAGGAGATCGTCCCGCCGGCTGTGTACACGGGTAACAGGAGCAGGGCCCACCGGGCGACCCCCGGGCGCGTGAAGAACTGCGTGATCGTCTTGCGGGTGACGCGTGGTCGTGGCTGTGTGGCGGTGGTGGTCTTCTCGTTCCAGGCCAGGACGAAGGGCAACGGAAGGGCGCTCCATACAGCGAGAACGAGGGCTGCTGCGGCCCAGCCCGCAGCGCCGTACACGAGGAGAACGAGCCCGCCGCCGACGATCTGGGCGACGCAGCTGCCCGCGGATTGGAAGCCGTTGCCGATCCCGCGGTCGGAGGGCGTGAGCACCGCGTCGTGGCGGCGTCGGCGGCAACGTCCTGGGTGCCGGCCACGATGAACAACGCGGCGAAGACGACCAGCGCGGGGGAGAAATTCTCCGCGGGGTCGAGGAGAGCGAGCGATGCGGCGCCGACGGCGAGCAGTGATTGTGTCGCGAGCAGCCAGCCGCGGTAGTGGCCCAGCCGTGAGGAGCCGTATCGGTCGACGAGCGGCGCCCAGAGGAATTTGAGAACGAGGAGAGTCGCGAGCCCGGTCGCAGCTCCGATGGTGGCAAGGGAGACACCGTTCGCCTGCGCGATGGTGAGGAACGCGTAGGTGAACATGCCCAGCGAGAGGTTCTGCGTGCAGTACAGCAGTGCCACGAGCGTCAAGCGTTGTGACCTGGACATGGTCGAGGGCGGGTCCGGGGCGGGATCGGCGACGGGAAGAGGTGAGGTGGACATAGGTCTCCGGGCATCAGAAAGCTATCGAGAAACGTCGGCGGTAATTGCGAGGGAAACGAACACGGTCCCCATTTGAGGTGAGCCTAAGCTATCTTATTGATCATGAACAGTCGTACGACGACAGTCGAGCTGCCGCTCGAGGCCGGACGACGCGGGCCTACGCGTGTCTGAAATACTCATGCGCCGAAGGGTTTCGCTGGTCTTCAGTGCGGTGGCCGCGATTCTCGGCGCACTTGCGGGCCTAATTCCCTTCGTGGTGGTCTATCTGGTTGCAGTGGATCTCTTCGTTTCCGAAACGCCGCGCACCGACCGCATCACGAGCCTCGTGGTCCTGGCGGCAGCGGGGGTGGCCGCGAAAGTCGTTCTGCGAGCTGTCGCAAACTGGCTGTCGCACGTGACCGCGTACCGGGCGCTGGCCGATCTACGTCTCGAACTCGCCGACCGTATCGATCGGATGCCGTTGCGAGAGCCAGATCCGCAGTGCCGGCGAACTCAAGAAGGTGGTGCAGGACGACGTCGAGCAGCTCGAGCTCGGCTTGTCGCATGCCATTCCGGACATCGCCTCCTCCATTGCCGTCCCACTCGCCACCCTGGGTGTGATGTTCTGGATCGACTGGCGAATGGGGCTTGCGGCGGTCGCGATCGTCGTGTGCGTCGTCGCGTGTATTGCCTGGGCGGTGGGACGCAGTGCCGATCTTGCTCCTCGAGAATCCGCGATCGGCACCGCCCTGAATGTGTCGGTTGTCTCCTTTGTTCGAGGCATTCGTGTGATCCGAGGGTTCGTGCGGCCCACGAGTTCGTTCGTCGACGTCGAGCGCGCGGTTGCCGACAGCGAGGCGATCGAGAATCTCAAGACGTCCAGGGGCCGCGTCGGGGCCGTCTCCGCAACCGCGTTCGCGTCGATCAGCGTCCTGTTCCTGCTCCCACTCGCTCTACCTCGTCCACACCGGATCGCTCGATGTCGCCGAACTCGTGTTCTTCCTGCTGGTCGGTGTGGGATTCGCGCAGCCGCTGATGAGCTTGACACTCAGCGTGGCCGTCCTGCAGTACCAGGTGGAAGCGGGATTGAAGAACATCGGAGCGATCCTCGCGGAGGAAGACCTGCCGCGAGCGGAACATCCGCGCTCGCCGGCCGCAGCCGGATCGAACTCGCCGACGTCCGCTTCGCATACGGCGACAACACGGTTCTCGACGGCATCGATCTCACGATCGAACCCGGAACATCGGTCGCCTGGTGGGCGGCAGCGGCGCCGGTAAGACGACACTGCTGCGGCTGCTCGCCCGTTTCGCCGACGTGACCGGCGGCGCAGTGAGGTTCGGTGGTGTCGACCTGCGACACATCGACCCGATCGAACTGGCCGGACTCGTGGCCTTCGTCCAGCAGGACGACTACGTCTTCGACGACACCGTGACCGAGAACATCCGATTGGCCAGGCCGGGTGCCACCGACGATGACGTGCGCGAGGCTGCCCGACGCGCGCGCGTCACGGAGTTTCTTCCCGACCTCGAAGACGGCTGGGACACGCGACTCGGAGCCGGCGGTGGCCGGCTCTCCGGTGGTCAGCGTCAACGCATTTCGATTGCCCGTGCGTTCTTGAAGGACGCCCCGGTGGTCCTTCTCGACGAAGCCACCGCGTTCCTCGATGCGGAGAACGAGCAGGCCGTCGTCCGCGCTCTGGCGGACCTCGCCGAGGGTCGTACGGTCGTCACCGTCGCGCACCGCCTCGGGTCGATCACCGGATACGACCGCATCCTCCTTCTCGATGCGGGACGCATCGCGGCTGCCGGCACGCACACCGAACTGCTTGCATCGAGCGCTGGCTATCTGTCGCTGTGGGAGGACTATCGCGCCGTCGACGGATGGCGCCTGGAGCCGGCCGACGACGCGACTGTGCAGACGTCCAGATCTACCGTGCCACCTATTGATACAGAGGAGCCGGACGCCAGCGATACGGATCGCGCCCCTGCGGTCGCGGATCTTGCTGCGAAAGGCCCGGTGGCGCAATGGTTCGCAATGCTCGGCCATCACCGCTCGACTTTCTTCCGGCGCGGTCTCTGGCGCGTGCTCCTCGAAGGCGCGCTCACGAGCGCCCCGATGCTCGTGGTGTTCATCGCGTTGTTCACGGCGCTCGACGGACCGGTCGAGACGTCCGATGTCCTCACCCTCAGCGGTGCGCTGCTCGTTCTGTTCATAGCGCGTGTCGTGATCGGTGTGGATGTCGCCCGGGTCTGGTGGCCGGTGACGCAACGCGCAATCGCCGACCTGCGACGATCGGTCCTGCACCGGCTGCGTCGCGTGCCGCTCGGGGCCTTCGACCGAATGGATGCGGGCCGCACCTCGACCCTGGTCGTCTCCGATCTCGCCCTCGTCGATTTCGTCAACCTGCCGGGCAAACTCGTGGTCGCCATCGTGCAACCGGTGCTCGCAACGATCGTGCTCGCCGTCCTCGACTGGAGACTCGCCGTGGCGGCGTTGATCGGCGTCCCGGTGTTCCTCGGACTGCTCGTGGTTGCAGACCGGGCCCAGAGCGCGATCAGCACCGACGTCACCGATGCCCGCCGGGAAGCGAACACGGCTCTGCTCGAGTTCGTGCGTGGAGCTGCGGTCCTGCGCGCGTTCCCTGATGCACCCCAGGCCGTCCGCTATCGCAGTGCAGTCGAGCGCCTGCGTCGTTCGAGCGTGGGGATGGCCGTGCGCACGAGCCCGCTGACCGCGGTGGCGACCGTAGTACTCGAACTCGGCTTCGTGGCCCTCCTATGGCTCGGAAGCACCTTGTTCCTCGGCGGTGAGGTCGCCGCAACGACACTGTTGCTCTTCCTGGTGATTGCGCTCAATCTGTACCGGCCGTTGCAGGAGCTGCTGGAGCTTAGTACGTATCGGCATCAGCAGGATCGGATCGCCGAGCAGCTCGGTGGCGTGTGGGACATCGAGGAACTTCACGAACCCACCGAACCGACACTCATATCCGGCACCGACGTCGAATTCCGCGACGTGCGGTTCTCCTACAACGATGACGAAGCACTGCGTGGTGTGTCGTTCCGGGCCGAATCAGGAAAGGTGACTGCCCTCGTCGGGCCGTCCGGCGCAGGCAAGTCCACGGTCGCGGATCTCGTCGCACGGTTCTGGGATGTCGACTCCGGTTCGATCCGTATCGGTGGAGCCGACCTGCGTGAGGTGACCGAGGACGAACTGCGTCGCACCGTCACGACCGTCTACCAAGAGGTCTATCTGTTCCCCGACACCATCCGGTCCAACCTCACGATCGGATCGCCCGACGCGACGGACGAGCAGGTGTGGTCGGCTCTCGAGTCCTCGCAGGCTGCCGACTTCGTCCGAGAACTACCCGACGGGCTGGACGCCGTGCTGGCGGAAGCCGGCGACGATCTGTCCGGTGGCCAGCGACAGCGTCTCTCGATTGCTCGCGCCCTCCTGCGCGACCCCGATGTCCTGTTGCTCGACGAAGCTGTGGCCTCGATCGACCCGGCCACCGAACGTCGTATCCAGGTCGCGTTGTCGCACCTCGTCGCGGGGCGCACAGTAGTCGTCGTCGCGCATCGACTCGACACGATCCGCGGTGCCGACCGCATCGTCGTTCTCGACAGCGGTGGCGTCGACGGCGTGGGCACGCACGACGAACTACTCGAGTCGAGTGCGGTGTACCGGCGTCTGTGGAATGCCCACGAGGTTGCCCACGCGGTCACCGGCTGAAAATGACCGTGTCCACCGTCCCAGGGTTCAGCACCTCGGACGGTGGACACGGTCGTGTTCGGACTCAGTCGTGTTCGGAGTCGGTTACGCGCCGGTCCAGACGGGAGCACGCTTCTCGGCGAATGCTTGGCGCCTTCCTGGGCGTCGTTCGACGCGAACACCGGGTCGATGAACTTGCGCTGCGCGGCGAATGCGTCGGGGTCGGTGTACTTCGCGGACATCGCCACGACCTGCTTGGTGGCGCGCACTGCGAGCGGGCCGTTCGCAGCGACGCGTGCGGCGAGTTCCTTCGCGACGGTCAATGCCTCGCCGGGCTCGGTGACCCGGTTGACGAGGCCGTGCTGGAAGGCGACCTCGGCGGTGAGCGGGTCGCCGGTGATGGCCATCTCCATGGCCAGCGGGTACGGCAGGATCTTCGGCAGGCGCAGCAGACCACCGGCTGCGGCAGCGAGGCCGCGCTTGACCTCGGGGATGCCGAACTTCGCTTCGCGTGACGCGACGATGAGGTCGGCGGACAGCGCGAGTTCGCAGCCGCCGGCGAGCGCCCAGCCTTCGACCGCGGCGATCAGCGGCTTCGTGGGCGGAGCTTCGGTGATGCCACCGAAACCGCGGCCGGGGATCGACGGGCGTTCCCCGCGCGAGAAGGCCTTCAGATCCATGCCGGCGCAGAAAGTTCCACCGGCACCGGTAAGAATGCCGATGGTGAGGTCGGGGCGTGCCTCGAATTCGTCGATCGCGGCGGCGAGTGCTTCGGACACCTCGAGCGTGACGGCGTTCTTGGCTTCGGGGCGATTGAGGGTGAAGACGGCGACACCGTCGGCGAACTCGGTGAGAACAACGCTCATATCAATTTTCCTTCGTATTCCGGTCGACTGCGGCGGTAGCGAGACTCCAGCGAGCGGGAGTTCCACCATCCGAACGTATTACATCCCGATCGGCGAGAACGATCAGTGTGCCTGGGTTTCGCGAACGGCGAGCCGCAGGAGTCGCGGGTTCATCGCGTCAATCGGCCGCGACCACGTGATACGAGTCGTGAGCTCCCACGCCGTCGATTCCGGATCCGCGCCGACGGCCGCACGGATTTCGTCGAGACGCTCGTCGTGGTGTGCCATCAGCTGCCGAGCGCGGTCGGTGACGCCGCGGAACCGGTACTCGTGGGCTGGCAGCACCTCGCAGTCCGGCAACGCGGTGGTCGCGTGCAGCGACAACAGGTACCGATGCAGAGGGGACTCGAGCTCCCCGGGCCCCGACGAGATGTTGGGGCTGATGCGCGGGAGCATGTGGTCGCCGCTGAACAACAGATCGTTGTCGCGGTCCACGAAGGCGAGATGTCCGGGCGTGTGTCCCGGTGTCCACACCGCTTCGATGTTCCACCCTGGCAGGTCGAGGCGGTCGCCGCCCGACAGCACGACATCGGCAGACTCGCCCGCCTTGAACCGGACGAGATCGAATCGGGGTGCTTCGACGACGTCGTCCGGAGCACCGAGATCGGTCAGATCCACCCGCCACGCCTCGATGTCGGCTGCCACATCGGCGGGCGTGAAGTGCCCAAGTGCCGTTGCTTCGGCGGTGTGCATCGCGATCGCAGCACCCGTGGTCTCTCGCAGTCGCGGTGCGAGACCGAAATGGTCGGGGTGAAGGTGGGTGATCGCGGCATACCGTACGTCGGTGATGTGGTGGCCGGTCTGCGCGACACCGTCGACGAGAGCCTGCCAGGACTCCTCGGTGTCCATACCCAGGTCGATCAAGGCCAGCCCGGTATCGAGGGCGAGCGCGTAACTCAGCACGTAACGCAGCGGGTTGTGTGGCATCGGGACGGGGATCGACCACAGCCCGGGTCGGACCTCCTCGACCGGGGGCAGCAGTTTCGCTCCCCATGCTTCGCGCTGAGCGACGCCGACGTCTTCGGTGACGATCATGATGCCCCCTTCGGGCTACCCAGGGTGTCGCGCAAAGCACGCTTGAGGATCTTGCCGCTCGCATTGCGCGGCAGCTCGCCGACGATGTGGATGCGTTGCGGCTTCTTGTACGACGCGAGCCGCTCTGTCGTGAATGCGACGAGTTCGGCTTCCGTCGGGCGCTGCGCGCCGTCGACGAGTCGGACAACGGCGGTCACAGCTTCGCCCCAGCGTTCGTCGGGCAGGCCCACCACCGCGACCTCCGCGACGGCGGGATGCTCGGCGAGTACCGCTTCGACCTCGACGGGGTAGACGTTCTCCCCACCGGTGATGATCATGTCCTTCACGCGGTCGGTGACGAACAGGTAGCCGTCCTCGTCGATGTGCCCGGCGTCGCCGGTGCGTAGGAACCCGTCGGCTGTGTAGAGGGCGGCGGTCTCGGCGTCGCGTCGCCAGTAACCCGAGACGTTGTTGCGCGACCGCGACACGATCTCCCCGGTGGCGCCCTGCGGCAGCGGTTCGCTGGTGATGATGTCGCGGATCTGCACTTCGGTACCGGGCAGCGGTGTCCCCGCAGAGCGCAGCAGATAGGTGCGCGCTCCGTGCGGGTCGTGATCGTCGGCGCGGAGTGCGGTGAGCGCGCCCATCGTCTCGGTCATCCCGTATCGCTGCACGAGACGACATTTCAGAGTGTCCATCGTGCGCGCGAGCATCGTCGGGGTGATGGGGGATGCTCCGTAGGCGATCACCTGCAGGCTCGACAGGTCGTGGTCGGCGAGATCGGGCAACTCGAGCAGCATTCCGATCGCAGACGGCACCAGGAAAGCATGGGTGACGCCGAACCGGGCGATCGCCTGCGCGACGAGAGCCGGCTTCATCTCGGCCAGCAACACCAGATGCAGGCCCGCAGACAGGCACGTGCTGGTCCAACCTGACCCGGCAATATGGAACAGAGGCAGGGCATTCAACGATACCGAGTTGTCCCCGAACTCGTAGAGTTCGAAGTTCTCGGGCACGTTGTAGAGGTTGCGGTGGACGGCCACAACACCTTTCGGCCTTCCGGTGGTGCCGGAGGTGTAGAGCTGCAGGACCGCGGTCTCAGGATCATCGCCCAGGCCCGGATCGGTATCGCCACCGGATGCGACCATCTCGTCCCAGCTGCGGGCACCATCGAGGGCTGCCTCACCGACAACGATGACACGCACATCCGGAAGCGCGTCGGCGACTGCGCGGGCGGCGTCGGCGAAGTCTGCCTCGACGATGAGCACGCCGAGCTGCGCGTCAGCCGCGATCCACGCGATCTCGTCAGGTTGAGCCGCCAGTTGATGGGGGTGAAGACGAGCCCGGCCTTCGCGCAACCGACGAATGCCGCCGCGCCGGGCAGACCCATGCGGAGCAGTGCACCGACGGCCGGGTGATGTCGCCAGCGTGGTCAGTGCCGTGGCCACCTTGTTGGTGTACGAGTCGAACTCCGCGTACGTGAGGGTTGTGCCTTCGGCCGTGACCGCAGGTGCGGACGGCTGGGAGGCCGCCAGCTGCCGGATGCGGTTGGGAAGGTGCAGTTCGCTCACAAGCCACTCCTGATCGACGTCTCTCTGCGCGGACTCCCGGTCCGGGGGAATCCCAGTCGATCACGGGTGTGACGTCGACGACAAAGTCCTGCGGCCGCATTCAGCGATAGGGCAAACCTATGTGTGTCCGGGAGTGACGCCGGATTCACCGACGACCGACGCGACGAGGCTGTGCACGGCGTGGGCGAGTCGTTCTGTCTGACCGGTCCGGATGTGTTGCAGGATCACATCGGGGTTGAGTGCGCCGAGGAGGAGGCGGCCGAGGACGGTGGCGTCGACGTCCGGTCGTGTCTCCGCCAGAAGCGTCGCGATGTGTCGCGCCCAGAACACGTTGATCTCGTCCTCCTGCACTTCCCTGGTGGAGTTGTCGTACGCGATCATGAGCTCGACGTTGTCGACGATGAGCTGGAACATCGCGTCGAAATACGCGAGGAGCCGCTCGGGGGCGGGTGCCCCCGGACCGAGCGGGGGTTCGCCGTCGGTCACCGCGTCGCGAAGGGTCAGCGCACGCTCGCGTACGAGTTCTCTCATGAGGCCCGCGCGACTTCCGAACCGGTGGAAGATTGTCCCCTTACCGACGCCCGCCGCTGCCGCGATCTGGTCGATCGACACGTGCTCGGAGCCCTGGGCAGCGAGGAGGGCGTCGGCGGCGTCGAGGATCGCGCGGCGGTTCCGTGCTGCGTCGCTCCGCTCTTTTCTCGGTTGTTCGTCCAGCATCGCAGAGCCCTCCGTTGACAAGTTGACCGGCGGTCCATATCTTCGGTTGTAGTCGAATTGGACCACCGGTCATGTTATCGGGTGTGGCCCGAGGGATTGCATTGCACAAGCGCTACCTGTCGGAAGGATCTGTACATGTCTCACTTTCCGAAACCCGAGGAAGGCAGCTGGACCGAGCACTACGGCATCGACACTGCGCCGATGTCGTACGAGGACTCGATCAGCCCCGAACACTACGAGCTCGAACGCGAGGCGATTTTCAAGCGATCGTGGATCAATGTCGGTCGTATCAACCAACTTCGGAATGACGAACACCGCTACACGCAGGACATCGTGATCGCAGAGGTCACCGTGCTGATCATCGAAGACACCGACGGGACGATAGCGGCACTGGGATTCCCGATCAATGAAGACCCATCCACCGCCGACCTCACCCCCATTCAGGTCGACGTGTGGGAAGGGTTCATCTTCGTCAACCTCGACAACTCGAACACGAACCGCTACGCGAGAGCCTGGGCAAGTTCGCGGCCGGCCTCGAAGGGTTCCCGTTCGGCGAATTCACCCAACGGTTCACATACCGGTCGGATGTGGGAAGCAACTGGAAGCTCTACATCGACGCGTTCGCCGAGTTCTACCACGCTCCCGTGCTCCACTCGAAGCAGTACGTGGCGGAGGAAGCGCAGAAACTCCAGGCTACGGGTTCGAAGCCCTGCACTACGACGTGGACGGCCCGCACGGAATGGTCTCCTCGTGGGGCGGGATGGCGCCCCCGAAGGACCCATCGATGGTCAAGCCCACAGAACGCATCCTGCGCAGCGGCAACTTCGGGCCGTGGGACAAACCCGACATCCCCGGACTCGCCGATCTCCCCACCGGCCTCAACCCTGCTCGACATCCCTCGTGGGGCCTCGACTCCTACGTGTTCTTCCCGAACTTCATGCTCGTCATGTGGGAGCCGGGTTGGTTCCTGACCTACCACTATTGGCCGACCGCGTACAACCGCCACACTTTCGAAGGCACGATGTACATGGCGCCGCCGCGCAACGCCACCGACCGCTTGCGCCAGGAGATCGCTGCCGTCACGTTCAAGGAATTCGCACTCCAGGACTCCAACACGCTCGAAGCGACCCAGAAGATGCTCGAAACCCGTGTGGTGAAAGAATTCCCGCTGTGCGATCAGGAGATTCTCCTGCGCCATCTCCACACGTCTGCACAGCGCATCGTCGACGACTACGTCGAGACTCACCAACCCGCGACCAGCTCGGCCGGATAGGAAGTGAAAGACGTTATGACACAGTTGCTTCCCGCAGAATTTTCCGACCTCGAGCCGTGGGCCGACTGGGCGCTGCCCACCGAGGCACAGCGCTACGGCCGGCGTCTCGAGAGCACCATGCCCGAACTGCAGGCCTTCTACGACGCGGCGATTCACCGGCTCGCCGATGCCGCAGCGTATCTCGACACGTTCGACCTCGACAGCCTGCCCGAGGACGCCACCCGGCTGCTGCACGTCTGCTACTCGCTGATCAACATCTCGTTCCCCATCGAGGCATGGCATCAACCTCGCGTACCCGACACGGGTGCTGCAAGCATGGATGCGGTCCTCGAACCGGTTCCGTGACACCACGGTGCGTACCGCCGGTCGGCGGTACGCACCGTTTCTGTTTCCTGTCAGCCGATCTCGAGCTCACCCATCCGGGCCCACTCGCGCCCGGGATCTCCATATTGAGGATGCGCGGCGTCTCGGCCAGCGCCGGACGCATCGCGTCGAGTCCCTTCTCGAAGTGCTCGGACCCGACGTGCGCTGCCCCGGCATCACCGTCGCGGAACGCCTCCACCAGAACGAACTCGGAAGGATCGTCCACACTGCGCGACCAGTCGAACCACAGGTTTCCCGGCTCGGCTCGGGTCGCCTCGGTGAACGCCTTCGTCGTCTCGAGCCACTCGTCCTGGTGCTCGGAGCGGACCTTGAATTTCACCACGATGAAGATCATCGATACCTCGCTCAGTAGATGTTGGACGGCCGGACCATGCCCTCGGCAAGGTCTCCGAATCCGGGCGCGTGGATCGCACCCGGATTGCCGATGACCTCTTCGACGATCGCGGTTTCCGTCGTGATCAGCAAGGCCGCGATCGACGCCGCGCTCTCGAGCGCCGCACGCGTGACCTTGAACGGATCGATCACCCCCTCGTCGAACATGTCGCCGTACTTGCCGGTCAGCGCATTGAAACCATGTCCGAGCGGAAGGCTTCGACGACCTCGACCACCTGATCGCCCTCGAAGCCGGCGTTGATCGCGATCCATCGCAGCGGTTCGGCGAGCGCACGTCGCACCACGTCGCGGCCGACGGACTCGTCGCCCGGCAGGTCGAGGTCCGCCAGAGCACGGTGTGCCTGGC
>BBEG01000145.1 GCA_001312645.1 Rhodococcus sp. JCM 9791
CTCGGCGGTGCGGTGTGCGATGACGGGTGCGGCGAAGTGCAGTGCTGCGAGCAGTGCGACCGTTCCGACGAGAACGCCGAGGCCGAGCGGAACATCGATGACGAACAGGATCACCGCCGTCGCGATCACCGCGACCACGCTCGCGACGGCCCGCGCGACGAGGTCGAGGATCCAGGTGGTGCGATCGGCGTCCGAGGTGGCGACGGAGAGCAGTTCCCCCGCGCGCATGTCGGTACGGACGCCGCGTGGACGCAGGAGTGTGTCGGTGACCTCGACGCGGAGCCGGTGTCCTTCCCCTTCCATCGCTGCGACGACGAGGCGTGCGCCGAAACGCCAGGAATAGGTTAGGGCCGTGAACAACAGCGCAAGGGCGACAAGCCAGGCAGCCATCGCAGTCCGATCACCCGGCGCGATGGCGTTCGCGACGATCGCGCCGATCGCGACCGGGACGAGCGCCTCGAACAACTGGTGCAGACCGCACAGCACGACTGCGACGGTCATGCTTCCGCGGTGTCGCCGCAGCGTCCGCCACATCAGCGCGTTTCCGCGCGACGCCTGGTTCTGCGTGTCCACCGCACCTCCCGTTTCCGCCGCGTTCACCCTAGGCGACGACACCGCCGAGGACTCTTCCACCGTCTGAAGTTTCAGAACTTTTGAAACCATAGGCTAGGTAAGGCTAGGCTGACCCGACAGTTCGGTGGGGACATCCCCTCGCCCCGCCTCGTCGAAAGGCATCCATGCACCACAGACTCGGCCGTGCCCTCCGCCGGCCCCAGCTCATCGCGATGGTCGCGGCCGGCGCTCTCCTGCTCGGGGCATGTTCGAGCAACGACAGTGGATCCGACACCGCGTCCGGCGACTTCGAACCGGTGACCATCGAGCATGCCCTCGGCACCGCCGAGATCACCGAGCAGCCCGAACGCATCGTCACTCTCGGCATGGGATCCGCGGAAACCGTGATCGCCCTCGGCTCCGTCCCGGTCGGCATCGAGGAGTACCCGTGGGGCAGCGACGAGACCGGCTACCTGCCGTGGATCCATGAAGAGCTCACCGAGCGCGGCGAGGAACTGCGACCCAGTTCACCGGCGGAGCCGAGGTCGACATCGAGGCGATCGCCGCGCTGGAACCCGATCTGATCCTCGCGCCGTGGTCCGGTGTCACCCAGGAGCAGTACGACCTGCTGGACGGCATCGCACCGACCGTTGCGTACCCGGAACTGCCGTGGACGATCACGTGGCAGGACCAGATCGAGACGATCGGCACCGCGATGGGCAAGCACGACGAGGCCCTCGACCTCATCACCGAGATCGACGACACGTTCACGAAGGCAGCCGCCGAGCATCCTGACTACCAGGACGTGAGCTTCTCGTACATCTACAACACCGGCCCCGCCACACTCGGCGTGTTCCTCGCGAACGAGCAGCGTGTCGCGATGGTCCGCGGACTCGGGCTCACCGTCGACCCGGTCGTCGACACGCTCGAGGAGACCGAGGGCACCGACTCGTCGGTCATCGGTCTCGAGAACGCGAACCTGCTCGCCGACTCGGACCTGATCTTCACGTTCTACAGCGACCCGGCGAACCGCACCGAGATCGAGGCACAGCCGGTCTACCAGCAGATCCCGGCGATCTCGCGGGGTTCGATCGTGGCGCCCGAAGAACAGCCCTTCGTCACCGGGTCGTCGATCATCAACCCGCTCACCGTGCCGTGGGCTCTCGACCGCTATGTCCCGATGATCGACGAAGCGATCTCGAAGCTCGACCGGTAACAGACGGATACATGAGAGAAGGGTGAAGGCGGATACCTACCGCCTTCACCCTTTCTCGTTGTCACGTTCGGCTTTGTACCGCTTCCATTCGGCACTCAATTTCCGGTTGTCGAGCAGCCACCCCATGTAGTCGCGCATGTTCTCGACCCGGACGTGCGCCGCCGACTTCGGGGCCACCCGCGCGAGCGCCTCCTCCGCGAGGAACCGTTGGCTGCGCAGATACTCCTCCTCGATGTCGAGGAAGCCGCCCCACACGTCGTCGGCCATCACGAAATAGTGGGCCCGCTCCCCCGCACGCCGGACCCGCTGCACGAAACCGCGGGCGACGAGGCGGCGGGTGTAGGTCGATACCGAACCGCGGCTCGCCCCCAGTACACGAGCGAGTTCGTCAGCGCTCACTCCTCCTGATTCGTCGACGAGCAGATAACCCGCGATGCGCCCTTCGATCCTCGATGCGCCACCTGTCTGCCAGTAGTCGGCAAATCGTTCGACGAACCACGACCGGACGTCGTCTGCGTCCTCCACCCCGCGGGAACTGCTCATGGCAGACATTGTCGCAATCCGCCTATCGTCCGCTGCGCGGGTGGTGCGTCCGTGGACCTCGACACGGTTGCGCGATAACGTGCGCGCATGGCCGGCAACGCGAGCATCCGAATCGTGCGTCTGCGAGCACTGATCGACCACCCTCGCACCGGCGACGGTGAACGCGCCGCAGCGCAACGCATGCTCGATCGGATCCTGAGCTCGTCGCGTCTCCCACATGCCTCCGGCGACCGGACCTACGGTGCGAGGCACCACCGTGTCGGCCGGCACTCGAATCTGCCACGCATCGCGGAGATGATCCGTGAGGACATCGCACTCGCCCGCGTGGCCTTCGCCCCGGCGACGCACCGAGGACAACCCGCCGTGTCCGATCCGATCGCCGATGCCCCTGCCGGAATCTCCTACACCGTCTCGACGCCCCATGATTCCGAAGTCGTCATCGCCCTCGAGAACGTCCCCCAAGAATGGGGATGGGTGTCGGAATACGGAATCGAGACCACGAGTGCGGCGCTTCGAGCACTCGTCGACGCGCTCGCCGACCTCATGAACGGATACAACCGCGATGGCCTGGATATCGGCACACGGTTCTTCGGCCGGATTCGCGTGCGCGGTGAAACCCTGGCGTGGTGAGTTCGAGGCCAGCATCCATCACGACAATCAGCGGACGGTCACGATACCGTCATCGAAGGTGATCGAACCGTTCTCGAAGGTACTCACCTTCACCCCATCGATATCGATCTCATCGCTGGTCGGGTAACCCAACGAACCTTGACTGCCACCGAGCACATTCCACTTGTTGCGTATCTCACCCCACACGATATACGGAGGTTGTCCAGCCTTCTGAATGATGACACCGCCGACGAACCACTGGTACTTGCCGTCAGGATTGGTCTTCTCGGGACCCAACGGCTGTCCGAGGTCCGCCTTCTGAGGCACGGTCGCTTGGGAGTACTTCTCCAGAAGACTCCCCGACACGGTGTACTCGACTCCGTCGGCGCCCAGCATCGTTGTGGAATTGGTGGCCGACGCGGACGACTCATTCGAGTCGAACGGCGAGAACTGACTTGCCACGAGAACAGTCGCGACCAACACGACGAGAACTCCCATGGCCGCCAACAACTTCCAGCTCCGGGCGAACCGACCACGTCGCTGGTCGACCACTCCGGCGACCGGCGGTGCCGCGGATACGATCGCGGGCTGACTTACGGGCTCCGGCACGCTCGCAGGCGCGGGCTCCTGAGAATACGTGGGTGCGAGTAGCTTGGTGGGCTCGAGCCGTCTGCGGGATGTTGCAATGGCCGCAGCTGCTGCGTCAGCGAACGCGACACAATCCGGGTAACGATCTTCGCGGTTCTTGGCCATCGCCTGCGCGACTACCCGATCGAGTTCGACGGGTACATCCGCCGCAATCCAGCTCGGTGCCGGTATCCGCCCACCCAGATGCGCGTGCATCAACTGGGGCAGGGAATCACCCGGATACGGGGGCTCACCGGTCAACAGGTGGAAGAGGCTGCACCCCAGCGAATAGACGTCCGCACGACCATCGAGCGTGGTTCCCTCGAATTGCTCGGGTGACGCGTACTGCAAACTCGCGACCAGGGTTCCCGATTTGGTGCGGTATGCCGTCTCGGCGAGAGCTTGGCAATTCCGAAGTCCGCGAGCAGGACACGTCCGGACCGACCCGGACCGGTCTCCTCCAGAAGCATGTTCGCCGGCTTCACATCGCGGTGCAAGACACCGTTCGCATGCGCATAGTCGAGAGCCTTCGCAATCTCTCCGACGATATGCACGGCCCGGGACGGCTCGAATGCCGCCCGTGCCACTGCCTCGGAGGCGTTCGTTCCGGCGACGTATTGCATCGCAATCCACAACTGATCACCTTCACGTCCACGATCCAGAATCGAAACGATGTTCGGATGATCGAGTCGCGCAGCATGGTCCGACTCACGCTCGAACAGCACGCTCGCATGCTGATCATGGGTCAGAGACGTGTGCAACAGCTTCAGCGCGATCTTCCTGGGGATTCGAGGATGAGCCGCAAGATGGACCGAACCCATACCACCGGCACCCAAGAGCCGTTCGATCGTGAATCCTGCAAAGACCGTGCCGGGGGTCAGTTCAGCCACCATCATCTCCCCACAGTCGGTTGTCGCTGAGCGTCTGCGGTAGAGAGCTTAACCGGAGCGTCCGAAAGAGATTCGATCGAGCCGTTGCCGCGCGGTCACTGCGCCGCACTCAGCGTTCTGCTGACACCGGTGGGTGTGCAGTCGTCCGCCACCGAGTCCGCGCCCTAGCGCTACCGCGTGTCACCGACATGAACCGACCGTTGCCTTCTGGTGAGCAAACATGAGCACACTCTGTTTGCTTGCCCATCAGGCAGCCTCACCTTCCGATGAGACAGTCCCGGTCCCACCCAGCGACTGCTGGTGCCGGGTTGACGCTTCATCGCCTGCGGCGTCGACCACTTCCGTAGTCGCGGACTCCCGCGTGGCTCCACGCCCGTCTCCACCCGAAACGGTGGCGGCCGGGCTACTCCCGGTACCGATCCCCGTTGCACCCGTGCGCTGGGTCTCGCCGAGGCCGGCGAGGTTGATCGCGGCATGACGATCACGATCGATCGTCACTCCGCAGTGCTCACACACATACGTCCGGTCCGCGAGAGTCAGGTTCGGTTTTCGCCTGCCACACCCCGAACACAATTTAGTGGACGGAAAGTACCGGCCGGCCTCCACCAACGTGGAGCCGTACCAGCGGGTCTTGTACGACAGCATCCGGCGCACCGCAGCCGCATGCGCGTGGGTGCGGCCGATCCGGCGTTGCTGCCGCACCCAACGTTTCGACGGCCGCCGTTTCGTCTTGGTCGACGGGTCGTACGGGCCTACCTGGCGGGCGTGGCGACAACGATCAGCGGGTCCGCCTTCACCCCGACGTCGACACCGACCACCGACTCACCCGCCCCGACATGTCCCGGTACCTCGACCGCGCGGTGCACGAGAACCTGAAAGGCGACGTGCCACCGACCGGCCGAATCCTCACTCAGGGTGGCGGAAAGGATCCGGGCGGTGCCCGCCTCGATCCGTCGGGCCAGTTTCCGGGTGGACTCGCAGGTGTGGATCCGCCCCAGCCTCGGGAGGGTGACGTGATGCCGGTCCGTCTCGACACGGATGGTGCCGGTGGTGAACCGCACCGACCGGCGGGACCGGGCGGTCTTGAATTTCGGGAACCCGATGGTTTTCCCGGCCCGTTTACCTTTGCGGGATGTCGACCACGCGTCGAGGCCGCGGGCGAGAGCATCGACCCGGAGTTGTATGCCTCTTTGGAGTTCTCGGCCCACCACGGCGCCACCAGGTCCTTGCGGGCGTTCCACTGCTTGCGCAGCCCCGCGAGCGACCATCCCAATGTGGGTGTCAACTCGTCCTCGGCGATGCCGTAGGTGCGTTCGGCCTGCCGCTGGTTCATCACCGCCTTCGCCAGCGCGAGCATCGTGTTGTGCGCCTTACGGGCCCCGCCGGCGTGCGAGCGGAACGCCCGCACCTGCGCCGGGGTGGGGTCGAGTGCGAACTTGTAGGCCTGCGCGGTCCAGCCGTCCGGGATCTCGAACCGAGCCATCACACGACCTGCGGCTCGGGAATGTCCTGCGTGGTGGCAGTGACCGGCCGCATCGCACGAGTGCGCGCATGGCTGTGGCGGTAGAACCGGCGACACCTCGAGGTCGGATCCTCGATGAGGTCCCGCACCGGATCGTGTTGCTGGCCATGGTCGCCCGCCACGATCCGGCAGCCCCGCGCTGATAAGGCCACCGTCGGAGGTAGGGCTCCGAGCCGGGCCGGACGGTTGCGATACGTCACGAGGATCATCCTCGCAGAGGGGTCCGACATGTAGCCTGTGGGTGCGCCCACTCGGCCGGCTTCACACGCATTGTGAACACATTCGATCATGTTTGTTCACATTTGCTCACAGGATGTCGAGCAGTTCGAAACCCTCCATCTCGCGGAATGGTGCGTCTCACGAAGGTGCTCAATGACCACTCCGCGCGGTGTCCCACTGATCTTCACGATCGGCGTCGGACTCGCCGGGGAAGGTCTGATCACACTCGTCAGGACCGCGAGACGCGGCATCGAGATGCCGTGAGAACGCTTGGACACGAGGTCCGCGATCGACTCTTCGACCGGCACTGACTCAGCTGGGCGAGACTTTCCATCGAGTACGCCCGATGCTCGTGGCATCGACGAACCGATCATCGAGAACTATCGGAACGCAATTGCTGCCTCGCACCTCCGACGCGATCGCAACATCGTCGGCGAATCCGATCAGCGCAAGTTCACGTCCCGACGCACAGTCGTGCAGCGCCTCGGAGAACCGGTCGGCGGCCGCATCCCACGCACGGTGGGCGTGCTCGGCCTCCGGCGACAACGTCCCGAAGCCGTGGGTATCAACCAACTCCGCGATCACAGCACCCGCACCCCACAGGTCTTCGACGCCGGACGCAACGACCCGTCCGGCCACTTCTCCCCCGCCGCGACGACGGCGACCACAGCGGTCGGATGATGTCGGGCGATCCATGCCGCGACGGCGTGGAAGTTTCGCAGCGACGCACCGAGCACGTCGATGTCGTCGACTGCAATGCGTACGCGATCGACGACCCGTTCGGTGATGGCAACACCAGCCGCGCAATTCCGCGGGACGCGCGAATCGTGCCGGGCGACAGGCTCACCGCCCCCTCGGAGACCTCGCTGCGCCGCACCGCGAGCACAGCGTCGTGTGCGACCGCGTAGTCCGCTGCGGTCTCGTCCCGCCACCGATAGGGCAGGACGTCGATGCCGGCGTCGAGCGCGACAGAAAGTGTGGTGGTGAACGACAGGACATCCACCACGACCGCGACATCCGCGCCCTCCGCGATGGCCGCGGCGCCCCCCAATCCCCAGTCGAATCGGATCTGGAAATCGAGTTGCCGGTGCGCAACGTTCATCCGAGTGCCGGTCATCCGAGGGTCAACGCCGGTGCGCCATCCGCTTGATGATCGTGTCGCCGATCGACTGCATGATCTGCACCATCACGATCAGCACGACCACGGCGACGAGCAGAACCGGCGTGTTGAAACGCTGGTAGCCGTAGACGAGCGCGAAGTCACCGAGCCGCCGGCACCGATCACACCGGCCATCGCCGAGTATCCGACGAGAAGTACCAGGGTGAGTGTCGCTCCGGACACGAGCGCGGTCGTCGCCTCCGGAAGCAGCACCTTGCGCACGATCTGCGTGTTCGTCGCACCCATCACCTCCGCCGCCTCCACGCGCCCGCGGGGCACTTCGCGCAACGCGGATTCGACGATGCGCGCGAAGAACGGGATCGCGCCGATCGTCAGCGGCACGATCGCGGCGGTGGGTCCGATCGCGGTGCCGACGATGAACCGGGTCACGCCGATCAGTGCGATGAGCAGGATCAGGAACGGCAGCGAGCGGAACAGGTTGACGACCACCCCGAGCACACCGTTGATCAGCGGCTGGGGCCACAGCCCTGTCGGACCGGTGATCTGAAGGATGATCCCGACGAGTATTCCGCCGATCACGGTGAGCACAAACGAGACCCCCACCATGTAGAGCGTCTCGAGTGTCGCGACCCAGACTTCGGGAAACACCTCGTACCAGGCGGTCTTGTTCATTCGGACAACCCCTCGAGGTCGGTGTCGGTCCCCCACGACAGCGTCAGCTGCTCACGTTCGTCGACGAATCGGGCGATCCGAGCGCGATCGACGCCGACGTCGAAACGCAGGCGCAGCTGCCGACGGTGCTGTCGCCGACCTTCTCGACGCGACCGCCGACCACGGCGATGCCGGTGTCGAGTTCGCGGATCATCTCCGAGAGCCACGGTCCGTGTGCGTAGTCGCCGATCGCGGTCACGAGCGCGGTGTCGCTGATCGCCCCGGCCGACGGGTCGTCGCCCACCGGCACGATCGCGGCGCCGAGCGCCGAATCGGGGTCTGCAACGAGATCCGAGATGCGGCCGGTTTCGACGATACGGCCGGCCTCGAGCCGGGCCGCAGAGGTGCAGACTCGCCGCAGCACCCCGAGTTCATGGGTGATGATCACGACGGTGACGCCCAGGCGGCGGTTGATCTCCGCGACGAGATCGAGGATCTGATCGGTGGTATCGGGATCGAGCGCGCTGGTCGCTTCATCGCACAACAGCACATCGGGTTCGGCTGCAAGCGCGCGGGCGATGCCGACGCGTTGCTGCTGTCCACCGGACAGTTGCGATGGATACGACTTCTCCTTGCCCGTGAGCCCGACCAGATCGATCAGCGCCTTCGCTCGCGCCCGTCGCTCATCCTTGCCGACTCCGGCGACTTCGAGGGGGAACTCGATGTTGCGAGGACCGTGCGCGAATGCAGCAGGTTGAACTGCTGGAAGACGGTCCCGATGCGGCGCCGCGCAGACCGCTGCTCGCTTCCCGACAACTCCGACAGATCGTCGCCGCGGAGCAGGATCCGTCCCGAGGTGGGACTCTCCAGCAGGTTGAGGCAGCGCAGCAGAGTGGACTTGCCCGACCCGGACGGCCCGACGATCCCGAAGATCTCGCCGTCGCCGATCTCGAGGTCGATGCCGCGCAGCGCCGCGACCTCCCCGGCACCACCGGCACCGGGGAAGGTCTTGACTAGAGCGTCGACGACGATCATCAGTTCGCCGGGTGCACCGGAACCACGGAACCCGAATAGGTCTCGTCGATCCAGGCGCTGTCTCAGGGGATTCGAGTGCATCCGCGAGCGCGACCACGATCGGGTCGTTCTCGTTCTCCGCGCGAACCACGAGGAGATTGGAGAACGGGTTGCCCTCGACCTCTTCGGTGTAGATGGAATCGTCGGCCGGGGTGAGGCCCGCTTCGAGCGCGTAGTTGGAGTTGATCACTGCGGCGGTGACCTGGGGGTCGTCGAGCTGACGCGCGAGCTGCGGACGTTCGATCGGGATGAACTTCAGATTCTTCGGGTTGTCGGTGATGTTCGCTTCGGTGACTACGGACAGGTCGGCCTCGGTGAACGGCACGTCCATCTTGATCAGCCCCGCGGATTCGAGCAGGTACAGCGCACGCGCGTAGTTCGTCGTGTCGCGCGGAATGGCGATCGAGTCGCCGTCGGCGATCTCGTCGAGCGAGGTGACCTTGTTCGAGTAGAGGCTGATCGGCTCGAGGTGCACGTCGGCGACGGCGACGAGGTTGTCGACTCCGTTCTGCTTCTGCCAGTCCACGAGGTACGGCTCGTGCTGGAAGAAGTTGGCGTCGACATCGCCGGCGGCGAGCAGCTCGTTGGGGTCGATCTCTCCGGTGACCTCACGAATGTCGAGCGAGTAGTCGCCGAGCGCACCGCTGTTCACGACCTGCTCGAGGATCTCGACGTGCGGTGTGGAGGACGCGGAGATCACCAGGGTGTTCTCGTCACCGCCCGAGGAGCCACAGGCCGCCAGGCCCAGACCGAGGACAACAGCTGCCGATGCGGCGGCGGTGCGGCGCAGGAACATCGTTTCTACCTTCCATAGGTGGAGACCGGTCCGCGGCGCGGCACCGGGTCGAGCCGGCTATGAATCACCGGACGAACGAACTGGCCAGTTCTGCGTGGTAGCGCTCGGTGACGTTGGGGTGCGCCCGCAGTCTCGACTTCAAGGCGTTGAGTCCGTACACAGAATGCAAGGTACCGCCGTGGACGTCGGTGCCCACGCCTTTTGCGGCAGCGGCCAGGTCTGCGGACAGCGGGACGGTGGGCAAAGCCTTGTCGAGTCCGGGGTTGAGGAAGAACGGCAACGACACGCGGTCCGAGCCTGCAGGCGGCGGCAGCACGCGGTGCACGGTGGCCTTGAGGTAACCACCGGTCGCCACTTCGAGGAGTTCACCGATGTTGACGATGAAGTGTCCCGGAATCGGATCGATATCGAGCCACTCGCCGTCACGTTCGACCTGGAATCCGCCGCTGCCGGGTTCGGGGTACAGCAGGGTGAGCGCACCGACGTCCTTGTGGCTGCCGACGCCCTGGCCCGTGACGGTCCGGTCGTGCCCTGGGTACCGGGCGATCTTGAGGAGCGGATCGGGATCGGCGAACGCGTCGTCGAAGAATCCGGCTGGGGCGCCCAGTGATTCGGCCCATGCGCGGAGCAGGATCAGACCGACGTCGCTGGAGCGTGCGATCCATTCCAGCGCCAGGTCGCGCAGCTGTGGCACTTGCGACGGCCACAGGTTCGGCCCGTGCAGCACCTCCCAGGGTCGCTCCGGGTCGACATTCGCTACTGCAGCGCGCTCGGGACCGATGTCGAGTTGCTCTCGCCAGTCGATGTAACCCTGAGTACGCTCACCGCCGACGCGGGTGTACCCACGGAAGTGGGGTGAGTACGAGTTCTCGATCTCGAGTTTGTCGGCATCGGGGAGAGCGAAGAACTGGCGTGATGCCGCGATGAGGCTATGCGCAAGCGCCTCGTCGATACCGTGTCCGGCGAGGTGGAAGAATCCGATCTCGTGGGTGACGACCCTCAGCCGCTCGAGGAGCGCAGCGCGCGTGTCCTCACCGCGGTCGAGTTCAGCGAGGTCGATAATGGGTAATGTTGCCGAGCCGGGCATGGTGGATCCTTTCGAGCCGAGTCGCACCGTCGCGGAACAGAACGGGTGCAATCACGGGATTATTCCGGCGCCGATATCGAACCCGGTATCCGGAACAGGCAGAACTTACGGGAGGTCGCTCGTTGCAGGCCTGTCAGAAGCAGCGGCAACAACGACACGCGGGAGCGACGACGCCCACCATGCGTGTGCTCACGAACTGCGCGCGATCTTTCCCGAACATGGTGCTCAACGCTAGCCGCGCGAGCCTCCGGAGGGCAAATTGCCCTAATCGCCGAGTCGGATCCGCGCGTCACGCGCGGATCACGGCACCGACAGGTGCGTTCACTCGTCTCGTGACGACGACGATACGCAGTACGAATCCGAGCCCGACCGTGGCGACTGCCGCGACAAGGGCGGGACGAGTGCCTGCACGTAAACCTCTTTCAGCCCGGCACTGCGCGACCCATTCGAGGGTCATGGCACCGGGACGTGATCGTCGAGGAACATCTGTGTCATCTCGGCGATCGTGGACGCCTGCGCATGGAACAGATAGTGGTGACCATCCAGCACTGTGACCCGCTGGATGGACGGGTTGCTGATCGCAGCGTCGTGCGAGGACTCCCATTCCGGGTCCGCCGTGAGCGACGACGAGGCCAAGAAAGACATGACCGGCATCGTCGGCGGGAATACGATCCCTTCGATTGCGCGCACGTTCTCGGCTTCGCTTGCGGTTTCCGTGAGCATGGTCGAGTTCGACACCCACGAGTACGCCCGCAGATACAGTTCTTGCTGCTCGGGGGTGTATTCGTCGCGTCGCCGAGACTTTCCCGGTAGTCGGCCGCCAGTACCGGGTAATCGGTGCGTGTGTCCAGGGCGATCAGGTCACGGACACCGCCCGAAGCCGTGACGGTGGACATCCACCCCGGCCACTCCGGGGCGCCCTCGGCAAGCTCGGTCGTGTAACGCTCGTCATCGAGTCCCACCACGGCGGCGACTCGTCGGGAAGATTCGTGGCCCACCACATCGCATACAGGCCGGAGATCGAATGGGGCATCAGGACGTAGGGTCCATCCAATCCTGGAGTCTTTAGCGCAGAACGGATCTCGTTGACCATGCCCTCACTGGTTCGAGGTGCATCGGTACCGTCGCTCAGGCCCAACCCGAAATTCTCGATGGTGACCACTGTGTTCTGCTCAGCGAGTCGCTGCGCAAGTGGTGCGAAGTCGAGTATCGGCTCGGGTGTGCCCAAGCCAGGCATGAGAACAAGAGTTCGCGGACCGGATCCCTGGACCGCGACGCTCATCCGGTGTCCGTCCACGTCGACGTAGCGGTGCACGGGTCCGATAGCCTGTTCGATGCGGCCCGGTCGGTATCCGCAGGGCCGGCAAACGCCGGCTCACCACCCTTGCGACCACACGCGCACCGCGGGTGAGAGTCCGACTGGTCGAGGAGATCCTGGCCTCTCTCGATGCCCAAGCGGTGGCGGTGCCGGGCAGCAACGCCGCCGAGATCGCCCTGCCGAAACTGGCAGATTCGTTGAAAGAAGTTCTGCAACAGCGTAAGTGCATCGCCGACGATGTCGAGAGGATGCTCGAGGTCGGCGGCGGTTCGGCGTTCGCCTCGGCGGCGCACCTGGCCGCCTACGCCGGCATTGCACCGGTGACCCACAGTTCCGGGTCCTCGATCCGTGCGTTCGGGTAACCGCGAGCTCAAACGAGCGTTGTTCCTGTCCGCGTGCGCGGCATTGCACGACCCGACCAGTCGTGTCTATTACGACCGCACACGCGCCGAAGGCAAGAATCAACGCTGCCCTGATCTGTCTCGCTCGCCGCCGCTGCGACGTGCTCTACGCCATGCTCAAAAACAAGACTTTCCATCGCACCCCGTCGCTGCCGCCGCTTGACGGAACCATAGCGACACCCCCAATACTCCTGAGGCAATGAAGCAAGCAGCTGGGCGGCGGCGCGACTTCGGCGATCGTTCCGACAGGTCGTCGCCCATGAGTTGCTTTCTCAGCCGCCCCGTGCCCGGGGCAGATCACGCACTCCCGAACAGCCGGTCCAGATGCACGTCGATCGCGGCGAGCGCATCCCTGGGCTCGATCACCTCCAGTTCGATCAGGGAGGTGAAGCCGCTGAGGGCGAGAAGCAGGTTGGTCTCGGTCGCCGGATCGCGACCGGAGTCGATGTGCCCGTCGTCGATCGCCTGGCGGACCAACTGCTCGACGAGGGCCCGCCCTTGGACGAGGCCTCGGCGCGCCTGCTCGCGCACGGCCTCGTCGTGCAGCGCCTCCAGGACGTAGGCGGCGCTCATCCGGC
>BBEG01000146.1 GCA_001312645.1 Rhodococcus sp. JCM 9791
TCAGACCCAGAACCTATTGGTGCTGAGGCTCTTACGCGACCTACGGCCGCATCCTCCGGAGTGGCTCGCCGGGCGTCTGCGCGTCCCCTGGATCCCGGAGAACCGGGTCGACTGGACCGGGGACGTCACCTTCGTGCGGACATGTCCCAGACCTGCACCGAAGGTGACCTGCGGATGATGGCATCGCTGACATCTGACCGACCGAGTCAACCTCGCCGACGGATTACGTAACGTGGCCAGCGACGCCAACTGTGCTCTCAAGGCACTTGCCGATCGCGTGAGAGTCACATTCGAACGGACTTAAACAGCGGGTGCTGCAGGCGAGTTCCGGCAAACCCGGATACAGGTGCGACTCGCACTTCGGTGCGAACACGGAGACGGTGAAACTGACACCGTGCTCGAAACCCACTCCCAGCGCCACCTGCCACGCCGGGCTCATCCTGAAAGGCCAGAAATGACCGGTCCGAATGTGATTTCTCATCACTTCTTCACCAGTACCCGTCGTTGCGTAGCACATCCGATCAGAACTGCGCTCGTGACCCAGGACCGACATTCGTTGGCTGCTTATACTGGTCGAAGCGCCATCGTCCGCCAACTGCTCAGGAGCGCGAGCGAGTCGCTCGCGCTCCGGCCGCACTACGCGCTACTCGGCTGAGGATTTCCCGCGGTATTGCCCAGCGTCTGCCTGGACAGGCTTACGACTCTTCTTGAGGGGCTTGACCTTGGAGACCTTCGTAGTGCCTTCGAGCGCGTCGCGAAGTCCATCGCCGAAGGTAGAGAAGGCGAGCACCGTGAGCACGATCATCAGTGCAGGCGGGATGATGTTGATCGGAGCGACATAGACGTTGTCGAAGGCATCGCGAACCATGCTTCCCCATGATGTCTGTGGTGCCTGTACCCCGAGCCCAAGAAAGCTCAGACTGGCTTCCGCGACGATCGCGAGCCCCCCCGCAAAGGACAACTGCACCAATAGAGGCGAGGCAGCATTGGGAAGAACGTGTCGCCACAGCAGCCGCCATTGCGAACAACCGATGGCACGACACGCCTCGATGTAAGTCTCGGTGGAGACAGACTCGGCTGCGCCACGTGCGAGCCGAAACAGCGATGGAGCTGTGACAATCCCGATTGCAAGCATCGCGTTGGTCAAGCTAGGTCCGAGAATGCGACGATAGCGATGGCAAGAACCAGTGGGGGAGACTCTGAAGCGCGTCAGAGATTCGACTGAAGAGAGCTCCGACCCAGCCGCCGATGAGTCCTGCCAAGAGTCCGACCGGGATACCTAGTACCGCCGCGATACCAACGGCTTGGACAACAGCGACTGTCGTCACTTGCGCCGCGGCCAGCAGTCGGCTCAAGATGTCGCGGCCGTACATGTCCGTGCCGAGCCAGTGTTCGCTGCCGGGAGGCGCGAGACTGTTTGCCAGGTTCTGTGCGTTCGGGTCGTGCGGCGCTAGAGTCGAGCCGAAGACCGCGAGAAACACCACGAGGCAGATGAATACGAGGGCAAGCATCGCAGCGGTATTGGTACGCAGCTGCCGTAGCGGGCGGCTGGAGCGCAGGAACTGTATCAGTCTGCGCTGTTTCGCCGGAGGCGGCGAATTGTCGATATTCGGAACTTTTCTATGACCTGAATCGAACTGGGTCAGATTGTTTGTCTCGCTCGGCAGCTCGACGAGGGACCGGCTATCGCTCATGATCGGAGATCTTCCAGCTTTAGGGATGGGGCGTGTGAATGGAGGTCAGTGTCGGGCACGAGGATTGAAGTAGCCATACGTGAGGTCCACTACAACGTTGACGGCCACGATGATGACTGCAGTCGTCATGACGATTCCCAGGATCACCGGGATGTCGCGGCTGAACACAGAGCTGACGGCGAGACTTCCCAACCCCGGTAGCGCGAAGACGAATTCGACGGTGACCGCGCCGGCCAGGATGCGATTTACTTGCAGTCCGAGCACGGTGACGATGGGAATCCCAGCGTTCTTCAGCGCGTGTTGTCCGACAATCTCTTTTGTGAGTAGGCCCTTGGCGCGCGTGTACGGATAAAGTCCTTCCCCAGTGTGTCGACCATGGCTGCGCGTGTCTGCCGTGCAAGTTCTGCCCCGGAAATCGCTGCAATTGCGATTGCGGGCAGGATAAGGTGCTGAAGCCACGACCCGAGTCCCTCACCGACCGGTGTGTAGCCGGTTGCAGGAAGAACGGGGGACAGGATCGCGAATAGAATGACCAGGATGAGGCCGAGGATAAACGGCGGCACCGCCATGGCGACGCTGGAAGCTGCTGTCAGCGCGCGGTCGATAAGCGAATTTGCACGCATAGCAGCGAAGACACCAGTCGGGAGCCCAACGATGACGACGATCAGCATCGTGATGAGCGTGAGGGAGAGGGTGACCGGAAGCCGATTACTTAATATATTGACTACCGAATCGGAGCTGAACAGCGACGTACCGAGATCGCCACGAAGCGCGCTACCCAGCCAGTCGAGATACCGAACTAACAATGGTTCGTTGAGGCCCAGTCTTTCCCTCGTTTCCTCGATGGCGGCGGGAGTTGCGTTTTCTCCTGCAAGTGCAGTGGCGGCATCACCGGGGATCAGGTCAACGAGTGAGTAGACAAAAAAACTCACGAATAGAAGAAGAGGAATAGCGGAGAGGAGTCGCTTGACTATCTGGTTCAACATTGGGACTCCTCGCGCAGTCGGGCTCCCTGTTGCGGGGGTCGGGGATAGCAGCCACCAGTTTCTGGGTGTAGGGGTGTTGGGGGTTATCGAAGATCTCTTCGGTATCGTTCATCTCGACTATCTCTCCCTTGTACATCACGGCTACGCGATGAGCGAGAAAACGGACCAGGGAAAGGTCGTGTGAGATGAAGATGTAAGCGAGTCCGCGTTCGCGCTGCAGATCGAGAAGCAGGTTCAGAACCTGGGCTTGGATTGAAACATCCAGTGCCGCGACCGGTTCGTCGCACACAATGAACTCTGGGTCTGTGGTCAATGCGCGTGCGATCGCGAGTCGCTGAAGCTGTCCGCCAGAGAACTCTCGGGGATATTTATTGAGTTGGTCTTCACGGATTCCGACTCTTTGGAGCAACGCGATGACTTTGGTATCACGCTCTTCGCCCTTCAATCCTTGATGAATCGTGAGCGGTTCTCCGACTGCTTCTCGGACCGTCATATGGGGGTCGAGCGAACTGAATGGGTCTTGAAAGATCATCTGTGCCCGTTGTCTCAGCGACCGGAGTGTCTTTTTGTCCATCGCGAGCACATCGTTGCCGTTGAAGTGGACACTGCCGGCATCGGGATCGATCATCCGTAGGACGAGCCTGCCCACTGTCGACTTACCGGCACCCGTTTCACCGACGATTCCGAGTGTTTCACCCCGAGCGAGGGTGAACGATACGTTGTTGGTGACCTGGGTCGATTCGGTGGCTTTGCGAGAAAGTTTCGCTTTGCCGGGTAGGACTTCATGAGCCCCGAAACCTCCAGTAGGGCGGTCATTGATCAATTCCTCTCAGTTCGAGTTCGCCGACGCGGGCACACCGGATTCCCCGACCGTCAGGTCCAGCGAGCAGTGGGACCGGTTCTGTGCCGCAGCGGTCCGCGATCGCATAGGTGCACCGGTCGAAGAAGTGGCACGACCGGGGCCACAGCCAGGGCGCGGGCACCATACCGGGAATCGCCTTGAGACGTGATCCACGCGCTCTCGGATCTGGGATGGCATCGAGAAGACCTTCGGTGTACGGATGTCCTGGTGCCGTGAACAGTTCGTCGATTCCCGTGGATTCGACAACTTGCCCTGCGTACATCACGCTGACTTCGTCGCACATCTCGGCTACGACGCCGAGGTCATGGGTGATGAACAGAATCGACAGGTCGAACTCGCGCTGCAGTTCTTTCATCAGTCGAAGCATTTCCTTCTGAACGGTGACGTCCAGGGCAGTGGTTGGTTCGTCGGCGATAAGCAACTTGGGTTTACATACCATCGCGATAGCGAGCATGACACGCTGACACATTCCGCCACTGAACTCGTGGGGGTACGCTCGCACTCGTCGCTTCGCGTCCGCGATTCCGACTGCGTCCAACATTTCCACTGCGCGAGCATGACTGTCGCGTTTCGACGCGCCCTCATGTCGACGGACTACCTCGGCGATCTGGTGACCAACGGTGAAAGCCGGGTCGAGACTACGCCTCGGCTCTTGGAACACCATGGAGATTTCCGAGCCTCGTACCTCGGCCCACTGGCTCTCCGCGAGCGTGGTGAGGTCGCGTCCGTCGAGCTGGATCGAACCGGTGACTCTCGTTCCGTGGCGTGGCAACAGACCCATGGCAGCCAAGGACGTCACCGTCTTACCGGAACCTGATTCACCGACGAGGCCCACGGTCTTGCCTCGTGGTACTCGGATGTTCACGTTGTCGACCACCCGAGTCCACCCGTGTTCCGTGAAAAACTCCACGGAAAGATCCTCGACACCAAGGACATCCTGACGTTGTGACTTGGTTTCTGCTAGTGATGCGGTGGCCATGGATGGTCTCCTGAATAAAGTGTGTCGGAAGCGCAATGCTGCTGTCGGATAGGCGCATCCATGCCACACAGCACGAAGCGGGATCGAGGTGACACCGTCATCGACGAACCGGCAGCGGGTGCAGGTTCTCTTCTGCAGCGTCTGGCAGGAATTGCTGCGGCGAGTCGACAGCCTGTGTTACACCGTGAGCATGCCGCCGTTGACATTGATGGTTTCGCCGGTGACATAGGACGACTCACTGCTGGCTAGGAAGGTCGCCACTGAGGCAATCTCCTCGGGACCGCCGATGCGCTTCATCGGGATAGTGCTGGCCAGACCAGCGGGCGAGCGTCCGAACATCGGCGTTTGTATCGCTCCTGGGGCGATCGCGTTCACTCGCACCCCACGATCTGCGACCTCTTTCGCGACGGACCGTGTGAGCGCGAGAACGGCTGCTTTGGACGCGGAGTAATGGGGGAGCCCGGCCTGTCCGATTACCCCGGCCAGCGAAGCGACATTGATAATCGAGCCCGATTCTTGAACCAGCATCACCTGCAGCGCGGCGCGCATAAGGTAGAAAACTCCATCGATGTTCACGGACATCATGCGACGCCATTGATCATCGGTCAACTTGGAGGTGATGTCGAGAGGAGTGCCGGCTGCGAGATGCTCGCCGATGGCTCTCTTTGACTCACGGTCGTCAGTTCCGGCAACATTCGCCAGAATGTCGAGGCGCCCGTAATCGTTGACGATGTTCCCGACTGCGCTGTTGACCTCGCCAGTTGGTGACATCGACGCAGAGAGAAGTCGCTCTCGTCAGTGTCGATGCGCGTTGCTTCGCTGCGTCTCCATCGCGATCGAGCACGATCACGGTGGCGCCTTCGTGAGAGAACTTCTCGCAGACGCTGGCACCGATGCCCGAAGCACCACCTGTTACCAACGCAATCTTTCCTTCAAGCAGCACGGGACCTCCTGGCCGGGATTCTGAGTCGATGCAGGGAGTGAGAGGTAGCAGTGGACGCCGAAAACATCAGTGTTGCCGTGGTTTTGGGACAATATCCGCCGTTCGGCTGGCGCCGAAACGAGTGTTGACAAAAAGGATGTGCTACGTCACACTTCCTAGTGTTGCATGTGATGCGTCCCACGTCAAAGATTTGTTTCTGAGATCGTGGGCCATCCGGTCACACCATCGACCACCCATGCCCCCACCGGTATCGCGAGGAGACGACAGTGGTAGTAGCCAGCAAGACCCTGGATGAAGGATTCGAGCATTTCATCATCGGTGCAGCACCCGACCCACGGCCTTTCTACGCGGAACTGAGGGAGCACGCCCCGGTCTTCCGATACGAAAAGCGGGGATTCTACTACGTAACCCGGTACGACCTGGCAACATCAGTCTTCAGAGACGCAGACTGGAGTGTGAACGTCGCGTCCAGTTCAGGCAGCGGCCACAGTGTAGGGACGGACCGTCCGAGCGTGGCATTCGATGTGTGGCACAGCACGATCCTGAACATGGACGGCAAGGAGCACGCCCGAGTTCGCCGGATCGTCGCCAAGACGTTCTCTCCTGCGGCCGTGAAGCTGATGAGATCCCAGGTACAAGAGGTTGTCGACGCCGATCTTGATACCCTGGCCGGTCGTACCGAGATCGACCTCGTCCATGATTTCGCCAAAATGCTCCCGACGAAGGTCATCCTCGACCTCATGGGAATCAGTCGCGAGTACATGAGTCAGGTCTTGGCGGTCGCAGATGCCATCGTTGCCCTCCACGAGCCGATGCTGACTGACGCCAGATCGACGAGGCGGACGAAATTGTTGCAAAGTTTGTCGAGATCATCGTCGCTGAGATCGAGGATCGACGGCGGACACCTGGACGAGACGATCTGCTCACCGCACTGGTAGAAGCCAGCGACGAGGGGGACAAGCTCAGCGAAGACGAAGTTGTCGCAATGGTTGTCGCGCTTTTGAATGCAGGTCATGAGACCACAGGCAGCACTCTGCCGGTGGGTCTCTATCACTTGCTGAACTTCCCCGACCAGCTCGAACGCCTTCGGGCTGATCGGGGGATCATGGTGCCGGCGTGGGAAGAACTCCTCCGATTCGACGCAGCCACCCGTGGCTCGGTTCCACGATTCGCCGTCAACGACATCGAAATCGGCGACCAACTGGTTCGGAAGGGCGAGACGCTGATCGTCGGAAATCAAGCGGCAAATCATGATCCGGCAGTCTTCGACAAGCCGCTCGAGCTGGACCTGACACGTTCTCCTAACAAGCACATCAGCTTCTTCGGAGGTGCCCACTATTGTCTGGGAGGGTGGCTTGCCCGACTCGAATTGCAGGTGGCCCTCGACAGCCTGCTGACGCGTTATCCGACGATCGAGCTCGCCGGCGAGGTGGAATGGCGCAAGTCCTTCATGTTGCGCGCCTTGAACGGACTGCCCCTCAAGTCGAGGCCTGAAGCCGCCCGTGGTCCTCCGTGACAGGTTCCTGGCCTCGGGGCGACCGCGAGATCGGCACGCTCGAGAACGCTCGCAGCGTGTCGCAGGGAGATGGGTTCGTGAGGCAGGCTGCGACGATGTGGTGGGCGAATCCGACGAGATACCAGCAGAATACGGCAGGGGTCGAAACGTCCGTCGTGTTTGCTGCCTCCGAGCCCTCCCGATACACGGCGAGGTATTCCTCGACGAGGTCACGGGGAATCGCGCCGATCACAGGTTGCAGTCACGTGCTGTCATAAGCAATCGCCGCTGAAAAGTGCTTGGACAAAGCGGAACTCGGTTCGGTCGCAGTGGCACCGGCTGCGCGGGGCACCAGTCCGGGCTCAGCGTGCAGACGATCCTGCGAGGAATCCATGTCGTCGAGTACGACGAGGCGGCTCTGAAGGACGTGTCCGGCCACGTGATCACTCTCGCGACGCCGAGGATCTGACCGGACATGGCGAGGCCGTCTGCCCCGGACGTGTCGGCGGAGCAGACACAGTCCATCAACTGGGAGGCTGTGGAACTTCGATCCCCCGTTACTTGCTCCTGCTCTGCTGACCGGTGATCGCCCCTCCTCGACCAGGCCCCTTGCTGGACCCAGGATGGTTACCGCGCCAGTCGGCTTCACCGGAGGTACCGCGCAGACCAGACACCGCGTGGTGGGCTTCTCGCACGAGTCCAGCCGCCACACAGCGGAGCCAGTGATACGACGTCGCCGGGGTGATCCCGATGGAAGAGGACGATACCGCCACACGCATTCGCCGGCGAGAACGTGCACGATCGTGGCAAGTGAAGCCGACCGGCGTCCCGGCTTCAGCCGAGCCTGGCGGAGGATTACGGAAGGAACGATGTGGCACCGCCTCGCAAGATGTCCGGTACAACCGCACAGCAATCATCTACCGCGAGGCGGGACCACATCTCATACGTCACATCGACCGCATGGGCCACACGAATATGGCTCCTTCCGGCTGGGCTAGAGAGCCTCTCGAAGTCTGAATCATCGTACTTTTCTGCAGATTCGGCGCGTGATCGCGGGCGTTTCCATGCGCAGGATTAGTCTCGTCCTCGTCGGTTGCCGTGTTCCGCAGCAATGACTGTTGACAAACTACCTGTGTTACAGCACACTTTTGCTAACTGCCTCGGCATAGATCAGGAGTTCACCTCATGACGCGAAATCTCAAGACTGCAGGGACCGCCACGACCGAGAAGCTGGACCTGGAAGCCAGTCAGACACTTTTGGCGCAGGCCGACTGTCGTCTCCTCGGCGACGACCACATCCCGTCGGCACGATACACATCGAAGCTCTTCCTCGACCTCGAAGAGAAGTCGCTGTGGCCCCATACTTGGCAGATCGCATGTCGCCTCGAAGAAATCCCAGATCGCGGAGACTACTATGAGTATGAGGTCAACACTGAATCAATTCTCGTTGTCCGGCAGGAAGACGGCAGTATCAAGGCATTCGCTAATGCCTGCAGGCATAGATCAACTCGACTTGCTCAGGGCTGTGGCAGCTTAGGGCAGGGGGGCATCCGATGCCGCTACCACGGTTGGTCATGGGCGATCAATGGTGAGAACACGTTCGTCCTCGATCAAGGTGAGTTCTCAGACGAGGGCATGAAGCCCGAAGACCTTGCACTAATCGAGGTTCCTAGCGGTGTCCGATGGGGCTTTGTGTTTGTCTGTCCCGACACACCGTCGACGGATTTGGAATCGTTCCTTGCTCCCTTGGAGCCGATGTTCGAACCGTTCGGCGTCGATATCATGCGGTACGACTGGTACAAGTCGACGGTGTTGCCATGCAATTGGAAGGTCTCCCTCGACGCCTTCGTGGAGAACTACCACGTACCGGCCACTCATCCGCAGTTGATCCTTGACCACAATGCGTACGAGTATCTGCAGCTGGAGAATGGGCACGCTCACAACCACACCCACAAGGGCCGTGAGGGGACGTTCGACAGCAAACTGGTCGAACGGGATGCGCTCAACGAGCGCGAGCAGCTCTACCGCGCCGTCTCTGACCTGGCCGATCAGGTCAATGCTATTTACACCGACCGCGAGAAGTTCGTCGCTGCTGGCCTCCGGAAGCGTCCGCTTCCCGAAGATCTCAGCGCGGGCGTTGACTTCGTGAACGCGCTTCATGAGTACGCCGAGGGTGCTGGAATCCCGCTTCCCAAGGTTTCGAGCAGCGATACCAAGTATCTCGGCGTGACGACGATCTTCCCTAATGTGGTCGTGCTGACAAGCAACGGAAACCTATTGGGCTATCGTGCCCGGCCGAATGGAGACGATCCGAATAGTTGCCTGTTCGATGTGTTTTCGCTGCGGATGTTCCCTGTAGGTGAGGAACCGATTGTGGAACGCGAAGAGCTCGAGTGGACGGATAGTCGCTGGAAACTTGTCCTTAGCCAGGACTTCTCGAACATGCCACATGTCACGGCAGGTCTTCGCTCGCGTCATTCTCGAGGCTACAAACTCAATCGGCAGCAAGAGATGGCGATTATGAACACGCATCGTGAAATCGACAACTACATTGCCCGGGCGCACGAACAGTAAGCGCGAAAGGGTTGTCGGAGGATCCTCTGACACTCAACGGCTTCAATGCAGATCGATTTCTGTCCGATGAAGATCACGATCGGAACATAGGCGCCCGCAGGCGGATAGGGCGCGCACCAGGGACTGTAAGGGGTAAGTAGATGATCTTGACAAACGAACAGGTGCGAGCAGCTGACGTGGTGCGGGAAAAACTGTTGGGAAAGGCCGTTCGGCCACCACAGCCGCGTCCGGACGAGCCCGGCAACACTGCGGACCTACGACAGATTCTTTCTCGTCCCTTCTCGGACTCGTGGGCGCGAGAGGGCCTCGATCTCCGGACCAAGAGCGTGGCGACGATGTCGATGTTGATCGCTCTCGGCTCGCATGAGGAACTAGGCAAGCACTTCGTCGCGGCTCTCCGGTTGGGGATTGCGCCGGAGGAAGTTACTGAACTACTGATCCACAGTGCCGGGTACTGCGGAGTCGCGCGTGCCCATTCAGCGTTTGAAAAGCTCACCGAAGTGCTGCAAGCCCGGGACAGCGTCACGAACCCCGCCTAACTCGTCATCACTGCCGGCTGAATCGACATCAGGTAGCACGAAAGGATTGGCCAATGATTGCTGAGAACGCGGTTGCGGATCGAACGGAGCAGCAGACCCTACTACTGTCAATTTATAAGACAGCTCGAAAGATTCGCGCATTCGATGACAAGGCGCAAAAGCTCATGGGCACAGGGCAAGAGGGCTTCGTCCACTATCCCGTCCGCGGTCACGAGATCATCGCAGCTGCTATCGGTGCAGTAATGGAGCCGTCGGATTACATGACGGCCACATACCGCGGCCTCGCAGACGAGATCGCCAAAGGCGTGCCCGTGAAGGAACTATGGGCGGAGCGACTGGGGCGGTCGACCGGCGGTTCCAAGGGCCGCGGCGGTCCTATGCATATCTCCGCTCCAGATCATGGCCTCATGGTGATGAGTGGGATCGTCGGCGGGGGAATCCCGATTGCAGCTGGCTTGGGCCTGTCATCTGAGCTTCGCAATGATGGCAAGGTGACGGTGTGCAACTTCGGTGACGGGGCCACGAACATCGGAGCATTCCACGAGTCGCTGAACCTGGCTGCGGTGTGGGACTTGCCGGTTGTGTTCGTCTGCCAGAACAATCAATACGGTGAACATACACCCTTCGGGGCCACGCAGAGAACTGAACACGTAGCGGATCGAGCAGCCGCATACGGAATCCGCGGAATCACAGTCGATGGAACCGACGCATCGGCGACAGCAGCGGCTGCGCGTGAAGCTTTCGCGCACGCCAGGTCAGGTGCCGGGCCGGTGCTTCTCGAATGCGTCACCTTCCGCACCTTGGGCCATGTACTCGGCGACCAGAACGAGTACATGGACCAAGACGTACTCGCTGAACACCGCGCAAACGACCTACTGGCGCGCTTTCGCAGCCAGCTGATCGAAGACGGCATTGCGGACGCCGAGGCACTCGACGCGATCGAGACTATCGCACAGCAGGAAATCGATGAGGGTTACGCTGCTGCTTCGCTCGACGATCCGGCTGATCCCGACCGGGTGTTGGAGGACATCTTCGCAGATCCCAAGCCGGTGGAGGAAGAGCGACCGGCGGATCCTAGCCGAGACAGTCCTATGCCGATGCGTGAGGCGATCAAGAACGCACTCGACATTGCTCTCAGCGAGGATCCGAATGTGTTCCTTCTCGGCGAGGACATCTCGGACACCGCCGGCGGCGGCGTATTCAACATGACCTCCGGACTATCGAGCCGACACGGCGAACACCGAGTGCGCAACACACCCATTGCCGAAGAGGCAATCATCGGCGCAGCGATCGGCTCTGCGATCGTGGGCATGAAGCCCATCGCGGAGATCATGTTCATGGACTTCATCGGCGTCTGCTTCGACCAGTTGTCCAATCACGCTGCGAAGCTCCGGTACATGTCCGGAGGTAGAACCTCGGTGCCGATGGTGGTTCGAGTCAACATGGTCGGTGGAACGCCACTTGGTGCCCAACACAGCCAGTCACTCGAAGCCTTGTTGATGCACACGCCTGGACTCAAGGTGGTCTATCCGTCAAACGCCTATGATGCCAAGGGGCTTCTCCTTTCCTGCATCGAGGACGAGGACCCCTGCATTTTCATCGAGACCAACTCGCTGATGATGAAGAAGACGCCGGTGCCGGAGGGGCACTACACCATCCCGATCGGCAAAGCTGCAACGCGACGAGAAGGTACCGACGTCACGATTCTAAGTTGGGGTCGGATGATGGCACCCGCTGTCGACGCCGCCGAGAGTTTGCAGAATGATCACGGAATTTCAGCAGAAGTCCTCGATTTGCGGACGCTATCACCAATCGATGACGAGGCCATCCTCACCTCCGTCGCGAAGACCGGTCGCGCGGTTATCGTCCACGAGGCTGTGCGTACCTGCGGACCTGCAGCAGAAATAAGCACACGTATCCATGAGAGCCTGCATGCAGAGCTCAAGGCTCCGGTCAAGCGGGTCACAGCACCAGACAGTCCTGTACCCGCTTCTTCGGGACTCGTCGCGGCTTTCTATCCAACAGCCAACGAGATTGTCACCACCGCACACACACTGTTCGCCTGAATCGTAGGAGAAAATCAATGACCGTCCCGATCAAGGTTCCGAAGCTGGGCATGACGATGGCCGAGGGGACGCTCATCGAATGGCACGTCGCTGACGGCGAAGTCGTTCAAGAGGGTGAACCGCTCTACACTCTAGCCACCGACAAAGTCGAGAATGAGGTTGAGGCGCCCGCAACCGGCCGGGTCCGCATCACTGGTGTTCCGGACGAAGACTATGCGGTCGGCGATGAGATCGGACAGATCGAGCCGTAGACATTTTCGATCGGCTCACCAGGTTCATTCGGTCCGTTCCGGCAACTCGAGGTGGGTTGCCGGAACGGACCGTCTGTGGAAGACCCTACTCGATTAGCAGTTGATGCCGATTGCGCCACAAGAACACACTCCGGTAGTGATCAAGCGTCCGTGGCTAGTTCCCGATGTGCAGAAGTTCCGGGACGAACCACATCGATAGTGCAACTGAGTAGCGACACAGTCTGAGTAATCACATCATTCGTTCATTCTCTGACCGACAGCAGACCGCGCTCGCCGCAAATGACCCTCGAGAGGAAAGAGCCGATGCAACAGCACGAACGAGCAATGTTGGATTTTGTACATCCTTGGCTCACTTATGGCGGCCCGCCACCAGAGGACATCTTCATCCGCTTTGGTATCGGGCCCCGAACGTTCTATCAACGGTTACAGGCCGTTCTCATCGAATCCGACATGCATCTCTTGAAGCCCTCTCTTCGGAGGGAAGTAGCCGAGTTATGCGACCGACACCTTGACAACGATCGAGACCGCAACCAGCGAGACGCATGCGTTCCCCGTGCCTCCGTGTGAGTAGACAGCAGCCTGGCAAGTCACAGTGCCTCGGTATTTATTGAGAACAGTCAACAACGTGGCTCTGGTGGCAGGTCCCCGATAGTCGGTCCGGTCGGTTCTAGAGCCGGTTCTTACGTGCAGTCGATCAGTCGAT
>BBEG01000147.1 GCA_001312645.1 Rhodococcus sp. JCM 9791
CTGCACGTCGATCGGATGGCTGCCCGCGGCGGGCCCGCCGGAGTGCCCGCGCCGGGTGTGTACGTGGAGACGTCGTCGTACGGGCGGGAGATCGTCGCAACGGTGATGGCCCACCTGGGCGAGGATCGGGTTTTGCTCGGGTCCGATCGCCCCTACGCTGAACCTCTCGCACTCGGTGGTTCCGCCGGGGTGCGATTGCGCACAGGCAACCCGGCACGATTCTTTTCGAATTGCATTGATCCGAACTCTTGACCTGCGGTTCCGAAGCGGGTGACATGGTCGTCGTGAACATTCCGGCCACTGCGCAGCATCGCGGTCTCCGCACGGACTCGACCCGTGCCGACGACGCGCGTCTGCACTGTTGTCACTGAAATCGCCCTCTCCTCTGCTCCGCCCGGGCACATCGGTGCCCCGATTTCGGGAAGTTCGCAATGCTCACTCAGCCAGACCTGCCCATCCGTGCCGACCTCGATCTCACCTCCCTCGCGCTGCAGATCGCACGCGATCCCGACCGATGGCTACCGGTCGTTCGATTCGACGAGCAGGAACGCTGGTACACCCGACTGACCGTCGCCGACGATCGCGAGGTGTGGTTGCTCACATGGCTCCCCGGTCAGCGAACCGAGATCCATGATCACGGCGGCAGCGCAGGTGCCTTCGCGGTGGCACAGGGGGTACTCACCGAGACCACAGTGCACGCGCCGGTCGACGCGATCCTGCCCGGATCTCAGGTATCGGTGTCGCGGAACGAAATTCGATCCGGCGAGGTGCGTGGTTTCGGTGCCCACCACATTCACGGGGTGACGAACGAGTCGGACACCCCCGCCGTCAGCGTCCACGTGTACGCGCCGTCGCTGTCGACGATGAGCCGGTATCGGGTCGATGACGGCACACTCCGGCTGCTCGCTTCGGAGCGAGCAGGCGCGGATTGGTAGTGCCCGGATCGATGGTGCACCGCATGGCGTAACTCACGCCGTCTCGAATCGTCGTCGGGGCGCAGGCGCAGGACAATGGAAGCTTGCCCGGTCCGCGGACGGGCCGGTTTCTGTCACTCGCCCAATCGAAGGTTCCACCTGCATGACCACCACGGCTTCCGACCGTCCACTCGATCCTGCGCCCACGACCTCGGTCGAGGCCGACAGCGCGACCACCGCGTACCCGGGGCGGGCGCTGGTGATGTGGGCGCTCGCGCTCGGCGGGTTCGGCATCGGAACGACCGAATTCGTGGCGATGGGTCTGCTGCCCGACATTGCCTCCGGGCTCGGTATCTCCGAACCCACCGCCGGGCACGTGGTGTCGGCGTATGCGGCTGGTGTCGTCGTCGGAGCTCCGCTGATCGCAGTGATCGGCGCGAAGCTACCGCGCAAAACGTTGCTGATCGCACTCATGGTGGCATTCACCCTCGGCAACGCGGCGACTGTGCTGGCACCGAACTACGAGCTTCTCATCGCGTCCCGGTTCCTCGCCGGGCTGCCACACGGCGCGTACTTCGGTGTCGCGGCGCTCGTGGCTGCGCATCTCGCGGGGCCGGGTCAGCGTGCTCGGGCGGTGTCGCTGGTGATGATGGGGTTGTCGGTGGCCAACGTCGTCGGGGTGCCTGCGGCATCGTGGCTGGGAATGGCGCTGGGCTGGCGTTCTGCATTCGTCCTGGTCGCAGTGATCGGCGTGGTGACCGTCGCGGCGATCGTCGCGTGGGTGCCGTCCTTGTCGATCCCCACCACCAGCGTGCGGATCGAACTCGGAGCTCTGAGGCGCAAGCAGGTGTGGCTGACGCTCGCGGTGGCGGTCATCGGCTTCGGCGGTGTGTTCGCGGTCTACACCTACATCAGCACCACCTTGACCGATGTCGCAGGACTGTCGAAGTCGCTGGTCCCGGTCGCGCTGATGCTGTTCGGTATCGGCATGGTCGTCGGAAACTTCGTCGGCGGCCTGCTCGCCGACCGCGCTCTGGTGCCGGGGATCTTCATGACGGTGACGTCGCTCGCCGTGTTGTTGGCGGTGTTCATCGTCGCGGTGCACAACCCGTATACGGCGCTGTTGCTGGTGTTCCTGCTCGGCGCGGGCTGCGCCGCGGTGGGACCGGGCCTGCAGGTCCGGTTGATGGATGTCGCGGAGGACGCGCAGACACTCGCGGCGTCGCTCCACCACGCGGCGTTCAATCTCGCGAACGCGTTCGGTGCGTGGATCGGCGGTGCCGTCATCGCGGCAGGCTTCGGATACACGGCTCCCGCGGCCGTCGGCGTGGCGCTGGCGCTGGCGGGTGTGGCGATCTTTGCTGTCGCCGTGCGGCTGCCTGAACCGTGGGCATACGACAGCCGCGGTCCTCGGCCCGTCATGATTGGATGACGACGTGACCGACCCCAGCGCTACCGACACAACCGTGCCCACCCCGAACGACCCGTTCTTCACCATCGGGACCCGTCTCGACAACGGGTTGGGGCGCACAGGCACCATCCACACCCCGCACGGCGACATTCGCACGCCGGCGTCGTGGCGGTCGGCACGAAGGCGACGGTCAAGGCGGTGCTGCCCGAGGCGATGGCCGATCTGGGGGCACAGGCGGTACTCGCGAACGCCTACCACCTGTATCTGCAGCCCGGCTCGGACATCGTCGACGAGGCCGGTGGGCTCGGCAAGTTCATGAACTGGCCCGGTCCGACCTTCACCGACAGCGGCGGGTTCCAAGTCATGTCGCTCGGTGTGGGGTTCAAGAAGGTCCTCGCCATGGAGTCGGTGGGCGTCCAGAACGACGACGTCATCGCCAAGGGCAAGGAACGGCTCGCGAAGGTCGACGACGACGGCGTGACGTTCAAATCGCACCTCGACGGGTCGAAGCACCGCTTCACCCCCGAGGTGTCGATGCGCATCCAGCATGAACTGGGCGCCGACATCATGTTCGCGTTCGACGAGCTGACCACCCTGATGAACACCCGCGGATATCAGGAGGAGTCACTGCGGCGCACGCAGGCGTGGGCGGTGCGATGCATCGCCGAGCACGAGAAGCTCACCGCGCAACGCACCCACCGCCCGTACCAGGCGCTGTTCGGTGTGGTGCAGGGCGCGCAGTACGAGGATCTGCGCAGGCAGGCGTGCCGCGGTCTCGAATCGATCCGCGGTGAAACGGGTCGCGGTTTCGACGGCTACGGCATCGGCGGAGCCCTCGAAAAACAGAACCTGGGCACGATCGTGCGTTGGTGCAGCGAGGAACTTCCGGAGCACAAGCCGCGGCACATGCTCGGGATCAGCGAGCCCGACGACATGTTCGTCGCCGTCGAACACGGCGCCGACACGTTCGACTGTGTCAACCCGTCACGGGTCGCGCGCAACGCCGCGATCTACACCCCCGACGGACGGTTCAACATCAACACGAGCCGTTTCCGTCGCGACTTCACGCCCATCGACGAGAACTGCGACTGCTATGCGTGCGCGAACTACACGCGCGCGTACATCCACCACCTGTTCAAGGCGAAGGAGATGCTCGCGTCCACGTTGTGCACGATCCACAACGAGCGGTACACGGTGCGCCTCGTCGACGACATCCGGCAGAGCATCGACGACGGCCGCTTCCCCGAGCACAAGGCCGAGACGCTGAGCCGGTTCTACTCGGCCAAGCGCGCGCCGTAACTCGGTTCGTGCTTCTTCACGTACGCGATAACGCGGTACGTGATGGGCATGACGACGATCTCGACGAGTGTCTTCCACAGGAAGCCGACCACCACGTAGTTCACGAAGTCCGCCCACGTCGAGATGCCGATCGCGCCGGCCGCGATCGCGCAGAAGATCAATGTGTCGGCGAACTCGCCGACCACAGTCGAGCCGATCAGTCGTGCCCACAGGTGCTTTTCCTGTGTGCGCTTCTTGATCCACACGAGCACATACGAATTGAGGAGCTGGCCGACCAGATATCCGGCCAGACCTGCGAGAAGCATGCGTGGTACCACTCCGAGCACGGCTTCGAACGAGTCCTGATGTTCGTAGAAGTCGGCGGCAGGCAGCGACCACGTGATCCAGAAGCACAGGGCGGACAGCGCGACCGCGCCGAATCCGAACAGCACTGCGCGACGGGTCGCGGCGAACCCGTACACCTCACTGAGTACGTCGCCGAGGATGTACGCGAGGGGGAACAGGAAGAACCCGCCGTCGGTGATGATCGGCAGGAACTGCAGCGGTCCGACGGCCCATTCACTGTCCCCGAAGAACGCGACACCTTTCGTCGCGGTGATATTCGAGATGATCAGCACAGTGCTGAACAGCACGAGGATTCCGGGATAGAAGCTGTGTCCTATCCGAGCGAAGGCGACTTGCTCGGATGCGGGTTTCGAGAGGTCGGATGCTTTTGTCACCTGGCCATCCAAGCACCCGACCCGGCCGATCGCGAAAGCTACGAACACGACAGCGGGCTCCGTTCCGGAGAACGGAGCCCGCTGTGTGATGCCGAAGCGTCAGGACTTGACGACCCGGGTTCCGCCGGCGAACTTGTCGTGGAAGCCTGCTTGGTGCCGTCCTGTTCGATCGTCACGGCGATGCCGATGTACGCGGCCAGTGACGCCAGGCTTGCCAGCCACCCCAGGAACGGGATGCCGGTCAGTACCTGGAGCGCGACGAAGGCGTTGCGCTTGGCGGCCTCCTCGAGCGTGGGGTTTCCACCGTTCGGTCCGACCACGGACAGGCCGAGCAGCTTCTTGCCGAAGGTCGCGCCCTGCGTCGACTCGAGGTACGTCCAGTAGCCGAAGGCGACGACTCCCGTGAGTACCGACATGACGAACGACATGAACCCGCTGCCGCTGCCGAAGGCGACGATCGCGGTGAGGATGCCCATCGGGATTCCGACGATCAACCCGTCGATGATGCGAGCCCCGAGACGTGGCAGCAACTCCCCGGGCTGCGACGGACCGAATCCGGGTGTGGGGGAGGGGAAGCCGGGTGCCCCGCCGAACTGCTGTCCGCCGGGTGCCTGACCGTACTGCGGAGTGCCGTACTGAGGTGCACCCTGCTGCGGCGCACCGAACTGGTTGCCCTGCGGAGCACCGTACTGAGGGCTGCCGTACTGGCCGCCGCCGTTCTGGGGCGCACCGTACTGTGGGGCTCCGTATTGGCCTCCGCTATCGTGCCCGTAGCCATCGATCGGACCGGAGAACTGCTGGGTGTAGTCCGCCGGCTGCTGTCCGAAGCCCGGCTGAGTGCCGTACTGCGGAGCGCCGCCCGGGTACGCGCCCGGGTTCTGCGGATCGGGCTGTGGGGGTGGGTATCCACCGGATGTCATATAACTCCCTTTTGTGAGCAAGATGCAGTTGCGCCACCGTACAACGTTCCGGTGACGGACAGCCATACGGTGGCGCAACGATGTGGTGGCTCAGGGTGGTCAGGGAGCGACAGGGCCACCCGTGGTGATCCGGTAGGCGTAGGTCGAGGCGATGATCGCCACCGGGACGGAGACGAAGAGCCCCAGGCCGCACAACAGCGCGCCGACGATATTGATGCCGACGAGCGCCAGTGCGAGCAGTAGCAGGGTGCCGGCGTTGGACTTGATCGCGTTGAAACTCGATTTGATCGCGGTGATCGCGTCCTGGTTGCGGTCGACCACGAACTGCATCGTCCACCACGTCAGGAACGCGACGACAAGACCGGGGATGATGCACAGGAACAACCCGACCGTGGTCGCGATACCCACGAGCAGACCCGCGAGGATCACAGCGCCGACCGCGCCCACCTGCAAGAAGGTTCCGAAAGCGGGTTTCTGCCCGTCGACCTCGCTCAGCGCGCCGCGCACGAACGCCGCCTGGATCAGATAACCGACCACGGCCGTGACGAAGCTGCCGAGGATCGACCAGACGCCGAAGCCGGATGCCCCGTCATCGAGCGAGACCGAGAAGTCGAACCCATTGAAGATCCAGTTGAGGAGCGCCTGGATGACAATGGCCACCAGCATGACGATGATCCACACGCCGGGGTTCTGGCTGAACTTGCGCCACCCGTAGGAGATCGCGTCGCCGACGTTCAGCTGAGCGGGTCCGGCACCGCCACCGAAGCCTCCACCCGGAGGTGGGGGGTAGCTACCGGGCGGCGGCGGATAGTTTCCCGGTGGGGGCGGATAATTTCCGCCCGGAGGTGGCGGGAAGCCGCTGCCCTGCGAGGGCGGGGGATAGTTGCCTGACGGCGGTGGGGGATATCCGCCGGGAGGAGGGGTGGCACCGCCGGGTGGATTTCCCGGCCATTCCGGATTGGGATCGCCGCCCTGGTTCTGCGGGTCCTTGTTCGGGTCGTAACCGCCGGTCGTCATCGGATCCTCTCGCGGATGGATGGAGCACGAATTTTCGGTTTCACCGTGAGGCTACGGTGGTTCCATCCTCGATGCAGCCCTTCCGATCTTGTATTTCACTGTGGTCGGTACACCCAAGGATCTCTCGGCATACGCGTCGGATCCCATCGGTCGAGCAACAGAGGCAACGTTGCCGGTTCACCGGGATCGGCCAGATTCAGCGACACCGCGATCGTCGTGAGCACGTCGGTGGGCGTCTCCCCGAGCGCGACCCGGTCGGCGAGTGTGACGGCGCCATCCCGCTTGGCCAGGCGTTTCCCTTCGTCGTTCAACGCGAGGGGGACATGTGCGTAGCGGGGTATCGGAAGCTCCAGCAAGGAAGCGAGATACCCCTGGCGAGGTGCGGAAGCCAGCAGATCATCGCCACGCACCACCTGGTCGATACCTTGGTCTGCGTCGTCGACCACCACCGCAAGGTTGTAGGCGGGTTTTCCGTCCCCACGGCGCAACACCAGGTCGTCGACGATTCCGGTGAAGTCACCGTGTAAGACGTCGTGGATCGTGTAGTTCGCCTCTCCCGATCGCAGTCGGATCGCCGGTGGGCGGCCGTTGTCGCGTTTCGCTGTGCGTTCGGCTTCGGTGAGCTCTCGGCACGTGCCGGGTATGCGCCTGCCGGGGCATGCGGAGCCGATGTGGCCTGTTGTATCTCGCGCCTGGTGCAGTAGCACTCGTACGTCAGGCCGGCGCGCTCGAGACGCGCGATCGCCTGGTCGTACAGGCGCAGGCGACGGGATTGGTGGACGACCTTGCCGTCCCAGTCGAGACCGAGCGCAGCGAGATCGTCGAGCTGGGACTGTTCGGCACCGGGACGTACCCGATCGAGATCCTCGACGCGCACCAGGAATCGGCGGTTCGTGGATCGGGCGAACAACCACGCCAGGACTGCGGTGCGGAGATTACCGAGATGCAGGTCGCCGGACGGGCTGGGCGCGAACCGGCCCGCGCCGTTGTCGGCCGAATGTGACACTCGTGCACCCTATCGGGCAGGGCGTGTGTCAGTTCGGGGTGTCGAGCATCAGATGGATCTGGGTGTGCAGCGCATGGGTGAGGTACTCACGCGGGTACAGGTCGGGGCTCGACGTCGCGTCCAACGCCAGGCCGTTGACGGCCGCGACGAGCAGGGCGGCGCGCGTCTCCGGATCGGGAGTGCCCATGCGGATCAGGACGATCGCGAGCCCCGTGCGGATCGTGAAGAGGACAGAACTGCGGATCGAACTCAACGACGGCGACGTTGCGGCGCGCACTGCAAACGCGGCCATCACATGCGCCTCGCTGCCGCGTTGGTCGTCGAGTGGCAGCAACTGGCTCAGTGCGGCGAACAGTGTGCGGGTGGGGTCGATGTCGGGGTCGACGGTGGCCAGCCGCGTGAGCACCCGGTCGGCGAGGGCCCGGAACGAGTACGCGAGCATCTCGTCCTTGGTCGGAAAATGGTGCTGGACAGCGCCGATCGACACGCCCGCCTGGCTTGCGACCTCTCGCACGCTCGCCGATTCGAGACCGCCGCGTGCGGCGACCTCGAGCAGTGCCGCAGCGAGCCTGGTGGGCTGGTGGTTGCGTAGGGGCGGGCGCGCATGGGAGAACCGTAGCGGAGCGTGTGGGTCTCCTGATGTCACGGGTGACGACGTGCACACGACCGCGACCGGCGGGTGGCCGGACACGCACGACGACGCGGAGGGCAGTGCGATGGGGTGGAGCAAGGACGAGCTCGAGAAGGCGTACGAGAACTACCGGGACACAGTCGTGCGGGCGACACGGACTCGCGACTGGAATTGCTATGCCGATCAGTTCACGGAGGATGCCCGCTACGTCGAGCACGCGTACGGGACGATGAACGGACGTGAAGCCATCAGGAAATGGGTGACGCGGACGATGTCGGCATTTCCCGGCAGCCGCATGACGTCGTTTCCGCCGTCCTGGTACGTGATCGACGAGGAACGCGGTTGGGTGATCTGCGAAGTGCAGAACCCGATGGAGGACCCGGGTGACGGCACCGAGCACAACGCCCCGAACATCACGATCCTTCACTACGCCGGCGACGGTTGTGGTCCTACCAGGAGGACGCCTACAACCCGATGAATTTCCTCGCTGCCACCAAGCGGTGGTGCGCTCATGCCGAGAAGTGCGGAAACCTTCCCGACGATGCGCGGGCGTGGCTCGAAAAGATGGCGAAGATGGGCGCCTGACCACCGTGTTCCACGATCGCTGGTGTCGCGGTCGGAGGGCGTCGTGGCGAAGAGGGGAGCAGTTAGTCAACTAGATTGATAAACCTAGTTGTAAACTAGTTCGAGTGACCACCGTCGAACGCAGCATCGCCCAGCAACTCCGGGAGGCGCTCCGTCCCTTCTGGCGACGGTTCAGCGCTCACCAATCCATCTCCGTCGGGAAGATGGGTGTGCTCGGTTACCTGGCGGATCATGGCGCCACCACGTCCTCGACCTTGCCGCAGCCGAGCGGATCAGTCCTCAGGCGATCGCCACAGCGGTACGAGAGCTCGAGAGCCTCGGGCTCGTCGTGCGCACCCCTGACGACGAGGACCGTCGGCGCGTGTGGTCGAGTTGACCGACATCGGACGGGACAGGCTGGCGCAGGAGCGCGCGACGAGCAATCTGTGGCTGGAACGCGCTATCGCGGATCGGCTTACCGCGGATGAGGTCGAGATGCTCGAGTCCGTCCTGCCTGTCCTGCGCAAATTGGTGAAGGCCTTGCCTGATGAGTGAGCCCACCGCGCGGTCATCGTTGTCTGTGTCTTCAGCTCCCGAGACCTCGGTTCCCGAAACCTCGCCGCAGCGGCATCGCCTGTGGTCTCGGGACTTCATCTTGGCGTCGCTGACCAATTTCCTCATAGCGATGGTCTTCTACTTGCTCATCACCGCGATGGCCTCTACGCGGTGGATCGCTTCATGGCATCGGACGCCGAGTCCGGTCTCGCGGTGAGCGCGTTCGTCATCGGGTCTGTGGTGACGCGATTGTTCACCGGTCAGGCAATGGATCTGGTCGGTCGACGGAGGATCCTGATCGTTGCTCTTGTGGTGTTCCTCGGGGTCTCGGCGGCGTACATGGTGGCGGGATCCCTGTGGCTGCTGATCGCGGTGCGCTTCGTGCACGGTCTGGCTTTCGGTGCTGCCAACACCACATTGGCGGCGTCGGTCATCGGACTGATACCTCGCGGGCGGCTGAGTGAGGGCACGGGCTGGTTCGGTACGTCCACCACCGTGGCCACGGCGATAGGTCCTTTGCTCGCACTGCAGTTGACGGACCTCTTCGGCTACGACTCACTGTTCATCACGTGCACCGTTTTCGCCGTGGCGGCTTTGGTTGTCGGGTCGATCGTCCGTCTTCCGGAAGCACCCGGCCATCGCAGTGCGCGACGGTTCTCGATACGTGAGATGGTCTCTACCAAGGTCATTCCCATATCTGCGGTCATTCTGATCGGTGGTCTGGCGTACTCGTCCGTGCTGGCTTTCCTCAACGGCTATGCGCAGGACGAGAATTTGAGCGCGGCTGTTCCCAGCGTCTTCTTCCTGGTCTACGCCGCAGTGCTCCTCGCATCGCGGTTCTTCGCCGGTCCGTTGCAGGATCGGTGCGGCGACAATGCTGTGGTCTATCCGCTGATCGTGTGTTTCTCGGCCGGGTTGGCTGTTCTGTCGTTGTGGTCTGCCCCAGGTGGATTCGTGACTGCGGCAATCCTGTGTGCACTCGGCTTCGGCGCGTTGATGACGTCGTTGCAGTCTGTGGCGGTGTCCATCGTGCCGCGAGAAAAGGTCGGCACGGCCACCTCCACGTTCTTCTTGATGCTCGATGCCGGCGTGGGTGTCGGTCCGATCGTGCTCGGTGCGCTGTTACCGGCGACCGGTTATTCCGGAATGTATCTCGTCCTGTCCGGTGTGATGGTGGCACTGCTGGGTTTCTACTGGCTGGTGCACGGCCGCAGGGCTCGGCCTACTGCGGCATGCGCTTCCCCGGACAGGCGGAGCATCTCGACGTCGCGACAGGTGCGCAGCCCCCGCACTGATCGATGCGTCATAGGGCGAGTCCGGTGAATGATTGTTCACCAGGTTGCATGATGAGTGATACGCAATTTCGATGATAGTGAGGGATTTCATGGATCCGGTAGTTTCACAGCCCGCATTTCACGGTGACGGTGTCATCCTTGCCGCAGACCGGTGGGATCCACGGACCCGCAGCGACGGCGGGTCGGGCGTCGACCGAAAAGGTGTGGTGCTGTTGCTGCACGGCGGCGGGCAGACGCGACATTCCTGGCGGAACACCGGCCGCAGCCTTGCGTCGGACGGCTGGTCCGCCATCGCTGTGGATGCGCGTGGGCATGGGGACAGTCAGTGGGCCCCCGACGGGGACTACGGCATGAATGCGTTGGTCGCCGACCTGACGGCGATCATCGGTGAGCTGGGGGAGAAGCCGGTTCTCGTCGGCGCGTCGATGGGTGGAATGACGTCGTTGATCGGGCAAGGTGAGAATTCCGAGCTCGCACGCGGTCTGGTCCTGGTCGATATCGCTCCGAAGGTCGAAACCGGCGGCACCGCGGAGATCATGTCGTTCATGCGCAGTGGCCTCGACGGATTCGAGAGCCTCGATGATGCTGCCGCGGCAATCGCGGCCTATACGCCGAATCGTGTTCGTAAGCCCAATCCTGAAGGTTTGCGCAAGAATCTTCGCTTGCGTGACGGCCGGTGGTACTGGCATTGGGATCCGGCGTTTCTTCGCGAGGGCGACGAACCCACTCGCCAATCCGACTCGATCGTGCGATACGAGCGCGCCCGGGACGCCGCAATCGCGATCGCCGTTCCCACGATGCTCGTTCGCGGTAAGCAGTCCGATGTGGTCAGCGAGGAAGGCGCGAAAGAACTGCTCGAGCTGATCCCGACCGCCACGATGATCGATGTTGCCGGGGCGGGTCATATGGTCGCGGGTGACGACAACGATGTCTTCAGTGGCGGGTTGAAGGGATTTCTCGATGACCGCGTCGTTCACGCTCGGTAGGGCAGGAACCGCACACCGACCGTGAGCGCGGCGGACACGGAGGTGGCGATCCACAGTGCGTGCAGACCGAGCACGTGGTGTGCGAGTGCTCCGAGAACCGCTCCGCCGACCAGCCCTGCCCACAGGGCGAAATAAGGAAGCCAGTTCCAACGGGGGCCGCCGAAGAACGCGGCAGCGATGCGTTGGCCGATCTTGACGAGCGCGCCGGTCATGTAGGTCAAGGCGATACTGACCTCGCCGTTGCGCCGGAACACGGAGTTCTCGGCACCCATGGCCAACGTCATCGCGATGACGGCAAGCGGGATCCATCCGGCGAGGACGCCGATCGAGCCGATCAGAAGCAGTCCGGTGACGAGGGCGAGCACCGAGCTCTTCCTCGTACGGCGGTCGTGATCGGTGAATTCCGCGACGACCCCGCCGAGTATCACCCCGACGACGAACAGTGCGAGGACACCCGCAACGAGGCCTGCGTGTTGCCACGCGCCTTCGGCGATCCCGACACTCAGTCGGGTGGAGTTCCCGCTCATGAACGACACGAAGACTCCGCCGAGTGTGATGAAGCCGAGGGCGTCCACGAAGCCTGCAAGTGAGGCCAGTGCAACCGCGAGTGCATGGAGTTTCCTGCTGTATCCGACCACGGACGAATGATAGGTGCGCCGACGACGTGGACGGTCCGGTAGTGAATGTAACGAACCGGACAGGACGCGGCGATACCGCTGGCAGTAGCTTTGTTCGCGCGCACAGGAGTGCTCCGTTGTCCCCATTGCACGTCACAACCCCCGTTCTTTCGCGCGCCCGCTGGGCTGCGGTGATAGCCGCCGCGGTGGTGTTCGTCGCCGGCTGCACCGACGTGGCCGGCGACGTCGCGCCGGACGTCGACCGTGCAGCAAGTACCGAAACCTCGAGCGTCGCGCGGACGACCACCCCCACCGTGGAGCGGTCGGCAGCGTCGCCGTCGTCGACTGCGGCCTCGCCCGTCGCTGAACTCCCGGCGGACATCGAGGTCAACGGGGGAGCGGGGGCCACGCTCGCGCAACTTTCGACGCTGCCGATCAAGGGCCGTGCACCGAAGACCGGCTACGACCGCGACCTGTTCGGCCAGGCCTGGAGCGACGACGTGTCGGTCGCGGGCGGGCACAACGGCTGCGACACCCGCAACGACATCCTTGCCCGGGACCTCGTCGATATCGCCTACAAGCCCGGTACCCGTGACTGCGTTGTCCTGTCCGGCACCCTGACCGACACGTACACCGGTACTTCTATTGCGTTCACCCGAGGTCAGGAAACTTCCACAGCAGTGCAGATCGACCATGTCGTCGCGCTGTCGGACGCGTGGCAGAAGCGCCCAACAGCTCGATGCGCAGACCCGCGCCGACTTCGCGAACGATCCGAGAAATCTCCAGGCGGTCGACGGGCCCACCAATCAGCAGAAGAGCGACGGTGACGCCGCGACGTGGCTGCCGCCCAACCATGCCTATCGCTGCACGTATGTGGCACGCCAGGTGCAGGTGAAGGCCGCCTACAACCTGTGGGTGACGCAGGCCGAACACGACGCGATGGTGCGGGTTCTCACCTCGTGCGGCGGGTCGGCGCCTGTCGCGCAACCGTCGGAGTCCGTGGTGGTTCCGACCACGACCACGACGATCCCTGCGCCGCAGCCGGTACCCGCTGCGACCACTGCCGCACCCCAGCGGTCCAACCCCAGCCCACCCCGGAACCTGTTCCGGTCGTCGAGGCCGACACGGGCTCGGTGTACTACGAGAACTGCGCTG